>CAMFRO010000024.1 GCA_945982035.1 uncultured Clostridia bacterium | reverse complement strand
GTTCTTGTCAAGCATCTTGGTGATGGTTTCGGTCAAATCAATGCCGTCAAGTACCTGGTCACGCTGCTTGTAAATAAGCTCACGCTGACGGTTCATAACATCATCGTACTGAAGTGTATTCTTACGGATACCGAAGTTACGTCCCTCAACCTTTTTCTGTGATGACTCAACTGTTTTTGTAATAAGCTTTGATTCAATAGGCATATCCTCGTCGTCGGTGAGCTTGCCCATCATCCTTTGCATACGCTCTCCGCCGAACAAACGCATAAGGTCGTCCTCAAGTGAAAGATAGAATTGGCTTGCACCCGGGTCGCCCTGACGTCCGGAACGTCCTCTTAACTGGTTATCAATACGTCTTGCATCGTGACGCTCTGTACCGAGAATGAACAGACCGCCTGCCTCACGTACCTTTTCAGCTTCGTCTTTAATTTCTTCCTTATATTTAGCCTCAAGATCAACAAATGTCTTTCTTGCGTTGAGGATTTCCTCGTCATCGGTTTCACCGAAGCCTGTTGCCTCTGCAATAAGCTCGTTTGTGAACTTCATTTTCTTCATCTGTGCTTTTGCAAGGAATTCTGCGTTACCACCAAGCATAATATCGGTACCACGGCCTGCCATGTTTGTTGAAATTGTAACGGCTCCGTATTTACCTGCCTGAGCGATAATCTCAGCCTCACGCTCGTGGTTCTTTGCGTTAAGTACGTTGTGCTGAATGCCCTCTTGCTTAAGCATCTTTGAAAGGCGTTCGCTCTTTTCAATGCTGATTGTACCTACAAGGATAGGCTGTCCTTTTTCGTGGCACTCCTTAACTGTCTTTACAACATTGTGGAATTTGCCCTGCTCTGTCTGGAAAATAACATCCGGCTTGTCATCACGGATAAGCGGCTTGTTGGTAGGAATTTCAACTACATCCAACTTGTAGATTTCGTCAAATTCGGGAGCCTCGGTAGCGGCTGTACCGGTCATACCGGAAAGCTTCTTGTAAAGACGGAAGTAGTTTTGGAAGGTGATTGTTGCGAGAGTCTTGCTTTCATGCTCTACCTTTACGCCTTCCTTAGCCTCAAGAGCTTGGTGCAGGCCTTCGTTATAACGACGTCCCTCCATAATACGTCCGGTGAACTCGTCAACGATTTTAACCTGACCGTCTTTTACAACGTAGTCAATATCTCTTGTCATAACGCCGATAGCCTTAATGGCCTGGTCAATGTGATGACGCAGGGTTGTATTGTCAATATCCATAAGGTTTTCAACATTAAAGTATTTTTCAGCCTTTGCAACACCGTCTTGAGTAAGAGTGGCTGTACGTGCCTTTTCGTCAACTACATAGTCGCCGTCATAGGTTTCCTCGGTGTCTTCCTTTTCGTCCATTTTTGCAACCTTAACCATTTTAAGGGTTTTTGCAAAAGCGTTTGCCTGACGATAAAGGTCTGTTGACTGGTCGCCCTTACCGCTGATGATAAGAGGAGTACGTGCCTCATCAATAAGGATTGAGTCAACCTCGTCCACGATGGCAAAAATGTGGCCTCTCTGTACCTTCTGTTCTTTGTACTGAACCATATTGTCACGAAGATAGTCAAATCCCATTTCGTTATTGGTTCCGTATGTAATGTCGCAGTTGTATGCCTCCTGACGCTCGGCGTTGTTCTTTTCGTGAATGATAAGACCTACGCTAAGACCAAGGAAACGATAGATTTTGCCCATCCATTCAGAGTCACGCTTTGCAAGGTAATCGTTTACGGTTACGATGTGAACGCCCTCTCCTGTAAGAGCATTAAGGTATGCCGGAAGAGTAGCAACAAGTGTTTTACCTTCACCTGTTTTCATTTCGGCAATTCTGCCCTGGTGCAGAACAATACCGCCGATAAGCTGTACCTCAAAGTGCTTCATACCAAGCACACGATCCGACGCTTCACGGCAAACGGCAAAAGCCTCCGGAAGAATGTCGTCAAGTGTTTCGCCTGCGGCAAGTCTGTCCTTAAAAATTTGTGTCTGGGAAGAAAGCTCTTTATCATCCATCGCCTTGTACTTTTCTTCAAGGGAAAGGATTTTGTCAACTTTCTTACGGAGCTTTTTTACTTCTTTTTTTGAGTAATCTCCGAAAATAGCGGTTACGAATTTGTTAGCCATTTATTTCACCTCATATTTGGGATAATTTACACGCTTGTACTATATTAACATAAAATTAACCCTTTGTCACTACTTTTTTTTAATTGTTTTATATAATATATTTATACAAGCTGTTTTATAGCTGTTAATGCACCACCTGACACAGCGTCCTCGGCAGTTTCGTCAAATCCCAGCACAAGATTTTTCTTGCCTTGGGTAATGGTAAGAGTTACCTGCACCGCCTCGTCCTTCATTTGAGCGTCGGTGATTCCCTGAGTAAGCTGAGTAAGTCCGTTGTCAAGAAATTCGTCATCGTTTAACTTGTTAAGAAGCTGAAATGATGAATAATTACTCAGCAGATTTTGGGCAAAATCCGATGCCACATAAAATAAATCCTTATTTCTAACGGATACGGTGACGGTTTTTTCTTCAAGATTTATTGAGTCAATCTTAATATCAAGATTCTCAAATATGGCTTTTCCTAAATCTGAAAATTGGTCGTGACCTTTAGCCATTTTTAAAATGTAGCTGAGCGTTTCACTGTCAACATACTTTTCAAGATCCTTGGTGTCAAATTCCTTAAGTGATGTTTCAACCTTTTCCACTGTTTTTGTTACATTCTCCTCGGTTAACTCGGCGCTTGAGCATCCGGTAAGAGTAAATCCGATTGTAAGACAAAGAATAATACATATACAGCCTTTGATGATTCGCTTCATTTTTTATACCTCGTTAAATTAAAATTTAACATAATTATATATTTTGAAAATACATTTTGCAACCTTTTAGACATATTTTAAAAAAATGTTGATAATTTTTATAATTCTCTACAAATAAATTGCAATTCTGTATCCTATATGGTATAATCCCTATAATCAACCACTTTATATTGAGTTTTCACCGTATTGGTGAAATTCAAAAGAGGAATGAATATGAAAGATTTTATTAGAAAATATTTCGGTCCTACAAAATGGAAACGATTATTTGATATAGTTGTGTCATTTACGGCACTTGTTGTACTGTCGCCGTTATTTCTTGTTATATGCTGTATTAACTTTTTCATCCCGGATTGCAGTGTGTTTTTCAGCCACGAGCGAAGGGGCAGAGGCGGCAAGCCATTTATTATTTACAAATTTCAAACTATGAAAAACAATACGCCTAACTGTGCTACCGGCGAGCTTGAAAATCCCGAGCAGTATATCACAAAATTCGGCAAGTTTTTAAGAAAGACAAGCCTTGACGAGCTTCCTCAGCTTTGGAACATTCTAAAAGGTGATATGAGCTTTGTGGGCCCACGTCCGCTTATTTCAAAAGAAATCAGGGCGCACAGGCTAAGGCTTGAATACGGCGTATATCGTTATCGCCCCGGGCTTACCGGCTGGGCGCAGATTAACGGCAGAGACAGTATATCCCTTATGAAAAAAATGAAGCTTGATAAGGAATACTGCGACAATTGGAGCATAAAATTAGACTTGATAATACTATTACGTTCTGTGGCTGTCTGCTTTAAGCAGGAGGGCTATCAGGAGGGCAAATTTCACAGAAGATAATAATTTACGGAGTTATACTATATGGAAAGAAATTTTATTGACGGATATACAGAATGGCAGAGCAATCCTGAGATTGTTGCTGTTAACAGGCTGCCTCAGCATGCAACCCTGATGCCCTATGAGAATTTTGACGAGGCAAAAAAGGCAAACCGCTACGCATCTTCAAGGTGCAAACTTCTCAACGGAAAATGGAAGTTTAAGCTTTACAAAAATTATGCATACAGGCCGTCGGATTTCGCACAGCCTCTTTATGATGCTCACAACTGGGACAGCGTTATTGTACCATGCTCGTGGCAGATGCAGGGCTACGACCAGTCCCAATACTGTAATGTTCGCTATCCTTGGGAGGGAAGCGAGGATATATGCCCTCCCAATGCACCTACAAAGCATAATCCCGTAGGGTGTTATCTTAAACGAATCCATATTAATAAATCTCTGCTCTCAAAGCGAGTTGTGCTTTGCTTTGAGGGCGTTGAATCCGCATTTTATCTTTATGTTAACGGCGAAAGAGTAGGTTACAGTGAATCAACCTTTAACCGCAGTGAATTTGATATTACCCGTTACCTCAATGAAGGCTCCAACGTAATAGGCGTTGAGGTTTACCGCTGGTGTACAGGTAGCTGGCTTGAGTGCCAGGATATGTGGCGCTTGGGCGGTATTTTCCGTGATGTTTATATATATACCACCGAAAAGGAATATATCCGTGATTTTGAAATTCACGCAGAGCCTGACTCTACTCTTCGTGACGGATATCTTGACGTTACGGTTAAAACAAACGGCTCCTACGAAGGACTCAGTATTGATATGAGCGTTGTTGATACCGATGGTGCAGTAGTGGCTCTTGACAGTCAGTACGCAAACGAGGATCATATTACAAAGCTTAAGGCCATTGTTACAAACGTAACTTCCTGGAGTGCTGAAAATCCGCACCTTTACACCGTTGTATTTACCCTTAAAAACAACGGTACGCCAATTGAGTATATTTCTGCAAAAACAGGATTCAGAACTGTTGAAATAAAGGATGGAATTATTAGAATAAACGGAAAGCGTGTTGTATTCAAGGGCACAAACCGTCATGAATTTGACTGCAAAACAGGCAGATATATCAGCGAGGAGGTTATGCGTAAGGATATTGAGCTTATGAAAAAGAACAATATCAACGCCGTAAGAACCTCTCATTATCCAAACACGCCCCGATGGTATGAGCTGTGTGACGAATACGGTCTTTATGTTATTGATGAAAATAATATGGAAACTCACGGCACCAATTGGTCACAGATTATCGGTTGCCCTCAGCTTCCGGGCTCCCGTCCCGAATGGGAAAAGGCGTGTATGGAGCGTATTAAGGCGCTTTATCACAGGGATAAAAACCATTCCTGTGTTGTTTGTTGGTCCATGGGTAACGAGTCCTTAGGTGGCGAAACACCTAAAAAAATGTATAAGTGGTTAAAAGAGCAGGATAAATCAAGATTTGTTCATTTTGAATGTCATAGGTCTCCCGATGAGAAGGAGCTTTCCGATGTACAGAGCAAAATGTATTACAGACCTTGGGAGTGTGAGGAATACGCCCTTACCGGTAGGGACAGCAGACCCTTTATTCTCTGTGAATATACTCACGCAATGGGTAATTCCTGCGGCTCCACCGACGAATATACGACTCTTTGGGATAAGTATCCCTGTCTTCAGGGCGGATTTGTTTGGGACTGGGTTGACCAGAGCATACTCACCACCGATGAGCAGGGCAGAGAGTATCTTGCCTATGGCGGTGATTTCGGCGAAAATCCACACGATGGGCATTTCTGCGGAAATGGCTTGCTTTTCGGCGATAGAAAGGAAACTCCGAAGCTTGTTGAAATTAAAAAACTTTATCAAAATGTTGATTTCAAGGCAATTGACCCTGAAAAAGGCATAATTGAAATTAAAAATAAATTCCTATTTACAAATCTAAATGAATATGAGCTTTATTGGTGCCAATGCTCCGATAAGGGCGTTTACCGTGACGGCGTTGCTACGGTTGATGTTCAGCCCGGCGAGAAAAAGGTTGTGGACCTTGAGCTTGGCAAGGTGGGCAATACAGAATGCTATCTTAATCTTGAGCTTCGTCTTAAAGAGGATTCCGAATGGGCTCAGGCAGGTCATATTGTCGCTTGGGAGCAGTTTGTTATAAACGAGTTTGAGAATGTTTATGACGAGCTTGATGAGGAAGAGCCTCTGCTTGTGGATGATACCTATGGCTCATTGAGAATTATCAGCGAGGATGCCGTTGTGCGATTTGAGCGCAGAGAGCGCAATCAACTCTATTCAATCAAAATCGGAGGAGAGGAGCTTCTTTCCCAGCCTATGCGCTTTAATTTCTGGCGTGCCCTTACCGATAACGACAGAGGCTCCCGTGCAGGCAGCAGGCTTGGCTGTTGGAGAGATGCAGGGGACACCCCCGGTATCTTTAACAATACAAAGTGGTCAATAGAGAATTATCAAATTCTTGACGAGGGCAAAAAGGTTGTTGTTACCTCCGGTGCAACAATATGTACTCAGCCGGAATCAAAGGGCCAGGTGGTTTATACAATCACATCTAAGGGCATTGAAATTGATATGCAGTTCTTTCCGGATGATTCTTTGCCGGAAATTCCGGAGGTCAGCCTATTATTTGAGCTTCCGCCGGATTTTGAAAATGTTACTTATCTCGGCGAAGGCCCCGAGGAAAACTATATTGACCGCCGCAACGGCTCAACAATCGGACTTTACAACACTACCGTTAACGATATGTTCGTTGATTACCTTAAGCCTCAGGAATGCGGCAACCGAACAGGCGTAAGATATGCAACCATTGTTGGTAATAAAAAGGTGTTCAGCATTGTTGCCGAGCCTGTTATGGAGCTTAACGTGTGCCATTATCTTCCTAAGGAGCTTGAGGATGTATGGCATAAAAAAGATTTGCCCGAATACAATAAAACCGTTGTGCGCTGCATTGCCCGTCAGCAGGGCGTTGGAGGCTATGACAGTTGGGGCGCACATTGTAACGATATTTATAAAAACAAGACAGATAAAACATATCGTCTTAAATTCCAAATCAGATTTTAACAGTTAAATTTTTACAAAAAAGGCAATTATAAAGTTTTATAAAAACATCTTGACTTTTTAAATTAATAGTATTATAGTGAGTGTACGCTAAAATCATAGAATCGGCAAATGCGCTTCGCCGTAGTATTATATAGCGATGAGAGGAATAATTATGGCTTCTATCAAAGAAAAGGCAATGGCTGTCGCTGTTAAAGAGGCAGTTAAATACGCCAGAAAAGATTTTAATAAAAACGCACCTAAAATACTCAGTCTGCTTGAAATGGCAGATGTTAAAAAGGTTAACCGTTCAACCTATGCAGGCTTACACAAAGTTCTTGACGACCCGGATAATAACTGGATGCGCTTTGCAAAAAGCCTTATCTGTGACACAAACGAGGATGTTGTTAACAAGCTTATTCCTCCTGCTATGAATGTTGCCATTAACAGTTATTCAATACGTATGGCAGCTATTGAAAAGCATGGATGTAATGTTCCCTGGGCAATTCTTATGGACCCCACCGCCGCTTGTAACCTTAAGTGTAAGGGCTGCTGGGCAGCGGAATACGGTCATCAAAGCTCCCTTTCCTACGATGATTTGGCAAGAATAATATCGCAGGCTAAGGAGCTTGGTACATATATGTTCCTTTATACCGGCGGTGAGCCTACAATGAGAAGGGCGGATTTGATGCGTCTGTGCCGTGAAAATCCCGATTGTATCTTTATGAGCTTTACTAACGGCACTCTTATTGATGACAGCTTTGCCGACGAAATCGGCGAGGTAGGCAACTTCCTTCCGGCATTCTCCATTGAAGGATACGAGGAGGAAAACGATTTTCGCCGTGGCGAAGGCACCTTCCAAAAATGTACTGCCGCCATGAAAAGACTTAAGGACAGAGGTATTCCTTTTGGTGCTTCACTTTGCTATACAAGCAAAAATACCGATGTGCTTGCCTCTGATGAGTATATGGATTGGCTCATTGATCAGGGTGTAAAATTTGCATGGTTCTTTACATATATGCCTACCGGCAACGGTGCAGTTACCGACCTTATGGTATCACCGGAGCAGAGAGCAACTATGTATAAAAAAATGCACGAATGGCGTCATACAAAGCCGATTTTTGCCCTTGATTTCTGGAATGACGGCGAGTATGTTCAGGGCTGTATTGCCGGCGGACGTCACTATTTCCACATTAATTCAAACGGCGACTGTGAGCCTTGTGCCTTTGTACATTATTCAAATGTTAATATTAAAGAAAGCTCTGTTCTTGACGCTCTTAAGAGCCCTCTGTTTATGGAGTATAAAAAGAATCAGCCGTTCAATAACAATATGCTTCGTCCCTGTCCGGTGCTTGATAACCCCGGCGCTATCAGTAAAATGGTAGCCGTGTCCGGTGCTCATTCTACGGAAATGCAGCATCCCGAATCTGCAAATGAGCTGTTTGACAAGACCATTGAGGCTGCAAAGGCATGGAAGGTTAAGGCAGACCAGCTCTTTGACCGTGACGAGTATATTGCAAAGCACGTTAAAGATGAAAATATGTACAATTTTGAAAAGTCAGACGAGGAGAGAGATTTCTCTGAATTTGTCAAAACGGAAGAATAAATGCAAATAATTTAGGGGGCATACCTGTCGGGTATGCCCTTTAAGGCGTAAAGAGGTTATTAAAAAAATGAATGTTACATTGCTTGTTGTAATGGTAATACTTGTTATATGCTCGGCGTTTTTCTCTTCTGCCGAAACGGCGTTTTCCTCCCTTAACCGTGTTAAGCTTAAAGCAATGGAGAACACCGACAGTAAAAAAATTGAAAAAACCTTATCTCTTGCAGATGATTATGACGGTGTACTGTCAACACTTCTTATAGGAAATAACCTTGTAAATATTGCATGTACATCTATTGCAACACTGTTTTTTACCGGTATTTTAGGGGATAACAGTGATTTGGGTGCTACGGTATCAACCGTTGTAATGACCGTAGTAGTGCTGATTTTCGGTGAGGTTACGCCCAAAACCATTGCAAAGGAGAAGGCGGAAAAATATACGGTTTTAATTACTCCTGCCGTTAAATTTTTTATTATTTTGTTTTCTCCCCTTAACCTGTTTTTCAGAGGCTGGAAAAAGCTTCTTAACAAGCTTTTTGGATTAGGTATAAAGGATACCGTAACCGAGGAGGAGCTGAAAACATACGTTGACGAGGCACATACCGACGGTGAAATTGACGAAAATGAGTCGGAATTGATACGCTCCTCCATTGAATTTGACGATTTGTATGTTACAGATATACTTACTCCACGAGTTGACGTTGAGGCTGTGGAAAAATATATGCCTCTTGCGGAAATAGAAAAGGTTTTCAGAAAATACAGATTTTCCCGTCTGCCTGTTTATATAGGTGATATTGACAATATCGTAGGTGTTATACATCATCGTGATTTTGAGGAGGCACGGCGGCGCAAGCTTAAATCACTGCGCACTATAATAAAGCCTGTACCAACCGTTAGCCCTGATACAAAAATATCAAAGCTTTTACGTATTCTTCAAAAGAATAAAACACATCTTGCGGTGGTTGTTGACGAGTTCGGCGGCACCGAGGGTATTGTTACGCTGGAGGATATTTTAGAGGAGCTTGTGGGCGAAATATGGGACGAGCATGATGAGGTCCAGGTTTATATTGAAAAGGCCGGTGACTCTCAGTATTATGTTGACGCCGGCGCAAATATTGACGATGTGTTTGAATTTTTTGATATTCAGCCAAGGGAAAATCCGGATGTTACCACCGTTAACGGCTGGGTTATGGAAAATACGGATAAAATACCTTGCGTGGGAGATAGCTTTGATTACGAAAATCTGCATATTGAGGTTGTGTCTGTTGAAGGCAGACGTGCGGATAAAATAAAAATAACCGTATCGGAGATAGATGAAAATGTTGTTTAAAAGAAAAGGTCCCATTGAATTTCTTGTGGTTGGATTGGGAAATCCCGGCAGAAAATACGAAATGACAAGGCATAACGCCGGGTTTCTTGCTGTTGATTTGATTGCAAGAGAGGAAAGCTTTGATATAAAGAAGCTTAAATTTCACGCTCTTGTGTGTGATACAGTCATTAACGGACATCGCTGTCTTGTTATGAAGCCTCAGACTATGATGAACAATTCCGGAGAGGCTGTTTATGAGGCGGCAAGCTACTATAATATTCCCGACGAAAATATAATAGTATTATATGACGATATTAATTTAGAGCCGGGCAAGCTGCGTATCCGACGTAAAGGCACCGCCGGAGGACATAATGGCATTAAAAGTATTATTTCCTGTCTTGGCAGTGAGGATTTTCCCCGTATAAAAATCGGCGTAGGCAAAAAGCCCTCGGCTGATTATGACTTAGTTGATTGGGTTTTGGGTGAATTTCCTAAAGACAGGCAGGAGGATTTAAAATCTGCCCTGCAAAATGCCTCAAATGCCCTTAAGCTAATGCTTGACGGTGAAACAGATAAAGCGATGAATTTATATAATTCATAATTTTTTACAAGGAGATAATTATGTCCTGCTTTTCCGAAATTTTAGAAAAAAGCAGTGAATATATTAGCCTCGGCAAGAGCATTGACAACCTTAATACTCCTGTCGGGGCAGTGGGTCTTGCGGATATAAACAAGGTTCATACAGTCCATTCACTTCAGCAGAAATTTAATAAAAAAGCCTTCATTATTACTCCCGACGAGGCAAGTGCAGTCAGATTTTATGAAAATTTGTCACAGCTTCAGCAGGGCGTTTGGCTATATCCCTCAAGAGAATTTACCTTTCTTGATGTGGAGGGCATAAGCAGGGAATTTGAGCATATCCGTCTTGGCGTTCTTTCAAGAATACTTGACGGGAATTATACCGCCGTGGTTATGTCGGTTTCCGCTGCCTGCCAGTTTACTATGCCTCCCAAAGAGTTTCGTCAGCGTTCCTTTACTATTAAGACAGGGGACGAAATTAATATTGACGAAACCGTGGAGGGACTTGTTAAGGCAGGGTATTCGCGCTTTGACCAGGTTGAAGGCACAAGCCAGTTTGCCGTAAGAGGCGGACTTATTGATATTTATTCCCCCGGCAGTGATGCGCCTGTCAGAATAGAGCTTTGGGGCGACACGGTTGATTCAATAACCTATTTTGATATTGCCACCCAAAGACGTACCGATATGGTAGAGAAAATAGATATTATTCCTTCATCTGAGGTGTTGTTTAAATCCTACGAGGAGCAGGCGGATAAAATTGAAATGCTCGCCTCGTCATTAAAAGGAAAAGCAATCAAGGCAAGGGAAAAAATGTACCGTGACTGCGAAAAGCTACGTCAGGGATTTTCACTTCACTGCAATGATAAATATTTGCCTCTCGCATACGAGTCAAAGGGTATTTTTGACTATTTTGAGGGTATGCTTTTTGTGTGTGAAAGTGCAAAGGTTAAAGAAAAAAGCCAAAATCAAACAAAGCTGATGAACGAGGAGCTCAAATGGCTTCTTGATGACGGCAATCTCTGTAAAGGTATAGATAAATTTAACATTGATTTTGATGAGCTGTGCGGAATTTATCAGCAGGATAATGCCGTGTATCTTGACTCTCTGCCCAGGGGAAGCTTTGATACTCCCGTGGGGCATTTGTCAAATTTCCGCTGTCAAAGCTTTAATGCTTGGTCAGGCACAATGACTCAGCTAAAGGAGGAATTGTTCCCTCTGCTAAAAACAGGCTATACCGTTGCAATTATGGCAGGCACCGCACGAGCAGGCAGAGCCTTGTCCTACGATATTTCGGAAATGGGATATGATTGTACCTTCTGCGAAAAACCGCCGAGGGAGTTTAGAAAAGGCTCCGTTACCGTACTGACCGGTACATTAAGCGCAGGCTTTCAGCTAAGCGATGTTAAATTTGCACTGATGACTCACGCCCGCACAAATCAGTCCAAGAAAAAGCACAAAAAGGTATCATCAAAGGATGCAATTCACTCTCTTGACGAGCTTTCAAAGGGTGATTACATTGTTCATAATGTTCACGGTATCGGCGTATTTGAGGGTATTCACGCTCTTGAGATTAACGATGTTAAAAAGGATTATATAAAAATCAGCTACGCCAAGGGCGACACACTTTATGTGCCTGTAACTCAGCTTGATTTGGTTTCAAAATATATAGGTCCCAAGGACGATAGCCGAGTAAAGGTTAACCGTCTCGGCTCCGGCGATTGGCAGAAAACAAAGAATAAAGTTCGTGCTTCTGTTAGAGATATGGCAAAGGAGCTGATTGCCCTTTATGCAAAGCGAATGAGCACACAGGGATATGCCTTCAGCGAAGATACTGATATGCAGCGTGATTTTGAGCTTCGCTTTGAATATGAGGAAACGGAGGACCAGCTTCGTTGCGCTGATGAAATCAAAGGCGATATGGAAAAGAAGGCGCCTATGGACCGTCTGCTTTGCGGCGACGTGGGATTCGGTAAAACGGAGGTGGCTTTGCGAGCCTGCTTTAAATGCATCGGCGACGGAAAGCAGTGCGCAATTTTGGTTCCCACAACGGTTTTGGCAATGCAGCATTACCAAACTGCCCTTAAAAGATTTGAGCCCTTTCCCGTAAAGGTGGAGATGCTGTCACGCTTTGTATCTCCCACCAAGCAAAAGCAGGTGCTTAAGGATTTGGAGCAGGGCAAGGTGGATTTGCTTGTAGGCACCCACAGAATTATCAGTAAGGATATACGTTTTAAGGATTTAGGATTGCTCGTTGTTGATGAGGAACAGCGCTTCGGTGTATCACAGAAGGAAAAAATTAAAGAAAAATTTCCCCGTGTTGATGTGCTTACTCTTTCTGCAACGCCTATACCACGTACTCTTAATATGGCAATGAGCGGTATAAGAGATATGTCATTGCTGGAGGAAGCCCCCGGCGACCGTCACCCTGTTCAAACCTATGTGGTTGAGTACGATTTCGGCATGCTTGTTGAGGCTATGGAAAAGGAGCTTGCCCGAGGCGGACAGTGCTATTATCTTCATAATAATATTGATACCATTGACCACACCGCTGTTCAAATAAAAAAAGCAATTCCCGATGCAAATGTAGGAGTTGCTCACGGCAGAATGAGTGAGGAACAGCTATCCGATGTGTGGGAAAAGCTTATTAACGGCGATATTGATATTCTTGTATGCACCACTATTATTGAAACAGGTGTAGATGTATCAAATGTAAATACTCTTATAATAGAAAACGCCGACCGTATGGGACTTGCTCAGCTTCATCAAATCAGGGGCAGGGTAGGCAGATCCTCCCGCAGAGGATATGCGTATTTTACCTTTACAAGAGGCAAGGAGCTGACGGATATTGCTACAAAAAGACTTGAGGCAATACGTGAATATACCGAGTTTGGCTCCGGCTTTAAAATTGCAATGCGTGATTTGGAAATCCGTGGAGCCGGCTCTCTTTTGGGTAATAAGCAGCACGGCCACATGGAATCCGTCGGCTACGATATGTATCTTAAGCTTCTGGAGGAGGCTGTAGCAGAGGAAAAGGGCGAAAAACAACCTGACGTTGAAGAACAGGAATGTCTTATTGATTTGCCTGTTGACGCAAGTATTCCCGAGGATTATATTACCTCCACACCTCAGCGTCTTGCTATGTACAAGGCCATTGCAAATATACGCTCCCAGGAGGATGCGGGCGATGTTTACGATGAGCTTACGGATAGATTCGGTATTCCGCCGGCTCCCGTTTACGGACTTGTTGAGATTGCACTGCTTCGTAATACGGCAATGAAGATAGGCATTTACGAAATAAAGCAAAAGGGCACGGAAATTGCATTTTATCTTAATGATGTTGACGTAAAATTCCTCGTTGCGCTAAACGAAAAAATGCGTGGCAGAGCAAAATTTTCGTCGGGCAAAAAGCCATTTATTTCCGTTAAGCTTTTGCAGGATACCTCAATAGATGTTGTTCGTATAACCCTTGATATTTTACAAAATGCATAAAATTTTACACCTCGGGCATAATAAACCCGAGGTGTTATTTATGTCAATGTCAAATAAAAAGGAAAATAAAAATATAAGGGCATTGTTTTCGGTGGTTTGCCTTTGTATAATTGCCTTAGGACTTATCGTTTATTTTTCAACAAATTCGTCATCAAAAAACGATGCAGTTAACGAGGCAACAACCATAGAGGAAACCACCGAGGTTCAGCGTGCCGTAACAGGTGTTACGGAAACAACGGAAAAAGCCACGGCTAAGCATACCGAAAAATCAACTGCCGAAAGCTCAAAATCCACAACCGAAAAGGTAACTATGGAGCAGGGTAAAAACAATATTCCCTACAAAAGCTACTATAAGTATCCGCTTACCGAGGCGGTAGCAAAGGGATACAGTGAGGAGCTGACCTATGACAAAACCATGGATGATTACAGAGCCCACACCGCCGTTGATTTTGAAGGCGAAGAGGACGACAAGGTTGTTGCAATAAATGACGGTATCGTCACAAATGTATATACCGACGATATGTACGGTATTGTGGTTGAGGTTGATCACGGCGGCAAGCTTGTTGCAAGGTACTGCGGACTTAAAAGTGCGTCGGTTAAAAAGGGCACATACCTTAATATCGGCAACGCCATCGGTGTTTTAGGTACCGTTCCCTGCGAAACAGGCGACGGTGTTCATCTTCATTTTGAAACATTCCTTGACGGAAAAAAGGTAAATCCCCTTGATGCAATGAGTAAAACGGAATAAAATAGTATTCATTATATTACCTGCCTTGCCGGCATATAATTATCCGGTGGGATTTATGAAGAAAAGCATTACGGCAACAATATGTATAACGGCAGTTATCGCAATTCTTATTATAATGAATAAAGAGGCAAAAGCGGGAGCGGCAGAGGGAATATCAATGTGTGAAGGCATAATCATTCCCTCACTGCTTCCTATACTTATTCTTACCGGCATAATACAAGACTCACAATGCAGTATTGTGTTTGAAAAGCTTTTCGGTACAGTGTTTGAAAAGGTTTTTCGTCTGCCGAGATGTTGCTCCACCGCCGTAATTTTAGGACTTATGGGCGGTTTTCCCTGCGGCGCCGTTCTTACTCAGGATTTGTATGTACGTGGATATATTGACGAAAAAGCTGCCCAAAGGGTGATGTGCTTTAATTTCTGCGGCGGACTTGCATTTATCGTTACCGCCGTAGGCTCGGTAAACTACGGCAGTACAAAAACAGGGATTATTCTTTACTGCGTCAATGTGCTTTCCGCCCTGATATCAGGTGCCGTTACTGCCCTTTTCAGCAAGGATAAAATTATTAATATTGACGCCTCGTATAAGCATTTGCCCCTGTCCGACGCCCTTGTAAAATCCACCGAAGGATGTGTTCACAGCTTGCTTGTTATGAGCGCCTACATAGTGCTTTTCAGCGCAGTCTGCTCGGTTTTTTCAATTCCCGAATATATTTATCCTATTATTGAAATAACAAAGGGTATTTGCTCTCCTACTTCAATACCTCTTGATTATTGTGCCTTTTTTCTCGCCTTCGGGGGACTTTGCATACATTTTCAGCTAATGGGAATACTGCGCTCATTTAAAATGAGTTACTTTAGATTTTTTATATACAGGGTTTTTTGCGGAGTTTTGTCGTTTTTTCTTATGAGAGGATATGCTCTTCTTTTCCCCGAAAGCATAAGCGTTTTCAGCAATGTTTCCCACACGGTAGTAGAGCCTTATCAGGTAAATACAGGGCTGAGCGTTGTAATGATAATAGGCTGTGCAGTAATAATATTTGATATAGAGAATAGAAAACTTGATACAACACGCAAGGTATGATATTATTAAATCGGTGATATTATGAAAAAGCAAGCAAAAATAACTGCACTGATATTAAGCCTTCTTTTGTTGCTTTGCGGATGCAGTCAGGATATTCAAGGCACCGCCGATATTCAAACAACTGAACGAAGCAACGAATATTCAGATACACAGAATTCATATACAATATTAGATGTGCCTGAATATACATACGAGCCGTATGTTGTTCTTAATGATAATCAGCCTAATTTTGACGAAGACTCATATACCGTTACCGCCTTTGAGGAATACGGCGACCTTGACAGCTTGGGCAGATGTACCGTTGCTTATGCTTGCATCGGCACCGAGATAATGCCTACCGAGGAGCGAGGCGAAATAGGACAGATTAAGCCTACCGGATGGCATACGGTTAAATATGACTGCGTTGACGGTAAATATCTTTATAACAGATGCCATTTGATAGGCTATCAGCTAACCGGCGAGAATGCAAACGAGAAAAACCTTATTACCGGTACAAGATATATGAACACCGAGGGTATGCTCCCTTTTGAAAATATGGTTGCACAATATGTTACAAGTACGGAAAACCACGTTTTGTACCGTGTAACGCCTGTATTTAATGAGGATAATCTTTTGTGCGACGGTGTACAGATAGAAGCACTGAGTATGGAGGATGACGGTGAGGGCGTATGCTTTAATGTGTATTGCTATAATTCTCAGCCCGGTGTAAGAATTGATTATAAAACAGGCGAAAGCAGTTTAATTGAAAGCACCTCGGCTGCAACGCAGAATAATAAAAGTTCATCTGAAAATGAGCAGGTGCAGGAATATGTTTTAAATACCAATTCAAAAAAATTTCACCGTCCCGAGTGTACCGGTGTTGAAAAAATGAGTCCGAAAAATAAAAAGTATTATACCGGAACCAGAAGCAGTTTAACCGATAACGGCTATTCTCCCTGTGGTTATTGCAATCCATAACAAAAAAAGACAAGCAATGATTTTATTTCATTACTTGTCTTTTTTATATTTTCGGCACCTCAACAATTGTGCAATTTAATAA
>CAMFRO010000023.1 GCA_945982035.1 uncultured Clostridia bacterium | reverse complement strand
GGAATTTTATCTCTCTATCATGGATTCAGATATGTAATCGGATTCTGTGCCGACTTATTCAAATTCAGCCAGTCAATCTGCTTTACATATCTTTTCTTTACAATATTAGTTTTTATTTATGTACTTTAGTCAACAGAACCACGCTCTCCACATGAGGGGTGCGGGGGAACATATCCACCGGGGTGACGGCTTGAGTTATATAATTTCTCTCCTTCAAAAGTGCCAAATCTCTTGCCAAGGTGGCACTGTCGCAGGACACATACACTACACGCTTTGGCGACATTTTTTCAATAACGTCAAACAACTCCCTCTGACAGCCCTTTCGGGGAGGGTCAAGGATAACAACATCGGGCTTAACGCCCTTTTGAGCCAGCCTTTCGGCTCCCTCGTATGCGTCGCAGCACATAAATTCGGCGTTTTTAATATCATTTAGATTTGCGTTAAGGCGAGCATTTTCCACCGCCTGAGGCACAACCTCTATACCGTAAACCGCCTTTGCCTTATCCGCCATGGTAAGACCGATTGTACCTGCACCGCAATACAAATCCACTAGTACATCATTGCCGCTGAGATTTGCATATTCAGCTGCTTTTTTGTATAGCTTTTCACACTGAAAGGGATTGACCTGAAAGAAAGAATTAGGTGACACGGCAAATCTTTTGCCAAGCAAAATCTCGGTAATATAATCTGCGCCCCAAAGAGTATAAGTGTTTTTGCCGAGGATAACATTGGTTTTATCCTTGTTAACATTAAAGCTGACACTTTTTAATCCGTCAATTTGAGTAAGATATTTTATAAGCAAATCCGCATTAGGCAAAGAATTTGCATTAACTACGGCACATGCCGATATTTCGCCTGTTGCAAATGCCTTGCGCAGATAAATATGGCGTAAAGTTCCCCTACCTGTATATTCATCATAAGATGTAACGCCCGACTCTTTAACCCATTTTGAAAAGGCGTCAATGCACTGCGAAAAATCCTCGCTCTGCAAAAGGCAGTTATTACAGGGTATAATTCGATGGCTTTTATAAGCGTAAAAGCCTGACGTAAGACTGCCTGCATCAATAACGACAGGATATTGTGCTTTATTACGGTAACGGTTTACCCTATCGGCACCGATAATATCCTCAACATCAATATCAATATGACCTATACGGCGTATAGCCTGTTCCACTCTTGATTTTTTATATTCAAGCTCGCATTGATAGGTGACATTGCGAAAGGAGCAACCACCGCATTTGTCGGACACGGGACAGTCGGATTCTATGCGATAAGGTGATTTAACAACAATTTCCTTAACAATGCCGATACAGTATTTTTTAGATACTTTAATAATATGGGCAATAATTTCATCGCCGGGCACTGCACCGCGAACAAACACGGCAACGCCGTCATAATGTCCCACAGCGGAGCCTTCCACTGTAAAGTCATCAATTTTAAGATTTATATCGTCATTCTTTTTGATATTCACCCAAATCACCATTGTAATAATAACACATATTAAAAAAAATATAAAGAGTTAAAATATATAAATCAAGGCAGAAAAATATACCGCCCGAATAATCGGACGGCATATTTATTAAACTGCTACGATATTAACAAGCTTGCCGGGAACATAAATTTCTTTCTTAATTGTCTTACCGGCAATAAGCTCTGCAATTTTTTCATCCTTCTTTGCAGCCTCAAGAACCTCATCCTTCGGCATATCAACACCGATTGTCATTCTTGAACGAACCTTACCCATAACCTGAAGCACGATTTCAACCGTGTTTTCCTTGGTTTTCTCCTCGTCATATTCAGGCCATTTAGCCTCATTTACCATTCCGCCGAAGTCCATAACCTGCCACATTTCCTCCGTTACGTGAGGAGCAAAGGGGTTAAGCAAAATTGTAAGGGTTTTAAGGTCTGCCTTGTTACAGCCCTTAAGTGCCATTTCGTTAACAAGGGTCATCATTGCCGCAATAGCTGTGTTGCATTTAAGATTATCAATATCGTAAGTAACCTTTTTGATGGTTTTATGAATAAGTGATTCCAATTCGGGAGAATATTCGTCGCCGTCGGCAACCTTTTCCTGAAGATTCCAAAACTTTTCAATGAAACGCTTACAGCCCTTGATTGAATCGCTGTTCCAGGGGGCAGCCTTTTCAAAATCACCTATGAACATCTCGTAAAGACGCATTGTGTCTGCGCCATAGGTATCAACAATCTCGTCCGGGTTAACAACATTACCCCTTGATTTTGACATCTTTTCGCCGTTCTGACCGAGAATCATACCGTGAGAGGTTCTCTTTTGATATGGCTCCGGTGTGGGAACAACACCGATATCGTAAAGGAATTTATGCCAAAAGCGTGAATAAAGCAGGTGAAGCGTTGTATGCTCCATACCGCCGTTATACCAATCAACAGGTGACCAATAATTAACCGCCTCTTTTGATACAAGCTCTTTATCATTGTGGGGATCCATATACCTAAGGAAATACCATGATGAACCTGCCCACTGAGGCATTGTATCGGTTTCTCTCTTAGCCGGTCCACCGCAGCAGGGACATGTTGTATTTACCCAATCGGTGATTTTTGCAAGAGGTGATTCGCCTGTGTCGGTAGGCTCATAGGAATCCACCTGAGGCAGAGTAAGAGGAAGCTCACTTTCGTCGAGAGGAACGTAACCGCACTTTTCGCACTTTACAATCGGAATAGGCTCGCCCCAATATCTCTGACGTGAGAACACCCAGTCACGAAGCTTGAAGTTTACCTTTTCCCTACCCTTATTGTTATCGGACAGCCATTTTGTAATAGCCTTTTTAGCCTCTTCAACAGTAAGTCCGTCAAGAAATGATGAATTAGTCATTATTCCTGTTGCACAGTCGGTGAATGCCTCGTTTTCCACACCAACCTGTGAGCCTTTAACAACCTCAATAATAGGAAGATTAAATTTCTTTGCAAATTCCCAGTCACGTGTATCGTGGGCCGGAACTGCCATAATTGCACCTGTTCCGTATGAGGTAAGTACATAATCTGAAATAAAAATGGGAATTTCGGTATCGTTAACAGGGTTAATACCCATCACGCCCTCAAGCTTAACACCGGTTTTATCCTTATTAAGCTCTGTACGCTCAAAATCACTCTTATGAGCGGCTTCGTTCTGATACTTGCGAACCTCGTCCATATTCTTAATATGGGGAGCCCATTTTTCAATAAACTGATGCTCCGGTGAAATTACCATATATGTTGCACCGAAAAGGGTATCGGGACGGGTGGTATAAACTGTAAGAATATCGCCCTCGGTGGTGCCGAAATCAACCTCAGCACCTGTTGAACGACCAATCCAGTTGCGCTGCTGTGTTTTAACTCTGTCAATGAAATCAACATCGTCAAGGTCTTTAACAAGTCTGTCGGCATAATCTGTAATTTTAAGCATCCACTGGCTTTGATTTTTTCTAATAACCTCACTACCGCAACGCTCACAAACGCCGTTTACAACCTCCTCGTTGGCAAGCACACACTTACAGGAGGTACACCAGTTAACAGCCATCTCTTTTTTGTACGCAAGACCTTTTTTGAACAGCTGCAGAAAAATCCACTGAGTCCACTTATAATATGACGGGTCGGTGGTATTAATTTCTCTTGTCCAGTCAAATGAAAAACCCAGTGACTGAAGCTGCTGCTTGAAATGGGCAACATTATTCTTTGTTACCTCGGCAGGATGAATGTGGTTTTTGATGGCAAAATTTTCGGTAGGAAGACCGAAGGCATCCCATCCCATAGGATAAAGTACATTATATCCTTCTAATCTTTTCTTTCTTGCCACAATATCAAGAGCCGTATATGAACGGGGATGGCCTACGTGAAGTCCCTGTCCGCTGGGGTAAGGAAATTCAACAAGGCAGTAATACTTAGGCAGAGAATAATCGTCTTTTGCGGCAAAGGTATTTTGTGTATACCAAACATTCTGCCACTTTGACTCAATCTGTTTAAAATTATATTCCATAGTTTGTTAATCCTCCGATTGTGAATTAAAGCATAGGGTTCGGCTTATCACCGTTATCCTATTTATTTTACTCTTTTGTGATATATTCGTCAATATCAACTTTTTCGCCGTCTTCCCAAAGGCGTTCAAGCTGATAAAAATCACGCTGATCCTTATAGAGAACATGGATAACAACACCTGTATAATCAAGGCATACCCAACCTGTTGCCTTCCCCTCAATATGATGCGGCTCATAGCCTGCCTCGGAAAGCTTATATTCAACCTCATCGGCAACAGCCTTTAGCTGTGTTGATGAATTTACCGTGGCAATAACAAAATAATCGGTAAGCACAGTAATATCGTCAACCTTGATTACGTCAATATCCGTACCTCTTTTACTATCAATAGCCCTTACAGCAATTTTTACAATATCAAAATAGTCCATTTATTCACTCTTTCCTCTTTTATTAATATTATTTATAACCCAATTATAACAAAATAATGTATCAGGGTGTATTTGCCTGTTATGAGATGCAATATCAATTATTGTATATCTCAAGGAATACAGCATACCGTCAAACAGTGATTTATCCGTACGACGGCGCATCTCGTCAACGTCGGGATAATTTCTGTCGGCAGAGGTGAAATCTGCAAGGTAAATTATCATCTCAAACAAAGACATATTTTCACGGCCTGTGGTGTGATACCTTATGCCGTTTATAATATCGCTGTCGGTAATATTCAGCCTGCTTTTTACATAGGCCGCACCTGACATTTGATGATAAACCTTTTTGTTTGCGATTTCAAGAGGAGTAATAACCGTGCCATCCTCTTCAATAAGCCTGCGCTGTAAATCAAGGTCCGCCTCCTTCATTACATCGTGCAAAATTCCTGCCGTATATGCTTTTTCAGGGTCTGCACCGTATTTCAATGCCAGCTCCTTCGCCTTTTCTGCAACGCACATTGAATGGTGAAAGCGGTACTCGCTGAGCGTCTCTTTTATTAACCTTATATATTCGTCAGTATTATAGTTACTCATACAATCTGTTCTCTCCGATATACTGTGCCACTGCCGACGGAACCAAGTTGTCAATACTTTTGCCCTGCTTTATCCTTAGGCGAATTTGAGAAGAGGAAGCCTCCACCACGGGAAAAAGTGAAATAACAGAATTTTTCATATTACTAAATGATTTTTTATATGAGAGCATTTTTTCATACTCATCACCCTTTTCCCTTGCCGCCGTGCAAAGTGTAACCGATTTTAAAATATCATCCGCCCTGTACCAATTTTGAAAATACAGATACTGGTCCGACCCTACAATCAAATAAAAATCGTCGTCGGGATAATGCTTTTTCAACTGTTCAACAGTATCGTAGGTATAGCTTTTGCCCTGCCTTTTAAACTCTATATCGGATATTTCAATACCGTCAAAATCTTCAAATGCAAGCTTTAGCATATTCAGACGGTGGCTTTCGCTTATCAGATATTCAGAGGTTTTGTGAGGCGGATCAGCAGTTGGTATAACTATAATTCTGTCAAGTGCAAGCTCCCTTTTATAACATTTAAGCAGATTGATATGCCCGTTGTGAACAGGGTTAAAGGCACCGCCGAAAATTCCTGTTTTCATTACGACCTGCCCTGCTTTTTATCTCTGTCGCCCTTGTATCTTGGACGGTCATATTTTGCGTAAGGATTTTTTGCTTCCTTTTCCTTCTGCCTTTGGCGCATACCCTTAATCTTCACTTTTTTCTTAGCCTTTGCCTTAGCGGAGCCGGAGCCTCTTTTTTTCTTCTTTTCGGCAATTCTGTTTGGGTCTGCCTCTCTGTAAAGGACGATAATTCCGCCTATTACCTGAACAACATCTGCACCAAGCTGTGCCGCAAGGTCAGATGCAAGCTCTTTAGGAGCTTTCGGCGCAGTTTCAAGATGAACACGCACCTTAATAAGCTCTCTTACATCAAGGGTATCGTCTATCTGCATAATAAGATTTTCGGATATTCCCTCTTTGCCTATTTGAATAATAGCCTCAAGGGAGTTTGCCTTTGCCCTTAGGGCCGCTCTTTCTTTTGAAGTCATAAATTTCTCCTACATAATTTTTTCAAGTTCGCCTGCAAGCTTTCTCAAGGCGTTTCCACGGTGGGAAATCTTATCCTTTTCATAGGCGGTATATCTGCCGAAGGATTTGCCGTTTATGAGAAACAGTGGGTCGTAGCCGAAGCCCTCGTGACCGTCACGCTCAAATCCGATATGACCGTGGCACTCACCTCTTACAACAATTCTTCTGCCGTCGGGGAAAATACAGCATATAGCGCACACATAGTATGCAGTGCGTTTTTCCATAGGAACGCCCTTGAGCTTTTCTAACAAAAGGTCGTTGTTTTTTTCATCATTTCCGTGTTCTCCGGAAAATCGGGCGGAATAAATGCCCGGTGCACCGTCAAGATAATCAACGCACAATCCGCTGTCGTCGGCTATTGAGGGCATTTTTGTAATTTCACAAGCCGAGAAGGCTTTGATTTCGGCGTTGTCCTCAAAGGTTTTGCCGTTCTCCTCCACCTCGGGCAATTCAATACCTATCATTTTTGCGGTAACAACATTTATTCCCAATGGAGAAAGAATACGCTGCATTTCCGCAAGCTTTTTCATATTGTTAGTTGCTAATATAAAGTCCATATTTTTACACCATCACTTATCCTCATCATCGGATATGATGAAGCCTGCAATTTCTTTTTCGTCAGTGATTTTTGCATCAAACAGTGCGGCTGCAAACGCCTCGGCATCAAATGGCTGTAAATCGTCTATCTGCTCGCCTACACCCACAAATTTAACGGGCACATCAAGCTCGTTATTTATTGAAAGAACAACTCCGCCTCTTGCAGTGCCGTCAAGCTTTGTGAGAATTATACCTGTAATTCCTGCGGCATCCTTGAAATCCTTTGCCTGATTAACGGCATTCTGACCTGTTGTAGCGTCAAGCACAAGCAATGTTTCCCTTGATGCGTCGGGAAGCTCTCTGTCAATTACACGGCTGATTTTGTTAAGCTCGTCCATAAGATTTTTCTTATTATGAAGTCTGCCGGCGGTATCAATGATAATAACGTCACTGCCTCTTGCCTTGCCTGCCTGAATAGTATCGTAAACAACGGCGGCAGGATCCGAGCCTTCGGCGTGCTTTATCAAATCAACATCCGCTCTGTCAGCCCACACCTGAAGCTGTTCAATTGCGGCGGCACGGAAGGTATCGGCGGCACCTAAAATTACGCTTCTGCCCATACTTTTGAGACGAAGTGCAAGCTTTCCTATTGTTGTGGTTTTACCGACGCCGTTAACACCGATAACAAGTATAACAGACGGCTTTGTGCGCAGTCTTAAATAAGAACCGCCCCATACAATACCTGCTACAATGTCCTTCATCATCTCTTTAACCTGAGACGCTGAAGTTATCTTGTCATTTTCTATCTTTGCTTTAAGGTCGCGTATTATACGCTGTGCGGTAGGCATACCCACGTCACCCATAATGAGTATTTCCTCCAACTCATCAAACAAATCGTCGGTAATTTTATCGTAAGACTCTATTACCTCGTTCATTTGGGCGGTGATACCCTCGTCCCTTGTCTTTTTTAAACCTTTTCTGAATTTGTCAAAAAGTCCCATAATGTAAGTCCTCTAATGATTATTTTTTATTCAAGTCCCATCCTTGCGGCAAGCTCCGCAGACTGTAGCTCAAGAAGCTTTGATACGCCCTTTTCCTGCATTGTTACGCCGTAAAGCACATCTGCCTCCTCCATAGTTCCTCGCCTGTGGGTAATTGAAATAAACTGTGTTTTATCCGTCATTTTGCGCATATACTTCGCAAAACGCTCTACATTTACATCATCCAGCGCCGCCTCAACCTCGTCATAAATACAAAACGGTGACGGTGTAACCTTCAGTACGCTGAACAAAAGTGCCATAGCAGCCAGCGATTTTTCACCGCCGGAGAAAAGATTGATATTCTGTACCGATTTTCCCGGTGGCTGAATTTTTATTTCAATTGGTGATTCAAGGCAGTTTGAGGGGTCCTCAAGTATGATTTCGCCCTTGCCTCCTCCAAAGAAATCGGCAAAGCTAATTTTAAATTGTTCGTTGATTTTATTAAATTGGGTGATGAATTTTTCACTCATTGATGATGTTAAATCGTCAATAATCTTGGTAAGCTCGCTCTTTGATTTTTCAACATCGTCAATCTGTTCTTTAAGAAATTCGTATCTCTCGGATACTTCCTTATATTCCTCAATAGCACCCACGTTTATGGAGCCTAAAGCCTTGATTAACCCTTTAATCTCTCTTAACTGCTTATTTGCCGCTGTCATATCTTCAATAACAATATTAAGCGACTCTGCCTCTCTGCGAGTAAGCTCATACTGCTCATAAAGCATATTGTTAAGCTCGTCATACTCCTTGCGCATAGATATTTTACGCTCGTCAAGACGCACAAGCTGTGATGAAAGCTTTTCTCTTTCCTGACTCTTGTTTTTTTCAAGAGAACGCAAATCGTTTGAACGCTTTTCAAGAGAATTTCTCTCCTCAATTTGAGATTTCACATCATCATCGGAGGATTTGGATTTCGTCCTATATTCCTCTGCCTGTGCCTTAACATCGGCTATTGACTGAAGAAGTATATTATTCTTTTCCTCAATTTGCGCTATTTCCTCGTTAATTGAGTTTACACGGTCGGATTGAGTGGATTTTCTAAGCTGAAGCTCCTCAACGGAAAGTCTTGCAGCCTCCGTATCCTTAGCTATTGTAACAAGCTGTAAATTGATTTCCTCACTTTGCTGACGGATACGCTCTCTCTTTTCGTTTGCCTGCTGAGTGTCGGAGGTAATTGAACTGAGCTTTTCCTCTGTGTCGGAAATCTGATTTTCAATCTCCTTGGTTTCATTATCGGCAATTTCCGCCGCTTTCTCAAGCAATGCAATTCTTCCGTCGGCATTCTCTTTTTCACGGAGCATACTCTGCTTTTGAATATCAAGAGAGTTAAGCTTGTCGCCGATAAGCTTATCATCGCCTTGAGCACGGATATATTCTTCTTTAGCATTACGCAAATCTGCGTCCGCACCCTGAAGGTCTGCCGCCGCTAAATTTGCATCCTCAACAGCCTTTTTATACTTTAACGCAGTTTCCTCTGCCTGTCTGCTTAATTCCTGTGCCTTGGCATTTAACTCATCAATTTGATTTGCTCTTGAAAGTATGCCCGCCCCCTTTGAACGAGAGCCACCGGTTATTGAGCCGCCTGGATTCATAACCTGACCGTCAAGAGTTACTATCTTGTATCTGTTTTTGTATCTTTTTGAAATTCCGATGGCGCAGTCAATATCCTCTACAACCATAACTCTGCCTAAAAGATTTGAAACGATGTCGGCATATTTACCGTCGCATTTCACCAAATCTGCAGCAACTGCCACAAATCCGAAATTATCGTCAAGATTTTTTTCCTCAATATATCTTGGCTTAATGGCGGAAATGGGGAGAAATGTTGCTCTGCCCTGATTGTTCTGCTTTAAATAATTAATTGCACGCTTTGCGTCTGACTCATTACCTACAACAATATTCTGCATTGCAGCGCCTAAAGCAACCTCAACGGCGGTAGAATACTCGTTTTCAACGCTGATTAACTGTGATAAAGGCCCGTGAATACCAGACAAAGCCTTGCTTTGAGACTGCTTTACAACTGCCTTAACGGCACCGGAGAAGCCCTCCATATTTTTTTCCAAATCAGAAAGCATTTTTGCCTTTGACTGAGCATCGGCAAGCATTCTGTTTTCTCTGTCAAGCTCATCCTTAATACTATTTGCCTTATCGGTTTTATTTTTCAGCTTAATACGATAACCCTCCATAGAGTTTTCGTATTCTTCAATTCTTTCCTTTAAAAATGCGAGATTTTCCTCGCTCTCCGTTTTTGAGACAGAGGTGGATTTAATCTCCTTTTCAACCTCATCTATACTGCCGTCTATTACCTGACAGCGTGATTTAATCTCCTCAATGGAGGAAAGTGCCTGGGAGCATTTTACCTTACTGTCGGACAGCTTAACTGCAAGAGATGCCAAATGCTGATTATATTCAACTGCTTTTTCCGAAAGCTCCTCATTGTCCGAGCGTACCTGCTCCAACTGCCGGGCAACGCTCTTTAACTGTTCCTTTTTCTCTGCCGAGAGCCTTTGATTTTCGGCAATAAGGGCGTTCTTTTCCTCAATCTGTGCATCAATAGAGGCGCTGCTGTCGTCTGCCATACCAATATCGGTTTTCAGGCGTTCAATAGTATCGTTATTGTGCTTAAGGGTGGATTCAAGAACGCTTGCCTCGCCGTCCTTACGCAGAGCCTCCTCCTCATAGCCGGAGCCCATGGCTCTTATCTGCTCAATTTTAGTATTGATTTCGGCAGTCTGTGCCATAACCTGCTCAATTTCATTCTCTATTGAAGAAAGCTCATTTTCACACTGCTCGTATGATACATTAGCGGCGTCAATTCTATGCTCCTGCTCTCTCAAATCAGCTGTAAATTTGTTGATTTTATTAAGCCAAACGCCGATTTCAAGAGTCTTTTTCTGCTCGGAGTATTCAAGAAATTTCTGTGCCTTTTCACTTTGAGCTTTAAGAGGACCCACACGGCCTTCAAGCTCGCCTAAAATGTCAAGCAAACGCACAAGATTCTCCTGTGCCTGCTCAAGTCTGCGCTCTGCGTCACGTCTTTTATGTCTAAAGCGAGAAATGCCTGCCGCCTCTTCAAAAAGCTCACGGCGGTCCTCGTTTTTAGCGGAAATAATAGAGTCAATTTTTCCCTGTCCAACCATTGAATAACCGTCGGCGCCCAAGCCCGTATCCATAAAAAGCTCGTGTATATCACGGCGGCGGACAACCTCGCCGTCTATTTTATATTCGCTTTCACCGCTTCGGTAATAACGACGTGTAACAGTAACTATATCGCCCTTATCCTTAAGAGTGCCGTCACTGTTATCAAGGGTAAGCATAACCTGGGCAAAGCCCAATGGCTTACGACTTGACGTACCGCCGAAAATAACATCCTCCATTTTTGAGCCACGCAGAGATTTTGTACTTGTTTCGCCAAGCACCCAGCGCACTGCATCGGAAATATTACTTTTGCCGGAGCCGTTAGGTCCAACAACAGCTGTAATACCTTTGCCGAATTTTAATTCTGTTTTGTCGGGAAAGGACTTAAAGCCCTGCATTTCAAGAGTTCTTAAAACCATAAATTATCCTCTTTTAACTATTCTTATATCATCAATGTCAACGGTATTGTCAACAGTAAATTTAACATTATATCCCTTTTCCATAAGAAAATAGACGTTCCGTTTTTGATTGCCCTTCGCCTTTGAAAGACTCTTTGAATTAACAAATATCTCGTAATCATCCGGCGGCAAATTTAAGATTTTATTAAGCATGAACCTTGATTTTACGATTTCGCCGAAGGAATCGTGAAAGGCACCTGCCACCATATTTTTTTTGATATCCTCTGAGGAATGTAAGCCTAAACGGATTATTTTTATCCCCGCATTTTCAAACATTGGCAAAAGCACCGTGCAAAGTGCCGCCGCATCGTCAACTGTTTGAGGCTTGTACATTTTATCATCGTATAGCTTTGCAAGATATGTACCCTTAAGCACGACTGTTGGATATATTCGCACTGTGGCAGGCTCAAGTTCTATTATCTTTCTTGCAGTTTCAATTGCTTTTTCATCGGTGTCCTTATAAAGCCCTGTCATCATTTGAAGTCCAAGCTCAAAGCCATAAGACTTTATAAGCCTTGAAGCGTTAACCACGTCCTGCGCCGTATGACCTCTTAAATTTGCGTCAAGCACCTCATCGTCCATACTCTGCGCACCTAACTCTATTGATGTAACACCGTATTTTTTAAGCAAATCAAGAACATCTGAATCAATGCAATCGGGACGTGTTGATATTCTTATGCCGTTTACAGAGCCGTTTTCCACATATCTATAAGCCGTTTTCAGCAGCAGGGTCATATAATCACGGTCTATGGCAGTAAAGGAACCACCGAAAAATGCTATCTCATATTCATAGTCCCTACGTTTTAGGGCAGCTGCAACGGTGTTTTCCACATCCTGTGCCGTAGGCTGCTCCTGCCTTCCGGTAATAGTGTTTTGGTTACAAAATGAGCAATGACAGGGGCATCCCAAATGGGGTACAAATATACTTATGTTTCCTTTTTTCATATACCCATCAGCGAAAGTGCTTCCTTTGCCGCCTCCTGCTCCGCCTGCTTTTTGCTTTTGCCTACGCCTTTGCCGATAACATTTGAATTGAGATGAACCTCCACCTCAAAGCGTTTGTTATGGTCGGGTCCGCTTTCGCCTGACACAACGTAGGTTATTGACTGGTCGGGATTTTTCTGTATAACCTCTTGGAGAGTGGTTTTATAATCCTTAAAGTTGATATGATGTGTATTAACTGCCTCGGAAAGAAAACGTAGCACGTGCTTTTTTGCACATTCCATTCCGCCGTCAAGGTAAATTGCGGCTGTAAGCGCCTCAAAGGCATCCTCAAGAATTGAATCCCTGTCTCTGCCCCCTGTATTAAGCTCACCCTTTCCCAAAAGCATATAGCTGCCCAAATCAATCTGTCGTGCAAAATCCGACAGTGACCGAGTACAAACGAGGGAGGAACGAAGCTTTGACAAATCGCCCTCGGGCATATCGGGGAAGGATTCATACAGATACTGTGCCGACACTATTGAAATTACAGCGTCACCCAAAAACTCAAGACGCTCGTTGCATTTGATACCTCCCTGCTTTTCGTTGGCATAGCTTGAATGGGTAAGGGCCTGAGTGAGCAGACATTTATCCTTAAAGGTATATTCAATTTTTTCCTCAAGCTTTTTCATTATTTTGCATCTGCCTCGTTTGAATCAAAAGTATTTTCTATCTTATCTATCAGGTCGGTCTGTAAAAACCAAACCGCCTGCTTAATTGCATTTTTAAAGGTTCTCGCATCTGCTGAACCATGGGATTTAACAACAGGCTTTTTAACACCCAGCATTACCGCACCGCCGTATTCCTTATAATCAAACTTCTTTTTCATATCGCCGATACCGGAACGCACGCCCAGATATGATATTTTTGATAGGGTGTTTTTATAAAACGCATCCTTTAGTCCGTTCATAAGAACCTTTGCAACGCCCTCGTATGTTTTAAGTATAAGATTTCCGGTAAAGCCATCGGCAACAACAACATCGGCGTCGCCGTAGGGTATGCGCCTGCCCTCAATATTTCCGGTAAAATTATACGGAGCATTCTTCATAAGCTGATATGCTTCTTTTATAACAGGTGTACCTTTTGTTTCCTCGCTGCCGTTATTGGCAAGGGCAACACGAGGATTTTTTACCTTCATAATATTCTTCATATAAAGGTCGCCCATAACGCCAAACTGATAAAGATATTCCGCCTTGCACTCGGCGTTTGCACCGCAATCCATAAGCAAAAACGGATTATCATCGCCGGGCATCATTGAAGCAATGGCAGGACGCTTTACACCCTTGATACGCTTTGTAATAAGCGTTGCGCCTACGGTGAGCGCACCTGTATTTCCTGCGCTGACAAAGGCATCACCTACGCCGTCGTTAAGCAGCTTAAATCCCACTGCCATTGATGAGTCGGGCTTTCCTTTAAGTACGGCTTTGGCATCGTCGCACATATCTATAACCTCACTGCAATGGTAGATGGTTGTTTTTTTAAGTGTGATATTATTATCCTTTACGCATTTATTAATCGCATTTTCGTCGCCGGTAAGGATAATTTCATCAATATCAAATTCATCAAAGGCAAGCTGAGATCCTTTGATTATTTCAAAGGGAGCATTATCCCCACCCATTGCATCTACAATAATTTTCATTATATTTCCCTCTCGTCTAACGCAACCTTTAAATCGTTAATTGCTCTGTCAGACAGCGCTCTATAACGCTGTTTTTTGTCTTTTATCTTAGGCTCAATAGGAGGCAATATTCCGAAATTTGCGCCCATAGGCTGAAAATCCTTAACACTTGAATCGCTGATATATAATGTCAGCGCACCAATCATTGTATTTTCGCTTAAAACAAAAGGCTGTTTTTCTTCTGCACGGCACACGGCGTTTATACCTGCCATAATTCCTGAGGAGGCGGATTCCATATATCCCTCAACTCCTGTAATCTGTCCTGCAAAAAACACATTAGGATTGCTTTTAAGGCTGTAATCGGGGTTTAACACACGGGGAGAATCTATAAAAGAATTTCTGTGCATTACGCCGTAGCGTACAAACTGAGCATTTTCAAGTCCCGGAATCATTGAGAAAACACGTTTTTGCTCGCCGAATTTTAAATTTGTCTGAAAGCCTACAAGGTTAAACATAGTACCCTTACTGTTTTCACGTCTTAGCTGAACACACGCCCAAGGTCTGTGCCCTGTTGCAGGGTCAACAAGCCCAACAGGCTTCATAGGACCGAAGCGTGGTGCATCCGTGCCTCTTTTAGCAAGCTTTTCTATGGGCATACAACCCTCATAGACGTCAAAATCGTGAACAACTGCACCTTCGGCATTTATAAGCTCATTAATAAATTTTTCGTACTGTTCTTTATTAAAGGGGCAGTTGATATAGTCGTCCTGTCCGCCTCGATCATATCTTGAGGCGCCGAAGGCCTTTGTCATATCAACGCTGTCAGCGGTTACGATTGGAGCCGCCGCATCATAAAAGGAAAGGCAGTCACCGCACAAATCCCTGATACTGTCGGACAGCTTGCCCTGAGTCAGCGGACCTGTGGCAATAATAACAATATTGCTTTCATCTGCCCGAATTTCGTCATACACGGCAGTTTTTACGGTGATATTTTCATGAGCTTTGATTTTCTCGGTAACGGTTTTTGAAAAAGCATCACGGTCAACCGCCAAAGCACCGCCTGCCGGAACGGCACATACCCTTGCAGCAGGCACCGTTACAGAGCCAAGCATTGCCATTTCCTCTTTAAGAAGCCCTGCGGCACTTTCAAGCCGTGACGCCTTGAGAGAATTGGAGCATACAAGCTCTGCAAAATATTCACTTTTGTGAGCCGGTGAAAAAGCGATGGGCTTCATTTCAACAAGAGTTACTCTGTATCCTCTGTTTGCAATCTGCCACGCTGCCTCACACCCTGCAAGACCTGCGCCTACTACTGTAAAATTCTTCATTTATATTTTAATCTTCCTTCTTTTTACGGGGAACAGGCTTTGTAAATCCACATCCCTCGGTATCGGGACAATACAAAATATTACCTCTGCGGCGGAAAAGCGACTTTCCGCATCTGGGGCAAATCTCATCAGAGGGTGCGTCCCAGGTCATAAAGTTACAGTCGGGGTAATTTGAGCAGCCGTAAAAGGAGGTACCTTTTTTAGTTTTCTTTTCTATAACGTCGCCGCCGCATTCGGGGCATTTTGCCTTTGTTTTATAAACAAGAGGCTTTGTATTTTTACATTCGGGATAACCGGGACAGGCGAGGAATTTGCCGAATCTGCCAACCTTGACAACCATATTGCGTCCGCATTTTTCGCAGACAACATCGGTTTCCTCCTCCTTAAGCTTAATTTTAACGCCCTGCATATCCCTTTTCGCCTTTTCAAGCGGTTCCTCAAAATCGTTGTAATAAAGGCGAACCATATCAATATAGTTCTTTTCTCCGGAGTCTATTTTGTCAAGGTCGTCCTCCATTTTAGAGGTATATTTTACGTTAACAATATTGGGCATTTTATCCTTTAAAAGCCGTGTAACAGCCTCGCCCAATTCTGTGGGAACAAACTGCTTTCCTTCACGTACCACATACTCCTTTGAAAGAATTGTGGTGGTTATTGTAACATAGGTTGACGGACGGCCTACACCATTTTCCTCCAATGCTTTTGTAAGAGAAGCCTCAGTGTATCTTGCAGGTGGCTGTGTAAAATGCTGGTTGCCTAAAATTGATTTTAGACGAAGAACGTCGCCGGCCTTCATAGCGGGCAAGGGTGACGCCGCACCCTCTTTTGAGGCATCGTCTGTTTTTTCCTCGTACAGAGCGGTAAAGCCGTCAAATTTTACAGTATAGCCTGTTGCATTAAAAACATAGCCATTTGCCTCAATTTCAATTTTCATGGTTTCCTGAATACAGCACTCCATAAGAGATGCAATAAATCTTTCCCATATAAGCTTATAAATCTTATACTGATCGGTGGTAAGGGAGCCTTTTACACGTTCCGGAGTAACAGCCGGCATTGAGGGCCTTATAGCCTCGTGGCCATCCTGTGCATTACCTCTTGTTTTAAAGTATCTCGGCTTTGGGGGAAGATATTTGTCGCCGTAGGTACTGCGGATAAACTCGTTACCTGCAGCTCTTGCCTCCTCTGAAATACGAAGGGAGTCGGTTCTCATATAGGTAATAAGACCGACGGTACCCATTCCGTCAACGTCAACGCCCTCGTAAAGCTCCTGTGCGGCTTTCATTGTACGCCTTGCCTGGAAGGACAGACGGCGTGACGCCTCCTGCTGAAGAGTTGAAGTTATAAACGGAGGTGTAGGGCTTTTTTTACGAGTACCCTTTTTTACATTTTTTACGATATATTCTGCACCCTCCAGGTCGGACAGAATTTTATCGCTTTGCTCTTTATTCTCTATTTTGATTTTTTTGCCGTCGGGAGAATTAGCGAGTGCGGCGGCAAAGGCTTTTCTCTCCGGAGGATTTGTAAACTTTGCGTCTATTGACCAATACTCCTCCGGCTTAAAGGCTCTGATTTCTTCCTCTCTGTCAACAACGAGGCGAAGAGCAACAGACTGTACTCTGCCTGCCGAAAGTCCGCGGCGGATTTTCTGGCTTACAAATGGTGAAAGCTTGTAGCC
>CAMFRO010000022.1 GCA_945982035.1 uncultured Clostridia bacterium | reverse complement strand
ATATAAAATAGGTTAAAGAAAACAACGGCTTGACCTTGCTGTAAGGTCAAGCCGTTGCATATTAATTATTTATTTGGCTTTTTAATTTTGTTGAGCATAGAATTTATTTCAAGAATTTGCTCCTTAGTGAACATATTGCCTGCCATTGATAAAGCACGCTTCACAGTAAAGCCCTTTGCCATCTCAATTAAGGTACGATTTATGGTAAATCCGGCAACGCTAAGGGGGGCGCCCTTCTTCTTTTTCTCCTTCGGCTTATCTTTATCATTTCCGCCTAAAACGCCCTTTATCATTTTAAGCATTTTGAGAGCAAATATCTTTCCTTTAAAGGTTGAGAGAATGTCGCCTATGGTATCATTTACGGAAAAATATCCCACAGGAGTATCAATTTCAAACCAATTGATAACAGTGCCTTCATCCTTCATAATGTAATCCTCATTGACTTTATCAACCTTTTTGATTACACTCTCATCGGTCAAATCGCCTGCTTTAACAGTTATTTTTGTTTCGCCCTTATTTGGCACCTGGTAGTAGAAGAAGGGATACTTGCCTTTTTTCTGCACACCCAAGCTTTCGCCGTTGGCAAAGAGTTCAACCTGCTCCTGATTTGAATATACTGTTACCTTTGTAACATCTTCAACACGGTCAACATATCTTTTACCGCACAGGTGAACCATCGGTTTATCGGAAAGCCAAGCCTGGTAAGCGTAGAACGAATCCTTTTTATACTTGCGGTCAAAGGTAACAAGACCCTTATGATTCATACCACTTTCGCCACCCTCGGCTCTTGCGTCGGCGGCAAAGTCAAACATATTCCAAACATGAGTCGCCCACAAATACGGTCTGTCGGCAATCTGCTTAATCAGCTCCTCATGATAATATGCCTGATACTCCTCGGTATAATCGCCCTGCTCCGGATTTGAGCTGTGCCAATTAAGCGCCTCACATCCGTATTCACTAATACCGATAGCCTTGTCGGGATACTTTTTATGGAAATCATCAAACCACGGTCCGTACATATCAACTTTTCCGCCGTACCAACCGAAATAGTGGTTATATGAAAGTATATCGGAAATATGAACCAGCTCTTTATCAGGACTGCACATTGTCAGCGCCGCCATAGTAGTTGGCCTTGTTTTATCAAGAGAATGAACAAGGTCATTGAGCATTTTATGGTTTTCAATAAGAGTGGGATCAGAATCACCGTTCATTGTAATCTCGTTTGAAAGTCCCCAGGTTACAATACAAGGATGATTGTAATTTTGGCAAACAAGCTCAGTCATCTGTGTTTTTGTGTTTTCTCTGCCATCGGGCATATGCTTTGAAATGTACGGAATTTCAGCCCATATCACAAGACCCTTTTCGTCGCACAAATCATAAAACACCTGCGAGTGCTGATAGTGGGCAAGACGGATTGTATTTGCACCCATTTCGCAAATAAGCTCTATATCCTCTCTGTGATGCTCCGGCAGGAGTGCATTGCCGATATCCGGTCTGTCCTGATGCCTTGAAACACCTCTAAGCGGATACTCTCTGCCGTTAAGTATAAAGCCTTTCTGCGGATCAACCTTAAATGAACGGCAGCCGAAGCGTGTAGATATTTCATCCACTGCCTCGCCGTCAACAATAAGCCTTGCCGTCAGCTTATACAGGAACGGGTCTTTGACTCCGTCCCAAAGATGCACATTTTCAATCTTAATATTAGCCGTTGGATTTTTGCCCTCAGCCGTTGCTGAAGCTATAATGCTTTCGCCGTCGGCTACTGTAAATTCAACAGTACCGTCAGCATAAGCCTGCACCTCTACATCTGCGTCTTTTCCGTTAATTTTAGGTGTAACCATAATGCCGGGAGCACCGTAATAATCCAAATCAAAGTGACTTTTTGCAACGCCTATTATTTTTACATCACGATAAATTCCACCGTAAAATGTAAAATCTGCCACCTGTGGATAAACGTAATCGTTAGGCGAGTTATCTGCGATAACAGCAAGAATATTACTGTCCCCAACATCCTCAAGCCTTGCTCTGAATGTTGAATAACCACCGTCGTGAGAGGCGATTTTTTTACCGTTAAAATAAACCTCTGCTGAGGAATTTACGCCGTCAAGCTGAATGTAATGCTCCTCACCCTCAGGGAAATCGCTTTTTACAAGCTCCTTTACAAAGCAGCCCTTTCCTCTGTAATAATCATTGCCGCCGTCCTGACCGTCCTTTCCGTTCCAGGTATAGGGCAAATCAACAGCTTCCCAATCGGTGGGAATAATACTCGGTACCGTTCCCTCACCTTTTTTAAACAACCATTGTTTATTAATAAGTTCAATATTACGCATTATTCTTCCTCCGATTTTTCTATTTCATTATCCTCATTCACCTTTGCAAAGGACTGCTCCTGCTTGAAGTCAATGTTATAAACAAACCACATTGCAAGCGTCATTATAGCAAGACCTATAACAAGCAAAACTATATAGAGGTTTTTAATGTTTGAGCCTACGCCCGCCGCCTGTACAGCGGCATTTTCATCATAATGCACTGCGCTCAACGCCAGTGCAACAACTGCTGATCCAATACCCTGAGAGAGCTTTCTGAAAAAAGAATAAAGTGCATAAAGAGAAGCTTCCTCACGTACACCCTTCTTTCTGTAGCTTGCCTCAATACAGTCGGCAACAATAGCCCATACTATAATTTGGAAAACGCAGCAGCCTGCGTTAACAATCATAAGACCGATAACATATATAATTATACCCTTTGTATCGGGAGTAATAGGCAGAACAAGCATTATAAGTCCGGCAATTACGCTGACCACGCCCGAAACGGTAATCAGCTTTTTCTTACCCACCTTGGCAACAATATTTGATGCAAATGGCATAAAAGCCACCAACGGAATATATGATGCAATCATAGCAAAGGTGGATTTTGATGCATCGTTAAAATAGAATTGAAAAACAAGATTGTTAACCGACATTGATGAATTGTAGAAAACAACTACTGCAATTGTCGCAATGGTTATACCCATCATTGCACGATTAGTAAAATATGATTTAACAGTAGATATATAGCTTACCTTTTCAACCTTGTCCTCACGTACCACTCGCTCCGTAACCATTTTGCGCATTGCAAAGAAAACAACAAATGCCGCTATTGAGAATGCAATAGACACTATAAACAATCTGTTTTCCGACAGTACATTATCCTTATAAACGATTTTCGGAAGAATCATAACGATTACTGCAGGAAGCGATGCGCCTATGCTCCTAAAGGTAGAAAGTGTTGTGCGCTGTTTTGGGTCCTCGGTAATTACCGAATGAAGTGAACCGTAAGGCACATTGATAAGTGTATATGCAACGGACCACAGGCAATAGGACAACAGGCACCAAATAATTTTTCCTATTTTTGAAAAATCGCCAACCGGTGTAAATATCATTATTGAAAATACTACCAGTCCCACCGAGCCAATGGCAATCCACGGCATAAACTTGCTTTTTTTGCTTATACGCTTTCGGTCAACCAAATTACCGATAAGCACATCGTTAATTGCGTCCCAAACCTTTGAAACAACAATTATCCATGCCCAGTCGCCGGCGCTCAGTCCTATGCACTGAGTATAGAATAGATACATATACGACGACACAAGCTGGAATGAGAAATTGCACCCCATATCTCCAAAGGCATATCCGATTTTATCCTTCATACCAAAGGGGGGCTTTTTGACATCTCCGGTCATTATTTTCTCCCTCTCTTAAAAATATTTACGGCAATTATTAACAAATTACAGCCGCATAAATCAAAGATATTATACAATATTAACATAATAATTTCAATACAAAAGTGTACTTTTGTCCACAAAATATGAAAGTAACTTTTTCCAATATTTCATTAACAAGTTCCTTTTTTGCATTATTAATAGGATATGCAAAAAAATAAATATAAAACAAAAAAGCCGCAAAAGCGGCTTTATATTTTGGCGTCCCGTAGGGGATTCGAACCTCCGGCCTACTGCTTAGGAGGCAGTCGCTCTATCCTGCTGAGCTAACGGGACATATTGAAACTATTATATAGCCCTACCGTTTTTTTGTCAACAAATTTATATGCATATTTTAACGTCGGCGAATACTGATTTCGCCACTTCTTAGTACTGTTTTTTCACCATTTGCAAGCTGCACAAGCAAACCGCCCTCTCTATCAATTTCAAGTGCGGTGGCATGGGTAACGGTACCGTTTTTAATAAAATTGATGCTTTCGCCGATAATCATTGAATGACTGCGGTAATAATCAATAAAATCATCGTAGCTATTGTTGATAATATGGTTTAACTGATTAGCTATTTCTGCAATTAAATCTGCTCTTTTAACGCTTGCATCAAGGCATCCGGCATTTTCAACATTATCAGGAAAATCAAGAGTTTTAATGTTCATTCCGATACCGACAATTACAGAGGAAACAGTGCCGGTTTCAAAATCCGTAACGGCCTCGGTAAGTATTCCGCAAATTTTTTTACCGTCAAGGTAAACATCGTTTACCCATTTAATTCTCGGGTGCTTGTCCGTTAACACTTCTATCGCACGACAAACGGCTACGGAGGCGGCAGTTGTAGCTGTAACGGCATTTTTCAAGGCGGTCATCGGATGTGTGACGAAGCTCATATAAATTCCCGTAAGGGGCGGAGAATAAAAGCTTTTGCCCTGCCTGCCTCTGCCTGCCGTTTGCTCATCGGCAAAAACAAGCATCGTATCGTTTTCACCGTTTTCAATAAGGCGCTTTGCCTGATTGTTGGTTGAATCAATAGATGGATAATAAATAACCCGAGCGTGAAAATCAAGCTTTGATTCAACAAGGTCCTTATTTAAAACATCGTTATTGTCGCTGAGTCTGTATCCTCTGTTAGTAACGGCGTCAATGGCATATCCCTCGCCTTGAAGGGATTTTATTGCCTTCCAAACGGCGGCACGGCTTTTGCCTAAATCGTTGGCAAGCCTTTCTCCGCTGACAAAGCTGTTACCTGATGAGATTAATTTTTTTAAAACATCCTCTTTTGTACTCATATTACAAATCAGCAGAAGCAATAAAATCACTGCTTCTGCCTTTCCCTCTACTTTTTAATATAAAATATTGCCAGTGTTTTCGGTCCGCAATGAGATGAAATAGTACATCCTGCGTCAGCCGTAATAATTTGCTCAAAGCGGTTTTTGCCCTCTATCAAGCCCTTTACAAAAGCCAGAGTATCACCGGAAACATCACCACTGTTGGCAATTACAATTCTTGACGGATCAATTTTGTTGCAATCCTGCAAGCAGTCATTAACGTACTGTTTATACACAACATCCGTACGACCACGGTATTTTTTTGCAACATCCATAGTTCCGGTAGAATTATCAACCGCAATACTGGGCTTTATTCCGAGTACATTTGCACCGAATCGGGCAACGCCTGAGCATCTGCCGCCCTTATGGAGATACTCAAGGCTGTTAAGTACAAATGTTGTAGAAACCTTTGGAACAAGCTTGTTAACCCTATCGGCAATTTTCTTTGCATCCATGCCCTTGTCACGAAAATCACAAGCCTTTAGAACAAGCAGTCCCATAGCGGTGCACAATGATTTTGAATCGACGCAGTAAACATCGTCAAATTCCGCCGATGCGATAACGGCATTTTGATATGATGAGGAAATTGCAGAGCTCAGTCCTATATGAACCACCTTATACCCGTTTTGAACCGCCTCATTAAACACCTCAAAATATTCTCCGGGAGTTACTGCCGCTGTTTTCGGCAGCTCACCTGTTTCACCAACATATCTGTAAATATCGGCAGGCTTTATATCCACACCGTCACGATAGCTTTTATCGCCTAAAAGTATTGACAGAGGAATAATCTTAATGCCGTTTTCTTTTATTAAATAATCCGGCAGATCGCAGGTTGAGTCAGCCGTGATTATAATATTTTTATTATGCAATCCTATTCCTCCTTTTTGAGAATTATATCATTTTATAGACAAACGTCAATAATTTATTCCAACTCTTTATATATTATTAATGTTTTTTTACCGTATATCAAAATTATTTTGAGCCGAAATTAATTTTAACGGTTTTTATTTCACTCTTTGGATATGATTTATCAAAGGTAATTTTCAAAATCTGTTTATTGCCGGCTGCTCTTATTGAAGCAGTGTACGCAATATCAAATTCGTTATCCTTGCCCTCGTTAATTATTACCGAATAGCTTCCGTTATCAATATTGCCTTGAGCAAATTCGTAGCCACTCTTTGATGTTATTTCCAAATAAGAATCGGTGATTTTTACTTTTTCGGCATTCTTAATATCATTAGTTTGGGCAGCATAGCTTAAGGTTTGCGTTGTTATACTGCTGTCAAATTCCGGAGAATACGATATCCAGTCAATAATTTTATCGCTTTGGGAGCCGGCAGACTGATTGTTTTCGGTATAGCTCCAAGGCTTTTCGGCAACATCTCTCGGATCGGATACTTTATATTTATCGTTTGCCTCAAATACCATAGACCTTTCGGTAACATAAAAGCTGCCATTTTTATCAAGACTAAGCTCAAAATAAATATATCCTGCCTCCTGCACCTCGTCAGTATCCTTGTATTCTATATTAACACCGATTTTGATACAAATGTGATTTTTACTGTTAATATAGTAATTGCCTATGCCCTTGCTCCATTTATCAATGGTACAGTATTCGCCGTTTTCCTTTTGAATTGCTCTTGCATAGCCGGCATAACCATTGGTGGCAATGCCTGTGGTTTTGTCATACGCAATGGTTTTCTGTCCTGCAATCATAGCCAACTGTATGGTTTTTTTACAGCTTTTCAGCTGACTTATCTCCTCTGTAATATCCTCATCAAGAATATTGCTCCATGTACTTCGGGACGCCAGAGTTACCTGATAAGCCTCCTTGCCGTCACTGCCCTTCACTATATTAAGCACGTACAAATCGTAAATATACTGCTTAGATGTGTCATCAACTCCGCTGACAGCACGGATAATCAGCTCCTTATCGTCGTCCGAGTCAAAATTGGCATAATACATCTGAGGGGCCTCAACATCAATCATTGAGCTCCAATTTTCAAAGGTGGCTTCGTTATCACCGTGAACAAGCAAAACGCCGTTATTGGTTTTATAAAGGCTGAAGCCGTCATCCTTAAGCTCTGCAAGCAAAACCTTATTTGAATTTTTTTCGGTGGCGGGAGCCTTTGTAACTGTTGTAAGATTGGCGCTGGGAGCATTGTCTGCACCGGAATTACCGCTTGTGTAATGATAAACACCCACAACAACGCCTATGGCTACCACAAGAACAACCAGCACTCTTAAAAAATATTTCATTTAATCACCTTTTGTGCTTATCTGCGTATATATCGGAATAATTAAATTTGACCTTCTTTTTGTTTACTATGTTATAGCAGCTGCCTGAGGCTAAGGAAAATATGTATTTATCGTGCTTTAGAGAATCGCTGTAAACATCCACAACCTTAATATCGTCTTTGTTAAATTCACTGTAAAGACGGCGCACCTTCTCTTCATCACGGCAGTTTTCGCCAATTATAGCACCTGTTTTTCTGTTGTGCCTTGTGCAAATAAGCTTTTCAAAACCCAAACGACTTTGAATTTCCTCCAGCAGAAAATCGGGGCTTGCACTTATTACAACAGCATATCTTTCTCTTTCAAGAAACCAAGTATTTATCTGTCCTTCGTGCCTGTCCCAAAAGCCTTTAACCGCTTTGTCAAGGGGAATTAAAGGAGCAAACATAAAGCACACCTTTTTAAACTGTGTAAAACTGATAGCTTTACACATCATTAAAATACCGCACACAAGGACTACCGGCAGTATTACTATTATCCAAGGATAATGCAAAAGGCAATATGCTATAAATAGAGAACCGCTATCAAATGGGTAAATTGTTTTATCAAAATCGTAAACATCAATTTCCATTAATCAAATCTCTCCGGCGTCAAAGGATATATCTATACTTTTGTTGCTGACAAACTGAGTTAATTTTACACCTGCTGCATTAAGCATTTTTTTGCTGGCAATTGTATCGTCGCTGTCGGCATATTTGTCGGATATGTAAATTACTTCCTTAATTCCGCTTTGAATTATTGCCTTTGCACATTCATTGCAGGGGAACAACGCCACAAAAATTCTTGAACCACTAAGGTTTCTTCCGCCGGCATTGAGTATTGCGTTAAGCTCTGCGTGACATACAAAGGGATATTTTGTATCGTTTGATTTTTCGCCGTTTCTTTCCCAGGGAAACTCGTCGTCACTGCATCCTCTGGGGAAGCCGTTGTATCCCACAGACATAATTTTATTGTCGTTGCTGACAATACAGGCACCTACCTGAGTATTTGGGTCCTTACTACGCATCGCCGAAAGCAGAGATACACCCATAAAATATTCGTCCCAGGAAATATAGTCTTCTCTTTTAGGCATAACATATCCTCCTTAAAAGATTGTTTTTACTTTAATGCATCAACAAATTCATCAAGCTGAGGACAGTCAACATCCTCTATGCTTCCGCTGTCAACAAGCTTTGCAATATCGGGATTTATCGGCAGCTTTGCAAGAACGGGAACGTTCAGCTCATCGGCAGTCTCGTCAATCTGAGATTCACCGAAAACATTTATCTTTTTGCCGCAGTCGGGGCACTGATAATAGCTCATATTTTCTATAAGTCCCAGCACGGGAACATCCATAAGCTTAGCCATATTGTACGCCTTGTTAACTATCATTTTTACAAGGTCCTGAGGTGTGGAAACTATCACTATTCCGTCAACCGGCAGAGATTGAAACACGGTAAGAGCAACGTCGCCTGTTCCCGGAGGCATATCAACAAAAAGATAATCCAAATCGCCCCAATTAACATCTGTCCAAAACTGCTCAATAACACCGCTGATTACGGGACCTCTCCACACCACCGGTGAATTAACGTCCTCCAACAGAAGATTTATGCTCATAACCTTAATGCCTGTTTTTGTAACGGCAGGCAGAAGCCCTGTTTCATTTTGCATGGCACGGCTTTCAATTCCAAAGGATTTAGGCACCGAAGGTCCTGTAATATCTGCGTCAAGCACACCTACATTAAGTCCTGCCTTGCGGCATTTAGCGGCAAGCAGACAGGAAACAAGGCTTTTTCCCACTCCGCCCTTGCCGGATACAACGCCGATAACCTTTTTTACATTTGAAAATTTATTCATAGGCTTAAGAAAATCCTCTTTTGTCGGCTTTCTGTCAGCACAGCTGCTTTTGCAGGTTGAACAATCATGTGTACATTCGCTCATATATAAGACTCCCTATATAAATATATAATAATTATTTTCAATTTGATATAATAATATATCACAACTAACAAAAAATATCAATAACGTGTATTTTAACTTTTTAATAGTTGCGTATAACGGTTACAACCTTGCCTAAAATCACAACATTGTCGGTAATTATCGGCTCGTAGGCATCATTTTCCGGTTGAAGTCTGAAATGACCGTTTTCCTTGTAAAAGCGTTTTACCGTTGCCTCATCATCTATCATTGCAACAACAATTTCTCCATTGTCGGCAACAGGAGTTGACTCAACGATTACAATATCTCCGCTGAGTATGGCGGCATTTATCATTGAATCACCACGAACACGCAGTGCGAACAGCTGCTTTCCTCTGCCGGATACGGGAACTGTTATGTAATCCTCTATTGATTCAACGGCGAGAATTGGCACACCTGCGGTTACGGTGCCAACGAGGGGAACGTGATAAGCCTTTGAGCTTTGGTTGGTAATTCGTATTGTTCTTTTAAGATTAGGATCACGCTCAATATACCCTGCTTCCTCAAGTGCGTTAAGATTATATTGGACAGTTGAGGTGGATTTTAATCCTACCGCTTTACCGATTTCTCTTACGGACGGGGCAACACCTTTTTCGTCTATTACATCCTTTATATAATCAAACACCGCTTTTTGAGTTTTATTAATCGGCTCCAAAAAATCACGTCCTATTTCGCACAAATTCTGTATATACATTATATGGTATTATATACTTATTATATAGTAACATTTATGTATATTTTTGTCAAACATTTGTGCTACATTTTTAACGGTATTCGGCAGAATTTAAGTTAATTAAAAAAAAGTGTTGACATTTTACCCGTAATAAGATATAATCTTGCTTGCAATTGAAATGGCTTTATAGCTCAGTTGGCTAGAGCATGCGGTTCATACCCGCAGTGTCACTGGTTCGAATCCAGTTAAAGCCACCATTTTGGCACCATGGTCAAGCGGTTAAGACACCGCCCTTTCACGGCGGTAACACGGGTTCGATTCCCGTTGGTGTCACCAAATAAAAAGAACAGTCATAGCGACTGTTCTTTTTTTGTTCTGCTGTTTATAAAACAGCAATAGAATAAAAATATTGAAAAAATAAAAAAAGCAGTTATTTAATCGCATCCTTCATTGATTTTACATAATCGTAAACCTTATCGGGTGCGCCGGTTTTGTACTGTTCAATAAGCTTAACAATAGCCGAGCCTACAATTATTCCGTCTGCAAATTGCGAAAATTCCTTTGCCTGCTCAGGCGTATTTATGCCAAATCCAGTAGCAATAGGCACATCAGTAACCTGCTTTACAGCCTGAGTAATAGACTGTAAATCGGTCTTAATTTCACTTCTTATGCCTGTAACACCTAAGGAGGATACCTCGTAAATAAATCCCTCTGCGTCAGAGGCTATCATTTTGATACGCTCCTCGCTGGTGGGGGCAATAAGAGAAACAACCTCTATACCGTAATTTTTTGCAACGCTTTGAAGCTCTCCCTTTTCCTCGTAGGGCATATCGGGAATTATAACACCGCATATACCGGCGTCGGAGGCTTTTTGTAAAAATCTGTCATAGCCGTATTTAAAAAGAACATTAAGATAGGTCATAAATACCATTGGGATATTAACCTGTGGATGTACCTCCTTTACCATATCAAACACATCGTCTGTGGTAACATTATTCTTCAGCGCACGAATGTTGGCATTTTGAATAACGGGACCCTCTGCGATTGGGTCGGAGAATGGTATTCCCACCTCTATCAAATCGCATCCTGCCTGCGCCATTTTAATCATAATTTTTTTGGATGTTTCAACATCCGGATCGCCGGCGGTTATAAAGCCGATAAACGCCTTGCCGTTTTTGAAAGCGTCGGATATTTTATTCATGCAAATCAACCCCCCTGTATCTTGCTATTGCGGCAACATCCTTGTCGCCTCTGCCGGAAAGACAACAAATAATTACATCATCCTTGCTCATAGTCGGAGCAATTTTCATAAGATGAGCAACAGCGTGTGCAGACTCAATAGCGCAAATAATGCCCTCTGTTCTTGCGATATATTCAAAAGCGTTCACAGCCTCGTCATCGGTTACCGGCACATATTCTGCCCTGCCTATATCCTTAAGATGTGCGTGCTCCGGGCCTACGCCGGGATAATCAAGTCCCGCTGAAATTGAGTAAACAGGCGCAATCTGACCGTATTCATTTTGGCAGAAATATGATTTCATACCGTGGAACACACCGAGAGTACCGGTTGCCATAGTAGCCGCCGTTTCACCGGTGTCAACACCTCTGCCTGCCGCCTCGCAGCCGATAAGACGAACATCCTTGTCATCAATAAAGTTATAAAACATACCCATTGCGTTTGAGCCGCCTCCTACACAAGCCATAACGGCTGTGGGTAGCTTGCCCTCAAGCTCAAGTATCTGTTGTCTTGCCTCACGGCTGATAACAGACTGAAAATCACGGACAATCATAGGATAAGGATGAGGACCCATTACCGAGCCGAGAACGTAAGCAGTATCATCAACTCTTGATACCCATTCCTTAAAGGCGTCGTTAACCGCATCCTTAAGAGTCATTGTACCTGTTGTTACAGGGTGAACCTTTGCACCTAAAAGCTCCATACGGTAAACATTAAGTGCCTGACGTTCAGTATCCTCTTTTCCCATAAAAATCTCGCATTCAAGACCCATAAGTGCCGCCGCTGTGGCTGTTGCTACACCGTGCTGACCTGCTCCTGTTTCGGCAATAACTCTCGTTTTGCCCATTTTCTTGGCAAGCAGACACTGACCGAGAACATTATTAATTTTATGAGAGCCTGTATGGTTTAAGTCCTCACGCTTGAAATAAATCTTTGCACCGCCTAAATCCTTTGTCATTTTTTCGGCATAATAGAGAAGGGACGGTCTGCCTGCGTATTCCTTATTGAGCTTATCAAGCTCGGCAACAAATTCCGGGTCATTTTTGTAATGCTCATACTGTTTTTCAAGATTAATTATTTCATTCATCAGCGTTTCGGGAATATACTGTCCGCCGTGAATACCGAATCTTCCTTTACTCATTCTCTGTTCTCCTTATAATTTCCATAATTTTTTTCATTTTATTATAATCCTTAACTCCGTCAGTTTCAACACCTGATGAAATATCAACAGCAAAGGGCTTTACCTGCCTTATGGCACTTGAAATATTATCGCAATTAAGTCCTCCGGCAAGGAAAAACGGCTTTTTATATTCGGGTATTTTTTGCCAATCAAAGGTATTACCTGTGCCGGTGCCGGAATCAAGCAGGTAATAATCAACGCCGTATTTTTCTGCACATTCAAAATTTTCGGGGTTAAAATATTTTATAACCGGTGCGTTGATTTTTTCACAGTAATCAGGGCTTTCTGCACCGTGAAGCTGCACAATATCAATAATACCCTCATTAACGTAATCGTTTATCCCGTCAATATCATCGTCAACAAAAACTCCCACCGTCCGGATATTACCGTCAAGCCTTGATTTAAGCGATTTTGCCGTGGCTTTATCTATGCTGCGGCGAAATCCACAGGTAAGGATAAATCCTACGTAATCCGGCTTCAAGGCGTTAACATAATTAACATCTTCCTGCCGACGAAGACCGCATATTTTAATTTTCACCATAGAGCAAATTCCTCAGCATTTTCTTTTTATCGCTTGCACGCATAAAGGCTTCGCCAATCAAAGCTGCGTTTGTTTTGTTATTTTGCAAAACCTGAATATCGGAATGTGTTTTAATTCCGCTTTCAGACACAAAAATCACATCGTCCGGTATCATATTCCTATATCTTGTTGAATTATTAACGTCAATGGAAAAATCCTTTAGGTTTCTGTTATTTACGCCGATTATTCTTGCTCCTGCGTCCAAGGCACTTTCAACCTCATTTTCGTCGTGAGCCTCCACAAGAGCGGAAATTCCCAAGTTGTCGCAGATTGAAATGTATTCCCTGATTGTATCTGTATCAAGCAGGGCGCAGATAATCAAAACTGAGCTTGCCCCTAAAATTTTCGCCTCATAAATTTGGTAGTCACATACGGTAAAATCCTTACGCAACACAGGTATTGAAACGCTTTTGACAATCTCCTGCAAATATTCATCCCTGCCCATAAACCATTTTGGCTCCGTCAGACAGGAAATTGCAGAGGCACCTGCCTGCTCGTATTCCTTTGCGATGGAAACATAATCAAAATCCGGTGCAATAATGCCCTTTGAGGGAGATGCTTTTTTTACCTCGCAGATAAAGGATAGCTCCTCGCCTTTAAGTGAATTTTCAAATTCAAATTTACCTTTCTCTGTTGATAAGGCTTGTGCTTTTACCTGCTCGGCAGGCTTTTCTTTTATGATTTTTTCGTAGCGCTGTTTTGTATATTCAGCAATAGTGTTAAGAATATCCGACATAAAAATTACCTTTTACTGTTGATTTGTAGTTTTTATAAAGCCCTGCAATACATCATAGCCATTGCCCGACATCAAAATATCCTGCGCCTTTTTAACGGCGTCGGCAAGGCTGATTCCCAGCTCACCTGCATAAATACAAGCACCTGCATTCATTATGACAGCGGTATTCTGTGCCTTTGTGCCCTTGCCCTGAAGAATGTCGGTTGTGATTTTTGCATTTTCCTCAGGTGTTCCGCCCACAAGCTGACTTTTATCAATTCGCTCAAGTCCAAAATCCTCGGGCTTAATTGTATAATAGGTGATGCTTTCTCCTCTTACCTCTGCAACCTTGGTTTCAGCGGAAGCACTTATTTCATCAAGCCGGTCCGTTCCATAAACAACCATTGCGTCGGTTACGCCTAATTTAACAAGAGCCTTTGCAATTTTTTCAATATAGTCCTCGCTGAAAACGCCTAAAACCATACGGTCGGCCTTGCCGGGATTTGTAAGAGGTCCAAGAATATTAAACACGGTTCTAATGCCTAATTCCTTGCGAACAGGACCTACAAAACGCATTGCATTGTGGTATTTTTGTGCGAATAAAAATGCTATATTGTTTTCCTCTAAGGATTTTTTCATAACCTCCGGCTCGCAGTCAATTTTTACACCTAATGCTTCAAGGCAGTCGGCAGTTCCGCATTTTGAGGAAGCGGCTCTGTTACCGTGTTTAACAATGGTTACACCTGCCGCCGCAGCTACAAAAGCCGAGGTGGTGGAAATATTGAATGAGTTTGACCTGTCGCCGCCGGTGCCTACAATATCAAGGGCGTGACCGCCAATATTAAATTCCATAGCCTTTGAGCGCATACCATCGGCACAGCCGGCTATTTCATCCTCGGTTTCACCCTTCGTTGCAAGAGCGGCAAGAAATGACGACGTCATAACAGGTGTTACGTCTCCGCTCATAATTTCGCCTATTGCGGATTTTGCCTCCTCATAGGTCAAATCCCGGTTTTGTGATACCTTCGCCAATAAATCCTTAATCATTGTCTTTTCCTCCTAAAAAGTTTCTTAATATCGTAATGCCGTCCGGAGTCATAATTGATTCGGGATGAAACTGAACGCCCCATATATTCTTCGTTTTGTGCTTTACCGCCATTATTTCGCCATCATCGGTGCGTGCGGTAACCTTAAGACACTCGGGCATTGTTTCTTCATCTGCCGCAAGGGAATGGTATCTTGCAATGGTGATTTTATCCGGCAGATTTTCAAACAGTGCGTCACTTGTATCAACACTGCAAACGCTTTGCTTGCCGTGCATTAATTTTTTTGCATAGGTGATTTTTGCTCCGTAGGCGGCACATATTGACTGATGTCCAAGGCACACGCCTAAAATTTTACAGCTATCGCCCATTTCCCTTGCAACATCAATACATACGCCTGCATCCTCAGGTCTTCCCGGTCCGGGCGAAATAATAATATATTCGGGAGAGAGCTTTTTTATTTCGTCAATGGAAAGCTCATCGTTTCTTATTACCTTTATATCGGGATTTACTGTGCCGATAAGCTGGTAAAGGTTATAGGAAAATGAGTCGTAATTATCAATAAGCAGTATCATCAGCCTTCCTCCCTTGCCGCCATTTCAATGGCGGTAACAACCGCCTTAGCCTTATTTATACATTCACGGTGTTCTTTTTCCGGCACAGAATCTGCAACAATTCCCGCTCCCGAGCGTACAAATACCCTGCCCTTTTTCTTGTAGGCAATGCGTATCGCTATACAGGTATCAAGATTTCCCGTAAAATCTATATAACCGATAGCGCCGCCGTAAATGCCTCGTTTGTTATTTTCAAGCTCGTTAATAATTTGCATTGCTCTGATTTTCGGCGCACCTGAAAGAGTACCTGCCGGCAGAACTGCATCCATTGCGTCAAGGGCGGTTTTGTCGTCCCTGATTTCACCGTGAACGGTGGAGCCGATATGCATAATATGCGAAAATTTCAGTATATTGTGATAATTCTTTACATTGACCGTGCCGAATTTGCTGATTTTGCCCAAATCGTTTCTGCCTAAATCCACAAGCATATTGTGCTCGGAAAGCTCTTTTTCGTCGCTAAGCAAATCCGATTTCAGGGCTTCGTCCTCCTCCTCATTTTTACCTCTTGGGCGAGAGCCTGCAAGAGGATAGGTGTATAAGCTTTTGCCCTCAAGCTTAACAAGCGTTTCAGGAGAGGCACCGGCGATTTCAATATCGTCGGAGGAAAAATAGAACATATAGGGAGAGGGATTCAGCTTGCGCAGAACCTCATACGCCTTAAACAGTGAGCCCTCCATTTCAGCCTCCAGCCTGTTTGAAATAACCGCCTGAAAAATATCACCCTCACGGATATAATGCTTTGTCTTTTCCACCATTGCTCCGTATTCCTCAGCGTTAAACAGGGGCTTAAAATCTGTTTTAAGCACCGGCCTTTCAGGCTCCTTAATTTCCCCCTCGTTAATAAGACGGCTCATAATTTCAAGCTCTTTTACGCCGATTTCGTAATTCCTTTCAAAATCGTCAGTTTGAATGTTTACGATAAGAATTATTTTTTCTTCAAGATTGTCAAAGGCGATTACCTTGTCAAACAGCATCAGGTCAACATCCTTAAAATTGCCGTCGTCCGTAGCGTCAAGATTTAAGCTTTCCTCGCTGTACTTAACGTAATCATATCCGAAATAGCCTACAAGTCCGCCTGTAAAGGTAGGAAGATAGTCAAACCGGGGCGATTTATGCTCGTCAAGCACCTGCTTTACATAGGGACGTGGATTGCCTTTAAATCTTTTAACGCCCATATCGTCTATCAGCGTAACATTGTAGTCCTTACAGCTGATTTCTGCCTTTGGGTCATAGCCGATAAAGGTATATCTGCCGGTCATTTTTGTATCCTCACGGGATTCCAGCATATAGCAGTGAGAGGATACGGCTCTCACCTTTTTAATAATACCCAACGGGGTGTAGTTCATCACTGCTTCGCAGGACAGCGGAATTGTTTTGTAATCACCGCAATATTCGGCTGCCTCCTGCAAGGACGGTCTGATTTTCATAAACTCACAACCCTTCATAATTATAATGAAGATAGGTCTGTACCGAAGCAGAGAAATAAAAAAGCCCTGACAGTCCAAAATAGACTGTCAGGGACGAAAAATCTTTCGCGGTGCCACCCTGATTTACGGTGTAATAACACACATACTCTCTGCGAGATACCATCATATCTCCGACCCTTTACGCAGGTCTTACGTTGCGGGATACTCGGCAAAAGCCTTTCACCGCACCCTCAGCGGTCCATTTAATATGCCGTTTACTGCCCCATTCCCAGCAACAGGAGCTCTCTGTGAGTTCGTATCATATTTTTATCTCCGCCTCAACGGTTTAAATTAAATTGTTATTGCTATTATATCACATAAAAATTATTTGTCAACGGATTATTTTCATAATATAACTCAGTCACACTCACTCTCAATAATTTATATCATAAGCAAAATGTCCCGGATAATAATCGCAAACCTTATAAT
>CAMFRO010000021.1 GCA_945982035.1 uncultured Clostridia bacterium | reverse complement strand
TTTAATATTGAGGTGGTAACATGAAAAAGAAAAAATCAATAATTATTGGCTCGATAGTCGTATTTGTTTTGCTTGTAGGAATACTTTTTTCATTTGATTTTGACAAAGCTGTATATGTAAGCGTTGATAATATCGATACAGACGGATTTAGCAGTGTAGAGGAATTCTGCGAATACTATCAGTGTGATATCGTTTATGACAATAAACAAAAGAAAGCATTAGCATATCCTGTGTATGAGGAACACAACAATGATTATGTAAAATATGATATGACTGGAAAAAAGTTAATACATTGTAATTTGAAAATTAATAATTACAGTTTTTACAAATTTGAACCAACGGAACTTATAAATGATTCATTAGATTTGATTATGGATTCCACAGGCTCTGATTCATTGATAGATCTTCAACTGTCAATGTATGCAAATGGCACTGTTTCCTGTTACTTTATTGTAGATGAGGATGCTAATATGAAAGATATTAAAGAATCTCTATCCAAGACAAAAATTAAATGTAAAATATTCAATATAAGCGATGGGATCTATGGAGAATATGCTAACATAGAGGTTGACAAAATATAGAATCACAGAATATAACACAGGGGACGGTTCCTTGTGTTGATAAAAACAAGGGGTGGTAACCCCACCCCTAGGCAATAAAGAGTAATCCGAACCTGCCGAAAATACTTGTATTAAAGCGACTTTTGAACTTTTCGCCGTCGCCTTACAATAGGAGTCGATTTAGATAATGAAGATTGGAAAGTGAATTCAACAACAGTTTTGTTATAGAAAGCGTGATTTTCATGAAAAAGAAAACTATTATTTCTGCAATTTGTATTGCGTTGGTTGTGGCAATTACTGTTTTTACAAGTGCCTGTTCCAATAGCTCTGATGATAAGACTGCCGGTGAAGGCTCAATAGCTCAAAGCAGCGTTTCGCAAAACGAGTTCTCGGCAGAGGTTTACCCGGGTTCATATATTGTTTTTGATAAATCAACAGGAGCTATGACTATTAACAGCGTTGGTGTTCTGCCTTGGTCAAATTGGAACATTCAGGTTGAAGCGCTATTTGAGGAAAACGGTTGCAGCTTGGACGATGTAAAAGAGATAGTAATTACTGAGGGTGTAACGGTTTTTGATGTTGGTGATTTTTGTTCATATAAAAATCTAACCGAAATAACAATTCCGAAAACGGCTAAAACTATCGCAGGTGTTTATAATTTTAATAATCCGTATTCCAATCCGTCCGAGGCAGTATTCAAATATTTCAATATTAACAAGATAAACTACGGTGGTTCGGAAAAAGACTGGGATAAAATCAGAAAGGATACTGATATTGACCTTGAAAAATGCTCAATAAGCTATTCTGCAAGCGTGCCAAAGTGTAGTGGCTTTGAAAGAACTAAGCTGAACAATGAAATAATCAGCGATACTATTCCAAATACAAATATAAAATGTACTGCAAATCTTTTAACAGGAAAGCTAACGGTAGAAGGCGAGGGCAAAATTGAACAGCAGGATCAGTTGTTTTATAATCTTATTGGCTTCCTTGAAGTTATGTATAATGATGACCAAGCCTTGATATATATGTATTCATATATTGATGAAATAATAATTGAAGAAGGTATAACCGAGCTTGGAGAAGGTGTTATCAGCTACGGCAATCTTGATAAAATTACTCTTCCAAAATCACTTAAAGCAATAGGCAGAAATAATTTTACTGCCGAGAAAACTGTAGCCGATATTTTCTATAATTCAAACGAAAGCGATTGGCAAAAGATTAAAATTGACTCGGAAAATGACGAGCTTAAAAATGCAAATATTCATTATAACAAATAAAATGGTTCAATGTAATGTACAAAATATAAAAACCGCTATTTTTAGCGGTTTTTTGTATGTTTTATATAAAAAAAGAGCAGATGAATTATCTGCCCCTTTGGTCGGAGTGACAAGACTTCTACGGAAATGCAGCCTCCTACGAAACAGTCCCCCGGACTGTTTCTCCCAAATTCTTTGCTCACTTTGTTCACAGAATTTGGATGAGGCTGTCGCAAGTTCAAGTCTTTAGTAAAATGAAAAAGAACAGAGCATCAATAAAGATGTTCTGTTCTTTTTGGTCGGAGTGACAAGACTTGAACTTGCGACCCCCAGACCCCCAGTCTGGTGCGCTACCACCTGCGCTACACCCCGATGAAATATGTTGCTCATATATAATAACATATTTTCAGCAAAAATCAAGTCCTTATTTTTACAATATCAATAATTAAAATATTTATTGTATATTTCAATTATGTGTGGTATTATATATCCGTATAATTATAATCATATAGATATGCAGGAGGATTAAGATATGTATTCCGATTACTATGATTCAATAGGCAAGGTTGCCGAAACCGACAAAGAGGTTGCTGAGGCAATGGCTCTTGAATTAAAAAGACAACGTGAAAATATTGAACTTATCGCATCGGAAAACCTTGTGTCACCACAGGTTATGGCGGCTATGGGTTCCGTTCTTACAAATAAATACGCCGAGGGACTCCCGGGAAAGCGTTACTACGGTGGCTGCCGTTATGTGGACGTTGTTGAGGAAATAGCAATCAAAAGAGCCTGCGAGGTTTTCGGCTGTGATTACGCAAATGTACAGCCTCATTCCGGTGCCCAGGCTAACACGGCGGTATATCTTGCATTGCTTAAGCCGGGTGATACAGTTATGGGTATGAGCCTTGACAACGGCGGACACCTTACCCACGGCTCACCTGCCAATATTTCAGGTAAGTACTTCAATTTCATTCCTTACGGAGTGGACGAAAACGGATTTATTGATTATAATGCCTTCGCAAAACAGGTTAATAAGGTTAAGCCTAAGCTTATTGTTGCCGGTGCGTCGGCATATCCCCGTGAAATTGATTTTAAAACAATGGCGGATATTGCTCACGCCAATGGTGCAATGTTTATGGTTGATATGGCACACATTGCCGGTCTTGTGGCAGCAGGACTTCATCAGTCACCGTTTCCGCATGCCGACGTTGTAACAACCACCACCCATAAAACTCTCCGCGGCCCAAGAGGCGGTCTTATTCTCTGCAACAACCCATATCTTATCAAAAAGCTTAATTCTGCAGTATTCCCCGGCACTCAGGGTGGACCGTTAATGCACGTTATTGCAGGTAAAGCGGTATGCTTCGGCGAGGCACTTAAGCCGGAATTTAAAGAATATCAGCAGAGAGTTATAAACAACGCTCAGGCACTTGCAAACGGACTTATTTCAAGAGGACAGAATCTTGTGTCCGGCGGTACAGACAACCACCTTTGCCTGCTTGATTTAAGAGGAACAGGCGTTACAGGTAAGGAGCTTGAAGCAAGACTTGACGATGTTCATATCACTCTTAACAAAAATACCGTACCTAACGAACCCCTTTCACCTTTTGTAACAAGCGGTGTTCGTATCGGTACTCCTGCGGCAACAACAAGAGGACTTGATGAAAATGATTTTGACAAAATTGCAGAATTTATTTCTCTTGCAGTTACCGATTTTGATAACAAAAAGGATTATATTGCAAAGGGCGTTGCCGAAATTTGCGCTAAATATCCTCTTTATGAATAAATGATATGAAAAATCTGATTTTTATTTTGCTTAAGGCAGGGCTTAGAATACTTTATGCCCCGATGAAGCTTTTTAAAAGCAAAAACAGGATAGTTTATCTTTCACGCCAAAGCAACGAAAAAAGCGTTGATATGTGCCTTTTGGAGCAGGCTGTAAAGAAAGAAAATCCTAATATTCAGCAGGTTTTCCGCCTTAAAATGATTGACGACGGAATTTCTGCAAAAATTAAATACTGCTTCAGCGTTATCGGCGATATGTATTATCTTGCCACATCAAAGGCGGCGATAATTGATACATATTCAATTACCGTTTCCTGCTTAAAGCATAAGGACTCGCTTAAGGTTATACAGATTTGGCATGCGCTGGGTGCAATTAAAAAATTCGGTTTACAGTCGGTTGGCACGAAAACCGGCAGAGATGAAAAGGTCAGCAAAATTATGTGTATGCATAAGAATTATGATTTTGTTATCGCACCTTCGCCGGCAACTGCACAGTTTTATATGGAGGCATTCGGAGTTGAAAGTGATAAAATCAAAATCTGCCCCATGCCGAGAGTTGATTATATCCTTGAAAAATCCGATAGAATAAACGAATTTTATTCGTTGAATCCCTCTTACGGTGATAAAAAGCTGGTGCTTTATCTGCCTACCTTCAGGGATAGTGAGGCCGTTTACGCCCAAATGCTTAAAACTGCTTTTGACGATATTGAGGATTGCAAGCTGATTATCAGTGCACATCCGCTGTCAAAGGCAAAGCACAGCGAGAAATTTGCACCGAGAGGCAATTTTTCAACCTATGAGCTAATGAAATTTGCCGATGTAATAATAACCGATTATTCCGCCTGTGCCTTTGAAGCGTCGCTGCTTATGAAGCCACTGTATTTCTACGTTCCCGATTATGATGATTACTGTCGTGACAGAGGAATTAATGTTGATATACGCAGTGAAATGAGTAGTGCGGTGTTTGATGATGCGGATAAGCTTACCGAAAGCATAGTTAACGGTGAATATGATATGACGCAGTTATATGCTTTTAAGAAAAAATATATTCAGGATACTAACTCAAACAATGCGCAGATTCTTGCAAAATTTATAATTAAAGTTATAGGAGAATAAAACAATGAAAAGAGTATTAACCTACGGTACCTTTGATTTACTTCATTACGGACACATAAATATTTTAAGAAGAGCAAAGGAGCTTGGTGATTATCTCGTTGTAGCCCTTTCAACCGATGAGTTTAATGCGCAGAAGGGAAAGGTTGCCTACCACAGCTATGAAACGAGAAAGAAAATGCTTGAGGCAATCAGGTATGTTGACCTTGTAATACCCGAAAACAGCTGGGAGCAGAAGCTGGACGATGTTAAAACATATCATATTGATACTGTTGTAATGGGCTCCGACTGGGCAGGCTCCGATAAATTTGATTATCTTAAGGAATACTGTGATGTAGTATTTTTGGAGCGTACACCGGGAGTATCCACAACGCAGATTAAGAATGACCTTAAGCTTAAAGAGGCGGAGCACGGAAAGGACCAGCTTCCCGAATAATTTGCGCTACCCAACCTGAGAGGAGAAATTCGTAAGTGATTAGGCGAATTTTTAACAAACTGAAAAAAGTGAACAGCAATATCAGACTGCATTATCTGAAGTATCTTTCTTTGGATGTTGATGATAAGCTGGTGCTTTTGGAGGGCGGTCAGGGCTCAAATATCAACGGAAATATGTTTTCTATGTTAAAGGAGCTGCAGACCAATCCCAAGTGGCAGGACTATACCTGCGTGTTTGTTGTAACTGAAAAAACTATTGATAAAGCCAAAAAACGAATGAGTTTTTACGGCTTTGATAGGGTGCGCCTTGCGGTAAGAAATTCCCATTCATATTGCAAATATCTGGCGACAGCAAAATATCTGCTTACGGACAATTCATTCCCTCCGTATTTCTATAAAAGAGATGAACAGGTGTTCCTTAACACATGGCACGGAACACCGCTTAAAACCCTTGGTAAATCCGACAAGTCAAACTTAGCGTCTTTGGCAAATATTCAAAAGAATTATTTAATGAGCGATTACGCTCTGTTTCCCAATGAGTTTACCCGTAACGTGTTTATGGACGATTACGATTTGAGAAATATATTTAAAGGCAATTCCTTCATTGCAAATTATCCCCGAAATTATATCTTTTACGACAAAGAACAGGGTGAAAAAATGAAAGAGTCCCTGGGCGTTGTAGGTAAAACGGTTTATGCTTATATGCCCACATGGCGAGGAACAGGCAGAAAAGCGGACACTGAGTATCAGATTAAATCAACAACTGCCATTCTTGAAGAAATTGACAGTAAGCTTGACGACAACAGCGTTATGCTTGTTAATCTTCATTTCCTGTTGGCAGGTGAGATTGACTGTGAAAGCTTCCGTCATATTAAGTATTTCCCGGCGGATTACGATACTTACGAGGTGCTAAACGCCTGCGACGGGCTTATTACCGATTATTCCAGCGTGTTCTTTGACTTTGCCGTAACAGGAAAAAAAATAATACTTTTCGCTTATGATAAGGAGAAATATCTCGCATCAAGAGGTGTTTATATAAATCTTGACGCTCTGCCGTTTCCTCTTACCGAAACGGTGGAAGAAACCATTGATGAAATGAATCGCCCTGTTGCTGATTACAGTGATTTTATCAGCGAATACTGCACTAACGGCTCTGACGATATATGCGAAAAGCTGTTTGATTTGATGGTTCAAGGCGAAAGCAGCACAATCAAGCTTGAAAAAAATGAAAATGCAGGTAAAAATGTGTGCCTGATTTATGCAGGATCACTTCCTGCCACCCATTATGAAAATATAAATAACTATATTAAGGATAATCCCGGATATAATTACGTTATTGCTTACAGACGTAATTTCACAAAAAGCAGTAAGGAATTTGTGCTTTCTCTTGATAAGGATGTTTCAACCTTAGGAATAGTCAGTGCCTTTCAGTTTAATATTCGTGAGCTTGTAAGTACCGTATTTAACAGAGGACTGGGATTATATGACGACAGAGAGGCTTCCAAAGAGTTTTATTCAAGGGAAGCGAAGCGTATGTTTTACTCCCTTGAGCCTGTCAAAATTGTTGATTTTTCCTGCGCAAATGCAGTTATGGCAGGCATATTGTCCGCTATGAGCGGAGAAAAGGTGCTTATTGAACACGGCGATTATTTCTGTTATGGTAATCGTTACGCCAAAAAGGTTGAATATGTTAAAGAGTATGAGCATAAGCATAATTTTACTGCATTGGATATGGCTCAGCAGGAGAATGAGGCGTATATTCGTAGAAATGAGGATATGCTGGCGGACGAAAGCTTTAGAAGAAATTCCTGTATGAAAAATATTTTGCCGCTATATATAAAAGGTAAAAATAAAATGAAATGTATTAGCTTTTTTACCTTTAAAACTCCCGTTAATACAAGGCTCTCCGATTTGTATATCACGGTGGGAGAAAGCGAAAAGCGGTATAAGCCACGCTTTGTTTCAAACACCTCAAAGAATTCAAGGCGTCACTGCGGAATTTATACCTTTGATATTCCTTTAAAGGATATTGTTGATATGCCGGCAACAAATATGGTGGCTTTGTGCTATAAAAACAAGTATAATCATACCGTTCAGTGCCATATAGTTTACAGAACGTTTTTGTTTAACGTATTTTTGGGACTGCGTGGTCCTATGACTGTTGAAAAGGAAACACAGACCGTTGCGATTTTCCGTCAGTCAAGGAATAACAGACTGAATATTTATGTAAGGTCCGTTAATGTTACGGATAAATTCATTGAGCGTATCAAGCAGGATATTGCCTTTGTTTTAGGGCTTTTATGGCATAGTGAAAGGGCAGACAAAATAGTTCTGCTGTACGAAAAGAATTCCTCAAAATACGAGGAAAGCGCCAGCGTATTGTTTGAAAAGCTTATTGACGACGGTTATACTAATTCGTATTTCATTGTTGACAGAAATTATGAGTTTATTGACAGAATACCTGAAAAATACAAAAGCAATATTATTTATAAATATACGTTTAAGCATTATCTGTATTTCTTTAGGAGCAAAACCTTTATCGGTACAGAGGCGCTTGTTCACGCCATTGATTTAAAAACCTTTAATATTCTTCCGCTGAGAAAAATTTCAAGCAAAAATCTTAATTACGTATTTTTACAGCACGGAGTTATGTATATGGTATCTCTTGACAGCGAGGCAAGAGGAATGTTTAAGCGTAAAAATCTTAACGGCAAGTATAGGGTTGTTGTGTCATCACAGGCAGAGGCTGACCATTTTACCGAATTGGGTCGTCACTATCCGGACGATTTGTATATTACAGGTCTGCCTAAATTTGACAGAAACTATATGTCCGATAGCGCTGATAGAATTGCCATAATGCCCACCTGGCGGCCTTGGGAAATCAACGCCGCAAGAGATGATTTTAACCAGACGGCATATTTTAAAATGGTAATGCGAATTTATGACAGTGTGCCGGATAATTTGAAGGATAAGGTGGTTATTCTTCCTCATCCGCTGATAGTAAACGAGCTTAAGCATCTACCAAAGGCAATTGTTGAAAAAATGGTGCTTGACTCCTGCTATGATGATATTTTAAAGCAGACGAGAGTGCTTATAACGGACTATTCCTCCATAGCTTATGATGCATTTTATCGTGGCGCAAGAGTTATTTTCTACTGGGAGGAAAAGGATTACTGCTTGGCTCAGTACGGTCCGTCAACAAAGCTTATGCTTAATGAGGATAATGTTTACGGCGATTATTTTTATAGCACCGAGGGCTTAAGCAAATCCATTGAGGATAATTATTATGCTACCTCTCAAAACCCCGAATATGTTAATCGTTATTCAAAAATAGTTGCCTTCCATGACGGAAAAAACACCGAAAGGCTTATAGAAATGCTTAGAGCCGACGGAATCATATAATTTATAGAACAGAGATGTAAAAAATGAATTACAATTTTTCCAACAGAATTTCATCACTTCAGCCCAGCGCAATAAGGGAGATTTTAAAGGCTACCGCCGACCCTGCTATTATTCCGCTGGCGGCAGGAAATCCTGCGCCTGACGCCTTTCCTGTTGAGGAGGTAAGGGCAATCAGTGCAGATATTCTTGCAAACCGACCTATTGATGCGCTTCAATACGGCGTTTCCGAGGGTTATCAGCCCCTGCGTGATACTGTTAAAGATTGGATGAAGCAGCGTGAAAATATCGGCAGGGAATTTGACGATATTATAATTATGTCAGGTGCAACGCAGGTTATGGATTTAACCACTAAGGTTTTATGCAACGAGGGTGATACCGTTATTTGTGAGGAGCCGTCATTTATCGGCTCTCTTAACTGCTTTCGTTCATATAACTGCAAGCTAAAGGGCGTTCCTGTAGAGGCTGACGGTATGGATGTTGACGCCTTGGAGCAGGCACTTAAATCTACTCCAAATGCAAAATTTATTTATACAATTCCCAATTTCCAAAATCCCTCCGGTGCTACAATGAGCCTTGAAAAGAGAAAAAGGCTTTATGCGCTGGCAAAGGAATACTCCGTTATGATTCTTGAGGATAATCCCTACGGCGACCTTCGTGTATCAGGGGAGAAAATTCCTACTATTAAATCAATGGATACCGAGGGCATTGTTATTTACGCAGGCTCATTCAGTAAAATTCTGTCGCCCGGTCTGCGTGTTGCTTACTGTATTGCACCTAAGCCTGTACTTGCAAAAATGACCGTTGGCAAGCAGGCGGCAGATGTTCACACACCATGTCTTAATCAGATGATTGTTGACGAGTGGTTTAAGCGTTACGATGTAAACGCTCATATTACAAAAATTCAGGATATTTACCGTAAAAAGCTTAATCTTATGTGCGACTGCATTGATAAGGAATTAGGCGATTTTGTTGAATATGTGAGACCCGAAGGCGGTTTGTTCATTTGGTGCAAGCTTCCCGATAACGTCAATATGCTTGAGTTTGTCCAAAAAGCGGTGGAAAAAAAGGTTGCCGTTGTTCCGGGTAATGCGTTTTTAATGAATGATACCGACTCTACTCAGTATATCCGTATGAATTTCTCAACTCCGTCCGATGAAAACATCATCAAAGGCGTTAAGATTTTAGGCGAAGTTGCAAAAGAATATAAATAATTTATTGGAGATGTAAAAATGTCAGAAGAAAATAAACCTCAGCGTAAAAAAAGAAGTCTGTCCTTAATTCAGCCTACGTCAATTCCCACATTGGGTAATTATTTGGGTGCAATGAAAGGCTGGCCTGCTTTTCAGGAGGATTTTGATACAATTTTCGGTATTGCCGATTTGCATTCAATCACCGTAAGGCAGGAGCCTGCTAAATTAAGACAGCAGACAACACAGCTTTACGCAATGCTTTTGGCTTTGGGACTTGATCCGGAAAAGGGTATAGTTTTCATTCAGTCACACGTGCCTGAGCATTCACAGTTAGGATGGCTTCTAAACTGCTATACACAGTTCGGCGAGCTTTCACGAATGACTCAGTTTAAGGATAAATCAGCTCAGCATTCCGATAATGTTAATGCCGGTCTTTTTACATATCCCTGTCTTATGGCGGCTGATATTCTGCTTTATCAGGCAGATGTTGTGCCGGTAGGTGCAGACCAAAAGCAGCACCTTGAAATTACAAGGGATATTGCCGAGAGATTTAACGGTATTTACGGTAATGTGTTCACCGTGCCTGAGCCGTACATTCCAAAAGCAGGTGCAAGAGTAATGTCCTTGCAGGATCCCGCAAGAAAGATGAGCAAATCCGACCCCAATCCAAAGGGTACAATCTATCTTCTTGACGAGCCTAATGTTATTATGAAGAAGTTTAAGTCGGCTGTTACCGATTCCGAAATGTCAGTACATTACGCCGAGGGCAAGGACGGAATTAATAACCTTATGACTATTTACAGTGCCGTTACCGGTGACAGCTTTGAAACCATTGAACACGACTTTGCCGGTAAAGGCTACGGCGATTTCAAAAAAGCTGTGGGCGAGGCTGTTATTGCAGAGCTTGAGCCTGTACAGAAAAAGTATAACGAGTATATGCAGGATAAAGCATATCTTCAGCAGTGCTGGACCAACGGTGCGGATATTGCCTCCCGTGTGGCTCATCGTACACTTGCCAAGGCTATGAAAAAAATCGGCTTTTTGCAGAAATAATTTGATTTCTTGATATTGAAAATTTTATTTTGGAGTGATATTTATGTTTAAAGAAATCAGCTTTACCGATGTTAAAGAAAATGTTGTTGATTTGCTTAAAAATCAGTGGGGGCTTGTTACCGCAGGTGACGAAAATGCGCTTAATACAATGACTGTTTCCTGGGGTGCCGTAGGTGAGCTTTGGGCAAAGGATATGGTTACAATTTATATCCGTCCCCAAAGATATACTGTTAAATTCCTTGAGGAAAAGGATTATTTTACTCTGTCGTTTTATCCTAAAGAGTGCAAGCAGATTTTGTCCTTTTGCGGTACAAAAAGCGGAAGTGATGTTGACAAAATTAAAGAAACGGACCTTACACCGGTTTTTGATGAAAACGCACCCTATTTTAAGCAGGCAAAGCTTGTTCTTGTATGCAAAAAGACTGCAAAGGGCGAGTTTAAGCCGGAGCAGATTATTGATAAAACAATAATTGACACACAGTATCCTGCAAACGATTTTCACTATATCTACTACGGTGCCGTGGAAAAGGTTTTAATAAAAGAGTAAATTTAAAAATATCCAAATATACGTGTCGGGCGTCCGTTTCGGATGCCTGATTTTTTATGTTTTAGCCAATTTTGTGCGTTTGTTAAAATAATTTATAATTAGTTTATCTTTTTGGTTGATTATGCCTGCAAAATATGATATAATTTTCACATATAATACTGTGCCTGCACAAATTAAATTGTACAAATTGCATATTGTGTATTAAAATTACTGTTTATTTGTGCTGCACATTTATATTAAGGAGGATTATTTATGAAAGAAGCAAAAGCAATGGCTTTCGTCAATGCGTACGGTGTTCTTGCGACTCTTGAAAATCTGTGCGAAATGGACGATGAAGCAAAGGCAGTATGTAAGGGCCTTAAAAAGCCGGTTTCTCTGTGCTTTGAGGTAACTGACGGTCCTTGTGTTACATACAACTTTACTTCTGACGGCTGCAAAATGACCGAGGGTGATTACGGCTGCACCTGTAAAATGAAATTTGCGTCACCTGAAAAGTTCAATGCTCTTATTGACGACAGTAAGCCGGGCATACCTGTAAAAGGCATACCTCAGGTACTTTCCTTCCTGTTAGGTCCGTTTACTAAGCTTACAGATATTCTCACAAAATATCTTATGCCTAAGGAAGAAGACCTCAAGAACAGAGAGTTCTTTGAAAAATCAACTATTCTTACAATGTACACAATCGCAGGTGCAATCTGCGCATTGGGCAATAACGATTCTATCAGCAAGCAGTCAGCGTCTTATATCTGCGACGGCGATATTCAGATGGGCATTACCGATGCTTGCTACGTAACCGTGCGTGCAAGAGACCATAAGCTCCAGCTTATTAAAGAAAAGCCGGACACTCCACGTTCTATTATGGAATTTAAAACCATTGACCTTGCCAACGGCTTGTTTAACGGTACCGCATCAACTATGGCTGAGCTTTGCGCCGGCAATATTTATATGAGCGGTATGATTAATATGATTGATAATGTTAACCGCATACTTGACAGAGTAGCGGTATATCTCGGCTAAGGAGGAAGAATATAATGAGTAAATTCCCTGAATACAAACACGAAAAATCACAGGAGTGGTTTAACCGTGCGCTTGCGGCAATACCTTCAGGCGTATATGGACACTTAGGTCCTTCGGAAGGTCTTTTCCTCCCTATTACTAAATGGCCTCTTATGCTTGACCATGCAAAGGGTACATATTTCTGGGATGTTGACGGCAATAAGTATCTTGACTTTATGTGTGCTTACGGTCCAAATGTTCTCGGATACTGCGACGATGATGTAGATGCCGCCGCTATGGAGCAGCTTAAAATCGGCAACTGTACCACTTCACCTTCATACAAAATGGTTGAGTGTGCGGAACTGCTTAAGGATACAGTTGCAATGGCTGACTGGGCTTTCTTTATGAAAAACGGCTCCGACGCAACTACATTCTCTGTTATGTGTGCAAGAGCTCATACCGGCAAGAAAAAAATGATGTTCTTCAAGGGATATTATCACGGTGATTTTCAGTGGGCACAGAAGGCTGACTATCCGGGTATCACTCCCGAAGACGTTGCAAACAATATCGTTGTTCCTTGGTTTGACCTTGAGGCTATGCAGGAGGCTTATGACGCATGCAACGGCGATGTGGCAGGTCTTATTGCTCAGCCCTATGACCACGGTAACTTTTATGATAACGTATGTGCTACAAAAGAGCAGTGGGCTGCAGTTCGTAAGTTCTGCGATGACCACGGTATGGTTCTTATTTTTGACGATGTACGTACAGGCTTCCGTCTTGACCTTGCAGGCTCTGACCACTACTACGGAATTAAAGCAGACCTTTGCTGCTTCTGTAAGGCTCTTGCAAACGGCTACAATATGTCTGCTGTCTGCGGTCAGGAGCATATGAAGAACACAGCTTCATCTGTTGTTTATACAGGCTCCTACTGGATGAGCGCAGAGCCATTTGCCGCATGTCTTGCCTGTATCCCGAAGATGAAGAAGCTTGACACACCTAAAATGTTCCGTGAAAAGGGTATAAAGCTTACTGAAGGACTCAAGGCTGCCGGTGCAGAACACGGCTTCAACCTTAAGGTTACAGGTGAGCCTGCGCTGTTCTATCTCCGTATTGCTAACGATGACTCTCTTATGCTTCATCAGGAATGGGTTGCAGAGTGTGTAAGCCGTGGATTGTTCCTTGCTTCCCACCACAATCACTTTATGAATGCTTCAGTTACGGATGACGATATTAAGCTTGCTATTGACATTGCTGAGGATGCCTTCAGCGTTGTTGCCGCAAACCATCCCGAGCTGGATTTAAAAAAGTAATATAATTTAAAGCAGTACGGCGGTTGTGCATTGCCGCTGTACAGTAAAAGAAAGGGGTATATTTATATGCCAGTAGATTACAAGCCGTTTGATAAAGCGGAATGGCTGCGCCTTGAGAAAAAGGCAGACCAGTTAAGACGCCTTACCATCCAGACTGCCGTTTGGGGCGGTTCGGGTCACGTAGGCGGTTCGTTGTCCGCTATGGACGCTATGACAATTTTGTATCACCGCTTTATGAAGGTTGATCCTCAAAATCCCGAAATGGAGGACAGAGATAGATTTGTTCTTTCAAAGGGTCACTGTGCAGTGGGTTATGCGCCTGTGCTTGTTGACATGGGATTTATGCCTGAGGAGGAGTTACATATCTTCAACCTTACAGGTGCAAAAATCGGTATGCACCTTGACTGCAACAAGGTTAAGGGTGTTGACTGTTCAACAGGCTCTCTCGGTCACGGTCTTTCTTTGGCTGTGGGATTTGCTCTTGCAGGCAGACTTAAAGGTCTTGACTATATGAATTTTGTTCTTACCGGCGATGGAGAGCTTAACGAAGGCTCCAACTGGGAGGCGGCAATGAGTGCTGCTCAGTTTAAGCTTTCAAATGTTGTTGTTCTTGCCGATATGAACAAGTGTATGATTGACGGCAGAGTTGACGACGAAATGAAGGTTGAGCCTGCCGACAAGAAATTTGAGGCCTTCGGCTTCAATGTTAAACGTGTTGACGGCCACAATATGAAGGAGCTTAATGACGCTATTGAATTTGCCATTGATAACCATAAGAACGGCGGCGACAAGCCTACCGCAATCATTATGGATACCTTCAAGGGTGAGGGTGTTGACTTTATGAAGGACAACTATCTGTGGCATTATGGTTCTCTTGATGAAGAGATGGTTAAAACGGCATATAAATCACTTGATGAAACATATAAAGCACGCTGCGAGCGTGCTGAAAAGGAGGCGTAAGAACAATGGGTGGTATGACTTATACTATGACAGATACTACAAAGCTTTCAACTGCTGAATGCTACGGTATCGCTCTTTGCGAGCTGGGCGAGGCGCACAAGGACGTTGTCGCTCTTACAGCCGACCTTGCTAAATCAACAAAAATCGGTATGTTCGGTGAACAGTTCCCGGACAGATTCTTTAACGTAGGTATTGCGGAGCAAAACCTTTTCGGCGTTGCCGCAGGTCTTGCAAAGAACGGATTTACTCCCTTTGCATCTACCTTCGCAATCTTCACAGCCGCACGTTCTCTTGACCAGATTCATACAGATATCTGCTATCAGAACGTACCGGTAAAAATTATTGCTACTCACGCAGGTACCTCCTTCGGTCAGGCAGGCTCAACTCACCATTCTCTTATTGATATGGCTTGTATGAGAGCGCTTCCTAATATGACCGTTATCTGCCCCTGCGACGGCGCAGAAACATATCACGCTGTTAAGGCGGCTTATGATATTGAAGGTCCTGTTTATATCCGTATTAACAGAGGCTTTGACCAGGTTATTTATAAGAACGTTGACGACTGCAAGTTTGAATGGAATAAGTCAACTCTTATGAATGACGGTACAGATATTACAGTTATCGCCTGTGGTTCCTGTGTGTTTGAGGCTATGCAGGCTGCACGTATGGCAGAGGCTGACGCAGGTCTTAAGGTTCGTGTTATCAATATGCACACAATTAAGCCTGTTGATGAAGAGGCTATTCTCAGTGCAGTTATGGATACACGCCGTATTATCACCGTTGAGGACCACGAGGTTATGGGCGGTCTTGGCTCTGCTGTTGCCGAGGTTGTTGCTAAATCCGGTAAAGCCTGTGCGTTTAAGATGCTGGGTCATCAGAATGCATTTTCTACAATCGGTCTTCAGGAAGACCTGCTTGCTATGGCTAAGATTGACGCTAACGGTATTTCAGAGGCAATTCAGGAAATGATGCACGCTGATTTTGAAGCAGACGATGCATGGGACGACGAATTCTAATTTTGAATTTTTCTTCACACATTATCTATTTTGAAAGGAGTGTATTATATGCCAAGCGATGAAACTCGTTATGCTAATAAGGTTTTTATGGCAGGCGCACTGCCTTTGATGAAAACCATTGCTACCGACGTTCCCGAATTAAAGAAAAAATTTGAGGGCGTTGACGCTATATATCAGGTGTCCGCTATGGTAAATGCCGAGGAAAAAGAGGCTGTTCACTTTATTATTGAAAACGGTGAATGGACTGTCAAGCTCGGTGAATATCTCGGCCAGAGCAAAATTGACGCCGAACTTGCATTTTCATCTATGGAAAGAATGAACGCTTTTATGAAGGGCGATATGTCAAAGCTTCCTAAAATGAAAATCAAATCACTTCCCAAGTTTATTAAATTTATGATGGTTCTGCTAAAAATGTCATCACTTTTGAGCATCAGCGAACCACCCGAGAATGACGAGGCAACTTCTGTCTTGCTTTGCAAGCTGTATTTCTATCTGCTTTCATCGGGTATTTCACAGCTTAATAAGCTTGGCCATCCCGCAATTCACGAATGGACTCTTAAATCTCCCGACCGCTGTTATCAGTGGGAGGTTGTTGGCCATCCCGAGTGTACTGCTTATATCCGTATTAAGGCCGGTAAATCAAGAGCCGGCAGAGGTGCTTATAAGAGGTCAAAGCCTTTCTTCAATATGAAGTTTGATTGCCCCACATCTGCTCTTAAAATATTGCTTGGTACAGGCGATATGTTCCAGATGACTGCCAATAAGCAGCTTATGATGGAGGGCGGACCTGAATTCGGTGTTCAAATCGGTGACTATATGATGGTTGTCGGCGATTTGGCAAAATAATGATAAAGTAAAATCACAGGAGCTTGTAAAAGTCCCTGTGATTTTTTATGTGCTGCTTATTTCGGCTACCGCCAACTTAAATATAATTATTGTTTCATATTACAAATGTTAAAGCTGCATAAATTCCGTAGGATGCCAGCATTAATGCGCCCTGCCAGCGGTGAAATTTTTGTGTTATTATCGTGGGAATAACGGCAATTGCTATTGCAAAAAGACAAAACAGAATGTCTGTGTTCACCGAGGATACGCTGACTGCAAGGGCACCGCTTCCTTTTGACATAGAAACGGCGGAGCAAATGGGCAGTATAAGTGTCAGGTCTATTATGTTTGCGCCTAAAATATTGCCAACGGATAAAGCGCCTTCCTTTTTTCTTATAGCCGTAACTGCCGTTGCAAGCTCCGGTAGTGAAGTTCCTATGGCAATGAAAATTACGCTGATAATTCTTTGGGGTATTCCGATTTCCTTGGCGAGAATCTGTCCGGAATTCACAAGCAGCTCGGCACCGGCAATAATACCTCCTGCACCGAGCATAAACAGAAATATGTGCTTAACCCATTGTGATGCGCCGACGGAATTTTGCTCAATGACTTTATCTGTACCATAATTTTCCGTAGGATTATTACTTTTTTTGACGGAGAAAATATTTTCCGCCAAAAATATTGCGAATATTATAAACAAAGCTAAAATTGCGTAGCTTGACAGAGAGTAATATTGGTTTATTTCGCCTGCCACAAATTCGTGCTGAAATTTTTTAGTAAATATACATCCAAGGTAAAGTGTACTGCACGCCGCCGTCATCATTAATGCCTTCGGTGTAAAATCACGACCTTTGACACAAAAGGGCATACATAATGCAAAAATTCCCATTATCAACGCAGTGTTCGCCGTTACGGAGCCGATGGCATTTCCTGCTGCCATTTCAACATTGCCCTTTGTTGTGGCGGCAA
>CAMFRO010000020.1 GCA_945982035.1 uncultured Clostridia bacterium | reverse complement strand
TATTACCGTTACCCTAAAGGTGAAAATGATGAAAAATATTGTTGATTATATAAAAGAATACGGCGATTTTACTTTTGAGGAAAAACCCTTTAACGATGTGGATAACGTAGTTTTTTCGCAGCTTGTTTATACGGACTTTGCCGGTATTGCCGACGGCGTACTTATGCCTACTCTTAAAACAGCGTCAGAGGAATTTTATACTGCTTACAGTCTTGAAAATATTGAAAATCTTATTGCTATAAGTGTTCGCTCGGCAGAGCTTTTAAAGCTGTGCGCAGATACAAAAAGATACGGTGATACGGTTATTTGCCGCTATGTAAACAACGTGAACGAGGCTATTGATAAGCAGTTTTCGGCGGCAAATTTTAAGCTGAATGACGGCTCTTTGCTGGTGGCTTTTCGTGGTACGGATGTTACCGTTACCGGCGTAAAGGAGTCGGCTATGCTTTCGTATATGTTTCCGGTTCCTGCACAGATAGAGGCTTTGCATTATTTTCAGGAAACGGCAATGCTATGCGACGGTGATGTAAGAATTTGCGGTCACTCAAAAGGCGGAAATCTTGCGGTGTTTGCGGCGGTTAACTGCTCAAATTCGCTTAAAAAACGCATTGTTGGGGTATATGAGGATGATGCTCCCGGATTTCCCAAATGGTTTTTTGACCGTTATGATTACAGGCAGATTGAGGACAAAATTCACTTTTTAACTCCTCAGTCCTCCGTAATAGGACGAATGCTGTGTCACGATAAAAAGCCTATCATCGTAAAAAGCTCTAATAACGGCTTAAAGCAGCATCAGGTGTCCTCCTGGATTGTAGGTGATGACGTTTTTGAAGCAGTTGAAAAATACGATCATTACTCGGATTTTGTCAGTGAATACATCAATAATCTTATTGCCTATATAGGTGAGGAGGATTTGGAGCTTTTCTTTGATACCCTTGAAAATACCGCCGAAAGAATAGGGATTGATGATTTTTACGATTTAAAGCTGATGGATTTAAAGCGTGTAACTTCAATTGTTGATTCTATATCGGAAATGGATAACGAAAAGAATACACGGTTTAAGGCGGTGCTTAAAAAAGCTGTTTATGATTTTTCAAAGGAGTATTTTTCCCAAAAGGCAAAATCTGCATGGGAGGAGCGGACAGCTCACAACCGTGAAAATTAATAAATAAGATGTTATTTATTTTAAATTAATATATTATTAACAGTAATTAAGGTTTACAAAAACAGCCTTATGTGATAAAATAAACTAAATTATTATGTTTTTTGACGACGAAAAGGCCTGATTTGTAATGAGACAAGTAAAAAAAGCTATTAAAAGAAAGCTTCTTAAATACGGAAAAAAGCATCACACCTTTCTGACTCTGCTTAGAAAAGCAATGTTTGTGTGGGGCAGGGTTCAGTATCTTAATTATTATTACTCAAACAAGGTTGACGATAAAATGGTTATGTTTGAGGCATATATGGGAAGATACTTTGTTTGCAGTCCCAAAGCAATATATAACGCTATGCAGAATGATGAAAGGTGCAGTGATTATAAATACGTATGGGCGTTTAAAAATCCCGATGATTTTAAATATCTTGAGGAAAACAAAAATACGGTAGTTGTTAAGTACGGCAGCAGACAGTATTACAGATACCACGCCGCCGCTAAGTATTGGGTAACAAATTCACGCCTTAAGGAGATTATTAAGAAAAAGGACAATCAGGTTTATATTCAGTGCTGGCACGGTACACCTCTTAAAAAGTTAGGCTACGACATTTCCGTTAAGGGCGGAAATGCAATGAACTCAATCAATGATATTCGCAAAAAATATAAAACCGACTCAAAGAGATATACTTATATGATTTCTCCGTCGGCGTTCTGTACGGAAAAATTTGCCTCTGCCTTTGACTTGGAGGATAAATCAATTCTTAAGGAAACAGGCTATCCACGTAATGACTTTTTGTATAATTACACACAGCAGGACGTTGCCGAAATTAAGGACAGGCTCGGCATTAAGGGCGACAAAAAAATAATTCTTTACGCTCCCACCTGGCGTGATGACCAGCACAAAGCCGGTATGGGATATGTTTATAAGGCACAGATGGATTTTGACAAAATGCAAAAGGAATTCGGCGATGAATATATCATTCTTTTCCGTACCCACTATTTTGTTGCAAATTATATTGATTTAAGCAAGTATGAGGGCTTTGTTTATAACGTCAGCACCTATGACGATATCAACGATTTGTATATTATAAGCGATTTGCTGATTACGGATTATTCCAGCGTGTTCTTTGATTACTCAAATCTTAAAAGACCTATTTACTTTTATATGTACGATTTTGATGAGTACAAAAATAATCTGCGTGATTTTTATATTGATTTGTCCGATCTTCCCGGTCCTATTACAAAAACCCAGGACGAGCTAATGGACGAGCTTAAAAATATTTCCACCTATGAAAGCAGATATAGGGAGATATACGACAAATTTAATGCAAGATTTACTTATCTTGAGGACGGACAAAGCAGCGTCAGAGTAATTGAACAGTGCATATTAAGCGAAAGTAAATAATTCAACCTTAATGATAAAAACGAGGCTGCCTCACTCCTGTGAGACAGCCTCTTGTTGTGTTTTGTTGATTTTATTTTTCAATTTCAATTCCACGCTCACGTCTTTGCTCTTGAAGCTGAGCCTCCATTTGCTCCTTGTAATCTCCCGTGAGATTGTAGAAGAACATAGGTATTATGCATACCAAAAGCGAGATTGCAGGAATTAATGAGATTATACTGAATATACCGCCTCTTACCGTATCGGTCATTTCAAGCGGATTTGCAGTAACCTTTGCAGATATTGACGCAACATCCAAATCAACGATAATATACATAAGAATAATAAATGAAGTGGCTATTGCGTTGCCGAATTTTGTTACAAAGCTTTGAATAGCGGAGCCCATACCGGTAAGACGTACACCTGTTTTAAGCTCCATATAATCAAGACAGTCACCAACCATTGCAAAGGCACATACATTGATTGTACCACAAGGGATTGTTGAAATCAAAAGGAATGGTACGCACGCCCAGAAATTGTCGTAGCCTATAAACCACATTGCAAAGGATGACGCACTTCCCAACAGAGAAGATACAATGATTATTTGCTTGTACGAGAATTTTTTGATAAGTGGAGTTACGGCAATCATTGCCCCGAACATTCCCACTGCACTGGCAACTGCCATAATAGTTGATACGGTTGAAATGTTGCTCTGAAGTGCCGCCTCTTTTTCCGCCGTACTGAGTCCTGTAAGGTCCTTGCCGATATAAAATGTATATCTTGCAACGTGAACCGCACCTGCCTGGAACATATATCTTGCCGCAGATAAAATACCCATAAGAGCTGTAAGCATAAGCGGCTTGCAGGTGAATATAAGCTTAAGTGAAGAGGGCTGCTTTTTATCTCTTTTCGGTGGAATTGGGATATTAACTCTCTCTTTTGTTTTGAAATATACTCTTACAAAAAGCAGGTTACCGATTATTGAGCAAATCAACGCCATTACAGAATATTTAGTTTGTTCAAGCTCTGTGCCGGATAGGTTGAATTTAGGCAGTACAAAGCCCAACATCATAAACATTGCCATCGGTATTGCCGAGCCTATACCGTTGGTGGTTCTCGCCTTTGATATAATATCTCCACGCTCGTCTGCGTCTGGAGTTAATACATTAGGCAGGCTCCAAAACGGTACGTCCGATGCGGTATAAATCATACCCCACGCAACGTATGTTATGGCGGCATATATCATTTTTTGAGAATCCGCTAAATTAGGTGCATAAAACAAAAGCATTGTAAGTACAGCTACGGGTATTGGCGTGTAAAGTAAATATGCCTTCATTTTACCTTTTTTAGGATTTGCGTGGTCAACGATGAATCCCATAATCGGGTCGTTGATTGCATCCCAAATTCGCGCTAAAAGCATTAAAAGCAATACAAATATCGGCGTTACTTTAAGTACGTTTAAATAAAAGTCCGATATGTACGAGCTCATTATGGCATAAACCATACCTTGACCGAATGCGCCAATGCAGTATGCCATAACCTCTTTTTTGGTAACATATTTTGTTCCTGACATATATCATTCCTCATTTCAAAGAATTATCCTATATAAAAATAGCATATTTATATGGCATAAGTCAATCAAATATGATATAATTATATTGTTATAGTGTAATAAATTTGTTAAATGTGTACAAAAATGATGCCGTTTGTCTATTTATGGGGGTTTTGACGTTGAAAAAGAAGATACTTTGCATTGTGTTATCAACGCTGGCTGTGCTATGTGCAGTTATTCCCGGCGTTTTTTGCGGTGCAGAAAAATATCAAAATTCAAAAAATGACAATAGATTTACAGCCGATCTTGCATCTATATATGCTGAATACGACGTTTCTCTCACAGATGAGCAAAAAAGTCAGCCCTTCGGCTTAAGGCGTATAATGGTGAATAACTATAACGGAAACGATTATTCCGCTTGCGCCGTAGCAGTTGATGAGGAAAACGGCTTTGCGGTTCTTCAGTACAATACTGCTCGTCAGGCTGAAGAAGCATATCAGCGTATGATTGACGATTCGCTTAATGCAGAGCCTGACTGTGTTGCGTATCTTGATTCCGCCGAAAAGGGACAGGTTTTTCCGCAAGCCAGTAACAAGATGGGTACGCCGTCATATATTTCAAATTATAAAATGGATTATGATGATGTTATCGTTGCGGTAATTGATACCGGAGTTATGCTTGAACACGAGCTGCTGAAGGACAGATTTGTTTCATCGGGTATCGACCTATCCTCCGACGGTTACGCAGACGCAGGATATGACAGGGATATGCAGGGCGATGTCTACGGCCACGCTACCTTTGTAAGCGGAATTATTGCCGATAATACGCCGGATTCTGTAAAAATTCTTCCTTATAAGGTTATACCCTTCGGAAGTGCCGCCACTACCGCCTCAGCTATGATTGGTGCATTGAATGACGCTGTATCAAAGGGTGCCGATGTGGTTAATATGAGCTTGGGATGCGAATATGCAGGTAATTCATTTAAAACCGCCGTTACAAACGCTGTTAAAAAGGGCGTTTGTGTTTGTTGCAGTGCAGGTAATGACGGAGAAGAGGTTGCAAACAGGTATCCCACAACAACTCCCGGTGCCATTACCGTTTCTGCTCTCAGTACGGCAGGTATCATAGCAACGTATTCAAATTACGGAGATTGTATTGACTTCTGCGCTCCCGGTTCAAAAATCAGGTCCTCTGTACCTACCGCAGACGGAAGCGGATACGCCACCAACAGCGGTACTTCGTTTTCATCTCCATATATAGCGGCTCTGTGCGCTGATATTAAAAGCGTTGATGTGAATATGTCAAAGGATGATGTGTATCAGGTTTTGTGTGATTTTTCCGTAGATTACGGTACTGCCGGCTATGATATTTATTACGGCAACGGCCGTCCCGATATAAGTAACATTACGTATTCATCTGATAGCTATTCATATTCAATTCCACAGGGCGAGCTTAATATTTATAAGGCAGAGGATTATACCGCCGATACTCAGCCCTGGGCGCTTTTTGCAGGCAAAATCAAACAGGTTAATGTGGACCCCTCTGTGAACAGAATAGGTGATTATGCCTTTTATTCAATGGAAAAGGCACAGTTTAATATGGCTGATACATATAACGATATTGGCGACTATGCCTTTTACGGATGCAGTCAGATTAGCTCCTTTACTTTTTCAAAGGAGGTTGAGAACATCGGTGTTTATGCCTTTGAAAATATCAATCCCCTAACACTATACGGCTATAATAATACCGAGGCGGAGAGGTACTGCTCATCAAATAGTATAAATTTTGTATCACTGGGATGTAATCATAACTATATAGCCGATATTGTTGAGCCTACCGACACGGAGGAGGGCTATACCGTATATACCTGCAGCGTGTGTAACGATTCATATATCGGTGCATATATTGAGCCTAAGCTTATTGACAGCGGTCAGTGCGGTGATAGCTTAACCTATTCGTTTTACGATTCCGGAAAGCTTATCATTACAGGCACAGGTGATATGTATGACTATATTAGAAATTCTGCGCCCTGGAGCAGCTATGCCGATGGAATAAAGTATGTTGTTATCGGTTCCTCTGTCGGAGGTATAAATCCGTTTTCATTTGCAGGATGTTCAAATCTTACTTATTTTAGGTGCGAGGGAAATAATTACAGCGTCATTTCCTCAAGCCTTTATTCTGCCGATGGCAAAACTCTTATAAGCTACGCCGGAGGCTTGACCTCATCTGTTTACACTATGCCGGATTCGGTTGAAAATATCAGTGCATGGGCGTTCGTTAATGCTCCCAGAATATCCAAGGTTGTGCCAAATTCCAACTTCACGGTGGAGGGGGATATAATTTATGACTTAAACGGCAATATTGTTATGGCGTGCCCCGAATTTGACAAGGCTGAGTTCAGTGTTCATTCCGACATATCCATATACGATTATGCGTTTATACTTTGTCCTACCTTAAAGGAATTCAGAGCCGATAGCAACAATATTACCTTCGGCAAATACTGCTTGGGCTACTATTTTGATACCTCGGCGCATAAAACAGGTACGGTTATTTACGGATTTTCCGATACTACCGCCTATGCTTATGCCAACAAATATTCTATGAGCTTTTTTACACTTGACAGTGGAATATGCGGAGATAATATGACTTGGAAATATGATTCTGCCTCATATACCCTTACTTTTTCCGGAAGCGGCGATATGTACTATTACAGTAGCTTGGAGGATATACCGTGGAATGTTTATCTTCCAACCTTAAAAAAAGTTGTGATAGGCGATAATATTTCGTCTGTATCCAACTACTCATTCTATAATGCGTCCAAGCTTTCAAGCCTCACAATGCCCCTGTCACTGTCTGCCGCCGCTGACGATACAACCTGGTATAATTGTTCAAATATCAAAACCCTTAGCCTTACATACGGTACAGGCTATATGGACGACTACGGATATAACGAAAATGAGTCCCTGCTTTACAGCTATACTCCCTGGTATATCAGCAGAAAGAGCATTACATCATTTTCTCTTGATGAAAATGTTAGATATATCGGAGACTACGCCTTTAGAAACTGTATTGCAATAAAATCGCTCACGCTGAATAAATGCTCCCGTATAGGAGATTTCGCCTTTATGTCCTGCTCCGGACTTGCCCAGGTGGTAAATTACAGTAAAAATACCGTGTTCGGTGAATACGCACTGTTTAGCTATAAAATTCAGGACAATTTTAAAATTTATACATTTCCCGTAATGAGCGGTTATGACGATTCAACATCAAAGGATTACTGCGAAAACTATTCTGTTTCATTTGCTTCCTTGGGATGCGGTCATACAAGGGGATATGCTATCGGCAATGATATATGCCCTTTGTGTCAGGACGGTACGGTTATCTATAACTGTAAGGACTGCGGTGAATATATGTATGAGGAATATGTTACTCATACCGGTGATACAGGACATTATCTCAAAGGAACATTAGGTAACCTAAAAGGAGACATCCTTGATAATGTTCAGGTGTATGTTGACGGCGTTTTATCGTCCACGGTTAATAAAAAGGGTGGCTTCATCTGTGACAATATTACCTGCGGACAGCACAGCGTTGAATTTAAAGCTCATTCGGTTACTGTTGCATCTGCCACAGCCGTAGTGGATAAAAGCAACATCTGCGCCAACATTGTTATTCAGTACGGCGACTTTGACTGTAACGGATATGTTAATGTTAAGGATTACCGCCTGGCAAGGGTTAACGGCTATGATGACGCTAATCTTATAAATCTCGGCAAAATTGAAAATCCTCAGGAATTTACAATCAGCGAAAAATATGAAAATCAGCTTTTACCCCGTGCCGTCACCTTTACTAACGAGGCGGACACCGAGGAGGATTACAGACGGAATTTCGTTGCCTTTATTTCCGTGCCTAAGGAATTTACTGTAACCGAGTGTGGATTTATTTACGGAAAAAATATGAGCAACGATATGCTTTATCTTGATAAAGTGGGAACTGCCAATAACGAAAATTTTGTTGTTAAAAGCGCAGTAATAGAGGGTAACAGCGACAAAAAAGCAATACTCTACGGCTCAAAGTCAATGACCGGCACGGTAAGTGCAAGATTTTATATGAAATACACTAACGGCGTTAAGGAATATATTTACTATTCCGATGTCAGCTCCTACACCTACGGAGGATAAGAAATGAAAACAAAAATTATTGTCAGTGCCTGTCTTTTAGGTGAAAACTGCAAATATAACGGCACGAATAATAAAAATCAGGACGTTATTGCTTTGGCGGATAAATTTGATTTGATACCGGTTTGTCCCGAATGCTTCGGAGGATTGCCTACGCCAAGGACACCCTGCGAAATCAAGGACGGCAGAGTAATTTCAAGTGACGGCGAGGATTTAACCGAGGCGTTTGAGGAGGGCGCAGAGCATACTCTGTATATTGCCCGGGAAAACAACTGTCCTGCCGCCGTGCTTAAAGAGCGCAGTCCGTCCTGTGGCTTCGGAAGGATTTATGACGGAACATTCTCCGGTACCCTTTGTGACTCAAACGGTATTACCGCAAATTTGCTTTACAATAATTCTGTGGCAGTTTTCGGTGAAAATAATTTGAAAAAGCTGTTAGATTTATATTATTAATCAAATGTTACAATATTTCTAAATATTCGTTAATCTCATTGACAATGCGATTTTTATAATCTATAATGTACGCATAATAAACAATATGTTCCTATATTTGTACGAAATGGAGTTAAAATAAAATGAAAAAGCTTATTGCAGTTTTGCTTTGTGCGGTTACAGTGTGTACTGCTTTTGCCGCCTGCTCAAAGAGCGGTAAAGACGTTGATAAAACTACTGTTGTTAAGAAAGAAAAAACTACTGCTATTACAACTGACACAGCAAAGATTACCGAAAGTGACGCCATAAATCTTATTGAAAGCTATTCCGATAAAGAGCTTGGTCTTACAGAGGATGAGCGTGAGGAATGTTCATTTATGGTAGCCGGTAACGGTGTTGAAATTGACAAGGCCTATTACGTTAATGTTATTGCGGCGGTTAAAACCGAGCATAAGGACAAAAAGACCGGAGAAATTACTTATACCTTTGAGAATAAGGGCGACTATTATATCAGCTATGACGGTAAGAAAATTCTTTCAAAGGATGTTGAATCCGGTAAGTACAGCGAAATGAAGGTTAAGCCTGTTCCTACCACAGAGGCAGTTACCGACCATACTCATGCTGAGAAAGAAACAAAGAAATAATAACAATAAAAACCGCACTGATGCCGTATTATGTACGGTAATCGGTGCGTTTTTTTATAAGGGTGATTTTTTATGAACAACAAAATATTGGCATTATCAGTGGCGGCGGGAGCAGTGGCGGTTTGTGCTCAGGCAGTGCACGTCTATCTGAATATAATGGGCAGCGAAAAAATTCCCGATGGAATAATAAAACGCATTGCTGATAAAACAAACGATATATCATTTGATGAATTAGGTGAATACACAAAGAATAATGCTCAGTGGGTTCATTCTCAAGCCATTGAAAATATTGATTTAAAAACTACACATAATTACACTGTAAAGGGCTATTTGCTTATGGCGGAAAGGCCAAGCAAGGTTTTTGTTGTATTTGCTCACGGCTACCGTTCAAGTCACGACGGCGACCCTATTAATTTTCAACGCTTTTATTACGAGCAGGGCTTTAATTTTTTGTCCTTTGACCATACTGCAGCAGGGGAGTCAGAGGGTAATTATGTGGGCTTTGATTATTTTGAATCCCAGGATACAGAGGAATGGATAGACTATCTTGTAAGTCGCTTCGGAGATGATATAAAGATAATTCTTCACGGCGTTTCCATGGGTGGCGCAACGGTGTGCCAAATGGCGTCAACTGTGCCTGAACAGGTTAAATTCATCGTTTCCGACTGTGCATATACAGGTGCACTTGATGAATTTGACAGCGTTATTAAGGGTATGGGAATTAAACACACCGGTGGTATTTTACGTGCGTTTAATGCTATGAACAGAGCACTTGCAGGCTTTGATCTGGAGCTTACCGATGTGAGAGACAGCGTTAAAAATTCCAAGGTGCCTATGCTTTTTGTTCACGGCTCCAAGGATGATTTTGTGCCTACAAAAATGGGGTACGAGCTTTATGATTTGTGTAATGCACCTAAGGATTTATTTATTGCCGACGGCGCCGAGCACGCACAAAGCATTATGATTGACAAAGAAGGGTATGAAAATAAACTTTCACAGTTTATAAAAAAATATATATGATACAGGACTTTAACAGTAAATTTGACAACAGCTACAAGCCTTATCGTCCGTTGGATAACGACAGCGTTATATGCTTTAAGGATAAGGATATTTTAATTAAGAACGAAAACGGCATTATCTCCTTTCCCTGCGTAAAGGAGATCAGGGGTGAATTTATCTATCTCTTTAAGGTGGGTAGTAAAAAGTATTTTCTTTCAAGCAGCGAGCCCTTCGGCGATTACGAATATTACGATTATAAAATTCTGCGTAGTGCCATGCCCAAGGATAAAGCCTTTGCCGGAATCACCGCATTTCACCTGTATAATTGGTACAGGGATAATATCTACTGCGGCAGATGCTCGCAGCCTCTGCATCACAGCGATACACAGCGTGCACTTGTTTGCGATAGCTGTGCAAATATTGTTTATCCTAAAATCTGCCCTGCCGTTATTGTCGCAATAACCGACGGTAACAGGCTTTGTATGACTAAATACAACAGACCTAATGCCCATTGGGCCCTTGTGGCAGGATTTAATGAAATAGGCGAAACTATTGAGGAGACGGTTCACCGTGAGGTTATGGAGGAAACAGGACTCAAGGTGAAGGATTTGAAATATTATAAAAGTCAGCCATGGGGATTTACCTCCACAATGCTTTATGGTTTTTTCTGTACCGTTGACGGTGATAACATTATCACACTTGACAATAACGAGCTTCAAGCAGGCAAGTGGTTTACCGCCGATGAAATAGATTTTGACGACGACGGACTGTCCCTTACCCGTGAAATGATAAATTATTTTAAAACGCACAATTAAATTAAAACCGGCTTAGAGAAATTCCAAGCCGGCTTTTTTATACACTTTTGTTAAATGTAATTTGTATTGTTGTGCCTACGTCCGGTGTTGACTGAATGTCAAGCTGTGCTCCGTGAACCTCCGTAATATGCTTTACAATGGCAAGTCCCAAGCCTGTGCCTCCTGTTTCCTTACTCCTTGACTTGTCAACTCTGAAAAATCTTTCAAATATACGGCTTTGGTATTTTTTATCAATACCTATTCCTGTGTCGGACACGCTAAGCACTGCACTGCTTGAAAGGTCGCTGACGCTTACCTCAACGCTACCTCCGTCCTTGTTGTAGCGTATTGCGTTGTCGCAGAGATTGTAAATCAGCTCCTCTATAAGACTGGGGTTTGCCTTAATGTAGCAGGGCTTACCCTTGCAGGTGATAGCTACGTTCTTCGCCTTTGCATTCATCTCAAGAGCGGATACGCAGGACTCCGCCACGCCTGTAAGGTCAACCTCCTCAAAAACGATTTCTCCCTCTGCCTCGTCAAGCTGAGATAACTGAATTATATCCTCTGATAGAGTGACAAGGCGCAGAGCCTGCTTCCTGATTGTGTGAGCAAATGGCTTTATGTCCTCCGGCTTTGCCATTCCGTTTTCTATCAGCTCCGCATATCCCGCTATTGATGTCAGCGGTGTTTTTAATTCGTGGGACACATTGGCAGTAAACTGCTTTTTTTGTTTGTCCAGCAGCCTTTGCTTCTTTTTATGCTCCTTTATGCTGTCAACAAACGGTTGAAGCTCGCTGTATGTTTCGTAACTGTCTATTTCGTCAAAATGCTGACCTAAATCTGTTATGGGCTTTACAATGCTTTTTGTAATAGCATAGCTTAGCGCAAGAGAAATAATCATTACTGCAAGCATTATGGCGGCAATTATAATCAATGAATTATAGAATATCATATAAATGCTTTGGCTTGTTACCGCCACACGCAGTATGTCGCCGTTGTTAAGCTTTTTTGCAAAATAATAGGTGTTAGCGTCAAGGGTGGCTGATTTTCTTATGGTTGATGCCTCACCGTTTTTTAATGCTTCCTTAAATTCAGGACGGTCGCTGTGATTTTCCATATTGGCGGCTTCCTCCATGCTGTCTGCCAGCACGGTGCCGTTTGATGATATAACCGTAAGCCTTGCGTCATTGTCAATGCCGTTCTCTATCGCCTTGTAATTAGGATTTTCATTAAGCTGTGATGCTACAATCTGTGCAACGGATTTTAAATTTGATTGTGCCTGCTTCTCGTAATATGAGTAGTAAACCCCTACGATTGATAAGCTTGTTACAAGCACTATACATATTCCAAGGCTTAGTATTTTTGTAAAAGTTTTGTTTACCATAAATAATCACCTCAGTCCCCGATTTTATATCCGACATTTCGGATTGTTTTTATACATTCGCCGGCGCCTCCAAGCTTTTTCCTCAAAGACTGAATGTGTACGTCAACGGTTCTGTTGCCCTGCTCAAAATCGTAACCCCATATAGTCTCCATTAAGCGGTCACGGGTTAGTACAATTCCTTTGTTGCGTATAAGTATTTTCAGTATTTCATATTCTTTATATGTAAGCTCTATGTGATTTGAGTCAACGGTAACATCGTGCCTGCCCTCGTCAATTCTTATATTTTCGTATTCAAGAATTTCCGACGGAGTAATGTTTACACGCCTCAACACCGCCTTAACTCTGCTTATAAGCTCCATTACGCCGAAAGGCTTTGTCATATAGTCATCGGCACCCATATCAAGACCTTTGACAGCGTCGATTTCTCCTGTTTTTGCCGTTACCATTATAACCGGCAGCGTGCTGTACTGGGGTGTTTCTCTGATTTGAGTCAGTATTTTAAGACCATCGTCCTCCGGCAGCATTATGTCAAGAATAACAAGGGCCGGCTGACGTTTTTTTAGTGCCTCAAAAAACTGCTTTGACTTGTCAAATCCTTTTACCTCAAAATCTGAATTTTTAAGAGCGTATGATTCAAGCTCCCTTATGCTTACATCGTCCTCAACTATATAAATTAAATTGTTTTTTTCCATAGCTTTAACCTACTTTATATTTAATAAGATACTCCTCAAATGTATCCATAAAGGACGGATTTGAATTGCTTTTTACTTCCTTAAGATATGAATGTGTCTGGTAGCTTCTGCGTGATAGCTCAATTATGCATACTGCTAAATTAGAGCAATGGTCGGCAATTCGCTCAAAGGAATTTATCACGTCAAAAAACAGAAGTCCGTTTTCTATTGAGCATTTGTCCTCCTTAAGCCTTTTTGAGTGTCTTGCCCTAAGCTCTGCCTTCAGATTGTCAATTACCTGCTCCAACGGTTCAATTCTCATAGCAAGGTCAATATCGTCTTCAATAAAGGCCTTTACGGAATTTTCAACAATTTCCTTTACCGCACGGCTCATTATTTCAAGCTCACGATTTGCCTCCTTTGAAAAATGTATATTGTCCTTGTGCATTTTTCTTTTGATTTTCAGTATGTTTACTCCGTAGTCGCCTATTCTCTCAAAATTGCCTATGGCATGATTTAGCTTTGACAGCTTAACGGAATCATCAATGTTTAAATTCATAGAGCTGATTTTTACAAGATAGGTTTCAAGCTCGTCCTCACATTTGTCAAGCTCTTTTTCGTTTTGCTTGATTTTTTCATCCTTGTTTTTAGAATATACCTTTATAAATTCCATACAAAGCGATATATTTTCTTCCGCAAGCTCACCCATTTTATCGCATTTTTCTTTAACTTTGTCAAGCGCATAGGATGGAGAAATCAAAAATCTTTCATCAATAAGAGAGGATTGCTCCTGCTCGTGCTTGTCACGTACAATAATGCAGGCAAGCCTTTCAATCTGCTTTCCGAAGGGGAACAGTACAACTGTTGCAAATATGTTGAATACGGTGTGAATAATCGCTATATCTGCCGCGCTTACCGCTTCCTTTATAAACGGCAGACCTATCAAAGCGTTCAATCCGTAGAAAAGTATCATAGCCAAGACTACGCCTATTGTATTGAATGCAAGGTGAACAACCGCCGTTCTCTTTGCATTTTTGCTTGTTCCTACCGATGATATTATGGCAGTTATACAAGTGCCGATGTTTTGACCGAGAATTATGGGAAATGCCGATGATACCGTAATAGAGCCTGTTGCCGCCAATGCCTGAAGAATACCCACCGATGCCGATGATGACTGAATTACCGCCGTAAGCAGTGCACCTGCCAATACACCGAGAATGGGATTTGAAAACATTGTCAACAGATTTGTAAATTCCGGCACCTCTTTAAGCGGTTCCACCGCTCCGCTCATTGCCTCCATCCCGTACATAAGCACGGAAAAGCCTATTAAAATTGAACCTGTGTCCTTTTTCTTTTCGTTTTTGCAAAATACATACAGAATTACACCTATCAATGTTAAAACGGGTGTAAAGGACGAGGGCTTGAGCAATGTTAAAAACAGATTTGTGCTTTCAATACCTGTCAGCGAAAGAATCCATCCTGTTACGGTAGTGCCTACATTTGCGCCCATAATTATGCCGATTGCTTGATGCAGAGTCATTATACCTGAGTTAACAAATCCCACCGCCATAACCGTAACTGCCGATGAGGACTGTATTACCGCAGTAACTCCTGCTCCTAATAAAACGCCTTTAATTCTGTTGTTTGTCATTTTTTCAAGAACGGATTCCAATTTTCCGCCACTCATTTTTTCGAGAGAGGTGCCCATATAGTTCATTCCGAAAAGGAAAAGTGCAAGTCCTCCAACCAGTGATAATATTGAAAATATATCCACCTAATCACATCCTAACATATTTTACGGCTTAATACTATATGTAAGCGGTTAAAATATAATTAGATTAATGTTAAATCTGTGTTAAATGTTAATTTTTTTAACAATATTACAATTAGATTGTCTTTTTGTGTGGCGATTTTATATTATTTTTTCTTGATAAGTAAACGAAGTTGTGATAAAATATCAAAGTTATTATTTTTGAAAGGGGACAGATTATGCAAATTTTTAATCTTGCGGTATCGGTAAACGATATTATCAGCAAAGTTGATTCCTTTGTGTGGGGATGGACTTTAATTGTTCTTATACTTGCGGCAGGTGTCTGGCTTTCGGTCAGAACAGGCTTTGTTCAGGTGAAGCACCTTGGCAAGGCTCTTAAATATATGGTTAAAAACGAAGAAAACGGCGAGGGAGAGGTTACCTCATTCGGTGCACTTTGTACCGCCTTGTCGGCCACTATCGGTACGGGCAATATAGTAGGTGTTGCTACGGCAATTTGCCTCGGCGGTCCCGGTGCTCTTTTCTGGATGCTTGTGGCGGCGTTTTTCGGTATGGCTACAAAATATACCGAGGGATTTCTTGCCGTTAAGTTCAGGGAGAGAAAGGATGATGGACATTTTTTAGGAGGACCTTTCTACTATATAGAGAAGGGTATGGGCAAAAGGTGGAAATGGCTTGCCAAGCTATTTGCGTTTCTCGGTGTTTGTGCCGGATTAATGGGTATCGGTACAATTACCCAGATTAACGGTATTACCACTGCCGTACAGAATTTCTTTGATCCTAAAAAATCACATATCGCTTTTTCAATTGGTGAAAATAGCTATTCATGGGCAACAGTAGTAGGCGGCTTGCTTGTTACAATTTTTGCTGCTCTTGTAATTATCGGCGGAATTAAGAGAATTGCTAAAATTTCCGAGGTAGTTGTTCCGTTTATGGCAATTACATACATATTATTTGTTCTTATAATTGTATTTACACATATTAAAGAAATTCCCGACGCAGTCGTACTCGTTGTTAAAAGTGCGTTTGTTCCTAAAGCGGCATTGGGTGCAGGTGCAGGTGTTACACTTAAGCTTGCTATGCAAAAGGGTATAGGCAGAGGTATCTTTTCAAACGAAGCAGGTCTTGGCTCGGCTCCTATTGCTGCCGCCGCTGCTAAAACAAATGACACCGTGCGTCAGGGACTGGTAACAATGACCGGTACATTTATTGACACAATTGTTATCTGTACTCTTACAGGTCTTTCAATTATCGTTACAGGTGCACAGAATAGCTTTGTTGCCGGAAGCTTTGAGGGTGTAAGCATAACTACTCTTGCCTGGCAGACAGGTCTTCCCTGGAATGAAAAAATATCTGCCTTTGTGCTTATGGTAAGCCTTACATTCTTTGCCTTTACAACAATTCTCGGTTGGGACTATTATTCCGAAAAATGTCTTGAATACCTTACGGATAGTCAAAGGAGCGTAAAAATATATCGTTGGATATATATTCTTGCTGTGTTTATCGGCCCTTATCTTACCGTTGAAGCGGTTTGGAATATTGCTAATATATTCAATGGACTTATGGCGTTTCCAAACCTTATCGCACTGTTCGCATTGAGCGGCGTTGTCGGTAAGGAAACAAGGGCGTACTTTGCCGCTAAAAACCACGATTTAAAAACACTTTCAAAGGATAAAAAATAATAGCTTATAGCTTAAAGCCGTCCGGGTGTTGGTGTGACCAATACCCGGGCGGCTTTTGTATTTGGCTTGTGCTTCTAAATGTCTAAAAATATTGTATAAAAAATTTATGTATTGACATTTTTTGCTTTTGAATGTATAATTAGAACAAATGTTCTAATTGGTGATAAATGTGGAAAGAACGATACTTCATATTGACTGTAATAAATTTTACGCCTCGGTAGAATGTCTTTATCGTCCCGAAATACGCAACAAGCCTGTGGCGGTGGGCGGAACTGCCGAAAGCCGTCACGGAATTATTCTCACAAAAAATGAAATTGCCTCAAAATACGGACTGACTGTAGGGGAGCCTTTGTGGAAGGCAAGACAGAAATGTCCCGATTTGGTGATAGTACCGCCTAATTTTCCTCTTTATATGCGCTTTTCAAAAATGGCAAGGAGTATATATGAGGATTATTCCGAATATATAGAGCCCTTCGGTCTTGACGAAAGCTGGATAGATGTAACGGGTGATATGCGAGGCGGAGAGGCCATAGCGCAGGAAATACGTCAGCGTGTAAAGGATGAGCTGGGCATCACCGTCAGCATTGGGGTAAGCTTTAATAAAATATTTGCAAAATTAGGCTCAGACTATAAAAAGCCCGACGCCGTTACCGTTATAACAAGCGAAAATTATAAGGATATAGTGTGGCCCTTGCCTTGCTCGGATTTGCTTATGGTAGGCAGATCTACAACAAAAAAGCTTTTGTCCTACGGGATTCATACTATCGGTGAGCTTGCAAATGCAAATGCGGAATTTCTGCGCAGTATTTTAGGCAAAAACGGCGAAATGCTCCACAGATATGCCAATGGGCTTGATGTGTCACGTGTTTGCCATAAGGACGAAATAAGGGATATTAAAAGTGTTGGAAATTCCACAACAGCTCCCAGGGATTTGGTAAATGACGAAGATGTGAAAACCGTGTTTACAGTCCTTTGCGAAAGTGTGGCACGCCGACTTCGTGAGCATGGTGTTAAGGGCAGAACAGTTACCATTTCAGTTCGTGATAAAAATCTGCACACTATAACCCGTCAGTGTAAGGCTCCTGCCTG
>CAMFRO010000019.1 GCA_945982035.1 uncultured Clostridia bacterium | reverse complement strand
CACCTAAGCCTTCGTCGGCAGCGTCAGATGTGTATAAGAGACAGTTATTTATCTGTTATAAATATATTGATTTGTTCGTGCATAAGGATATCTATGCCCAAAATCCAAAAAATGCAAATGACCGAGGATTTTGAGCAAGGTATATGGGCATAACGGTCCCTTTGCCGTCGTTGCCTGTTTATCTTGCATGGTTTTATTCTTATGTTTTTATAGACACGGATATGTTTTGTCCTCCTTTGGGCAGAGTTTATCCCGTGTTAATCATTGTAAGAAAAGGAGAGATGATTATGAAAGCGAGCAAAAAGCTACTCAGCCTGTTTTTGGCTGTAGTAATGGTCATTACCTCGTGCTCTGTTGGTTTCACAGCTTTCGCAGCAGACAGCAAAACCGATGCCAACAACGCATACTGGTATGACGGAACCGATGCCGAAGCGGCATTCGATTCATTAAACGATTTGGTTAATACCTATGTGCCTCAACTACTTAACATTCCCAAGGTTAAGGAATTACTTGAGGACAAACTTGGTATGACCGTAACGGAAAACACCACTGTTTCCGATGTGGTAGCAGGGGCATCACCTATGCTTATGGGTCTTTTGGGAGGATCCAGCGGAACTTTGAGTGATGTGGTCAATGCTAACAAGGATCTCGGTATAGATCCCAGCGACCCAATGAATGAGATTTATTTCTCATATTTGAATGGCAGCGAAAATGATACAATGGACTTTTATTCACTGTACACTTTTTGCTACAACAATCAGAACAACAGTTCTAATACCGAGCTTAGGGATTACGCAAGAACAACGTTAGAAAAGCTTAACAAATTGTTAGCGGTATTCCCGAAAGCAAACAACAGCTACAATGACGCTTACACAATCGGCATGGATAAATTAATGGATGATTATTATTCAGCCATAGAAAAACAAGCCGATGATATGTACGGAACCGACGATCTTACTGTCATAACTTGGTCTCAATTTAAGGAATTTACTTACAAAGGACAAAAAATCACTGAGGTTGAGGATTCTGATTTGAACATTATCATTGATTATGTTGACAGTATTTTCAAAGCCACTAATAGTGATATTAGGGTTGAAACCGTTGCAGAGGCCTTTTACTACTTAAACTGTGCCGGCTTATTTGACCTTATGGCTTCTTTGCTAATTAACGCAATCAACTTAGGTGACGGCAATCTCACTTCAAAGAGACTTGATGAAATGCTTCATCCTACAACCGCACCTACTACACCTACTTACGAACAGCTTACTCCCGAAAATTACAAAGAAGAGATCAAAAAGGTGTACTCATTTGATGATTTTCTTGATCAAATGGAAATGAGCGCATCTGACATAAACAGCTCAAACGAAACATACTTCAAAGAGCTTTATGATGCTTACTGTTCAGTCAACGCAGTTACCGTTCTCGTTTATGATGAAGATGAATCTGGAGATTACGGCGTTTTAGGAAGCAGCAACTTTGAGCAAATGTGCATAGGTTGGCTTAATTACGCAGGTGTTTATACCGATGCAAAAGCAAAGGTTGAAGGCGAAAAAATCACTGACGAGCAGTTGAAATCACTTATGGCTACTGCTAAAGCGGAAAATTGGCAGAAAACCGAAACATTTGAATCTTATCTTTCCAGTGGTGATAATGTTCTAAGCCCGACAGCATCACAATACATTGCAAGCCTTATCTCTGAAAAAAGAGAAAATATGGTTAAGTTTACTCAGCTTTTGGGTACAGGCACTATTGAAGAAGTAAAGGCTTGCAAATATAACGACGGTGCTTTCAAGCTTGATGATATGGGCATAGTTGACAGAACAAACTATATGATTGCTTCTGAGCTGTGTCGTAAGACAGCAGGCGATGGTTATGGCATTTACGGCGGTGGCAAGGCAGTTGATGTAACTGCAATATTTATGGTATTGATTCCATACCGTGAGATAATAGAGCCTAATATGAAGAAGGATGCAGACTATAAGGAATATAAGTATTCCGACTATGCTATTCCTAATTCACTTGCAGTTGAAGCTGTTAACTCTTTGCTCAACGGCACTCTCAAGGATATTCTTGACGAAACAACAAGTGTTGGCAAAATGGTAGCTCCGCTTATCAATGACCTTCTTGAAACAGATGTTAAGCTCTATACATCTGATGGTGACGGTGTTCTCAACGATATTTGGAAAAACCTGTATGAGAAGCCTGTTGAAACAGTATTCAACCTTCTTCCCACACTTGTAATCCTTGTTGACGAGCTTTTAGTTCCCCTGTTGCTGAACGGTGATGGCGACCTGTACAACAAAAACGGCGGTCCTATCTTCAATCTGTTGTGTACTGCTGAAAGCGAGGGAATACTTTACAAATACACCCAAGCCTTTGCAGCAACACTTGACCCTGCAACTGCAACAGACGAAGAAAAGAAGAATGCATCAGTAGGTATCGGTGCTCTTACATTTGACCTTAACCTTGCAATTCCTGCAATTCTTCACTGGCTTGTAGGCGACGAGCAGACAGCCTATGACCTTGTAGGCAGCTACGACGGTAACGGCTTTTACAGCGATGAGGTTCCGAGATTCTTAAATATCTACGTTGTGGATAAGGCGCTTTACGGTGCACATCTTAACGGCGGTCTTGCAAAGACACTTATCAACAATAAGAAAGAAGCTCAGGGCGATAATTACGACAGCAGTTACGAAGCAACTGCAAAGGGCATTGACGAAATGGTAACGGAAATTGCCACCTTCGCAATGAACGCAATTGATAAGTATCTTGCCGATCATGCCTCCGACCCAAGATGGTCAGAAGACGCAACATCCCAAAAAGGTCTTAATAATATTGCAGTTGCATTACCGCAGATTATTGACCAAATGGGCAAGGATTTTGTTGAAAAATATAACATTGACTCCGACTGGACTTATTGCTATGACGGCAAAGTTACCACAGTAGGAAAAGAGTATAACGGCGTAACTCGTTATCAGTTACAGAATAACACACTTCAGGATTTCAAGAATCTTGCAACATTAAACGAGCCTGATGCTGTACTTAACAACTTTGTTGATATTTTAATAGGCAATTGGATTAACGGCTTGATTGACCTTGTTAACGATTTGATTAAGGACGAAAGCAACAGCATTACAGCTAATATTCCGATTGTTGACGGATTGCTTAACGCACTGGGCGGCTTCGACGAAACAAGCATTATTACAGATATTTTAAACGGCTTGTTCCAGCTTAAGCGCAGCGACGACGCATCATTTACACTTAAAGAGAGAAGAGAAAAGACCGGATTTGTAGGATTCAGCAATGAATCAGGATTCTTCCTTCTTTCAAACATTCAGTACACTAAGGACGGTGTTTCAAGGGGTCTTATTCCTGTAATTATGGAGCTTGTTAAAGGCAGTGATGCTGAAGCTGATTACAAATTAGGTCCCGTAGTAAACGGCACTGCTAAGAAGACTAAATCTGCATCACCGTTACTTGCTAATTCTAACAAGTCTGCTGCCGGTACAGATTACAGAAAGCTTCTTTCAGCCGAAAACAAGAAAGCGGCCGACGCTTTAGTTAAGACACTCGATGAATTACTTTCATCTCTCCTTGAAAATACTTCACTCAACGGATTTGACTGGGATGCAACAGATAACATTCTTGCATCAATAGCATCATTTGCTTCCGGTTACCTGGGCGCCAACAACACAAACGCTATTGTTAAGCTTCTCAATAACTACCTGTACTTCATTGTAGGTGAAAATAAGAAGACAACAAGCACAAAGGGTAAGGTTGGTACTGCTCCTACTAAAGACGGCGATGTTAACGCAAGCAAGGTTTACACATCTGCTAACCTTTCAAATCTTGTAATTCAGACATATTCGCTTATTGAAAACATAGTTGACTACCTGTTCTATAACAAGGATTCAGGCTTGCTGAAGAACAGAGATACAAATATGCTTGTTGCAGACGCACTGTGCGGAATTATTTCTCCTGATGCAGTTGGCGTACGTATGTCTGACAATTATTCAACCACCGCTGATATTCTTGCTAAGAAGAGTTACATGAATTGGAACGACTTCAAGGTAGAAATAACAAATGCTAACAATACTAAGGGTACCTGGAGTAAGGATTACCTGAAGTTTGGCTTCAAGAAGGGTGACAAGACAGCATTCTACGATGCTTTAGGCGAGTCACTTGGCGGTGTAAGCGCTATAATCGGCGTACTTCTTACACAAACAAATTACTATAAGGATGTTGTTTATCCCGTAGTTAACAGCATAGCAAAGGCTAACGGTGTTCAAAAATCAGTAATGAGCATTGCTGACTTCAAGAAAGCATCCGACTCACAAAAGCTTATTAAGGGTATAATTACTCCATTAAGCGCAATCCTTGGTAAGATTTATGACGCACCTGCATCAATGCTCCTTAACACAGTTAAAGGTCTTGCAGGCGTGCTTGATGATGCTTCTGTTAAAAAGATTGTAAGTGCGGCAATCGCACCGCTTAATAACGAAATCTTCGGACTTACAAACATTGTTGAATACCTGTCACCTACATTTGCCGGTGTTCTCCGCAATGCACTTGGCAGCGGTATCAGCTTAACATTACCTGAGAAAAATGTTCTTACAACACTTATTAACGGACTGTTAGGCGGAATAATTGAGCTTCCTTCAATTAACTGGAAGAAGCTTGCTTCTGCAAAGACACCGGGCGAGGTTCTCCTTTACGTCTACGGTTATCTTGTAGATACAGTATTCGGTTCAGAGCTTCTTCAGAGTATGCTTAAGCAATTAAGTCCTGAAATCTATAAGCTGTTTAAGAGCCTTGACGCAGTAAAGATTCTTTCACTTGTTAATCAGGTACTCAAGGTTGTACAGAGTCCTACCGAGGTTTACTGGACATTCCGTGAATATGCTGCTAAGCTTACAAATTCATTCAGCTATCCAAACGGAATTACCGCATCTGATGCAGATAAGGCAATCGGTCAGCTTGATGAACTTGTAGCTAACGTATTCCCGCTTCTTAAGGGACTTGGCGTAGCAGACATTGACAGCCTTGAACAGCTTGTTAATGACAATCTTTATACAAACGATATTCTTACAAAGCTTGCAACCGCACTTTACGGTGCACTTGATACAGATACAATTGCTCCTATTCTCGGTGCACTTGGTATTGACGTATCACCTAAGGGAATTGCAAAGATTCTCACCAACAAGAAATACGGCAAGACATACTCAAGCGCAGCCAAGACACTTTCAAAGGCTAAGAGCTGGAAGAGTGTTAAATCACTCAACTGGGGCTTCACCGATAAGTCGTCAAAGGCTAAGACAGGATTTGTCAACGGTCTTGCAGCAATCCTTCGTCCGTTCAATGATATTGCTTCTATCTTCCTTGCTGAAGGTTCAATAGACGCAAGCAAGCTTGACATCCAGTCAATCATTGATTTGTTGAATGTTAAGGGCTCAACAAATCTCGGCAGCGGCGAATACGGATGCACACTCAAATATTCAGTAAAGAACGGTATTCTTGAATTAACAGTTCAGAGTAATGTAACAACCGCTGAATATCACGATTACGCTAACCATCCTTCACAGAAGAATGTTGTAAACGTATTCCGGATTGATATTAAATCAGTCGTTAAGGATATTGAGGCAATGCTCAGCGATACAAAGCTTAACTGTGGTACAAACGGTTATGAAAGCGCTGTAATTCCTCTCCTTGAAGCATTTGAATGCAGAGGTATTAAGACCTACAAGCAGTACATAAGCGACTACAAGAAGGCAAAAGATAACCTTATCATCAATGTACTTAAGCCAATCATTAATCTTGTTGACGACGTGCTTGAGGCTCCGTTTGATACAATATCCGCTATTCTTCCTAATGTTGCATACTTCATTGACAGCAACGGACTTGCACAGGCAGTAGGCAATCTTCTTGCTCCGATAACTGCTAAGAACGGATTGCTTGGCGTACTCAAGAAGAACGGACTTGATGTAGATAAGCTCATCAAGATGATTGCAGGCAAAGACCTTGGCTCACTTGTTAAGGATTTACTTGGTTTGAAGGTTAACTTCAAGCTTCAGCTTAACGACCTTGCTTCCTGCAACATTCAGGTTATTATCGTTCCTCTTGTAAACAAGATTCTTAAGGATAAGAAGATAGGCATTGTAGTTCCTAACATTGACTTCGGCAAGATTGCAAGCCACGGTACAATCAGCACCGTAAGCAGCAAGGCAAAGAACGATAAGGGAAGCTACACAAGAAAGAAGGTAACGGCAAGACAGGGCGAGGTTCTCGTTGCAGTTCTCCGTTACGTAGCAGATGTACTTATTAAGAATGCAAATGGTCTTAAAAAGATTCTTTGCAACATTGAAGCAATTAAGAAGAACGCTACTATTTCAAACGTACTTAAGAGCGTATTTACAACAATCGGCACTGCCGAAAAGGATGAAATCGTTTGCGCTGTATTCTACCTCCTTCAGGAGCAGACAACAAATTCATTCTTTGATTACTCAGACTTCAAGTATAAAGAGTATGACTTCTCTTACGGCAATATGGATGAAGACTTCTGTCACCAGCTTGCTCCAATGCTTGACGGTTTGGTTTCCGGTCTTGCAGACCTTAACGCACTTGTTGCAGACAACATCTACAAGGATGAAATTATCGGCAAATTAGCAACCGGACTTTACGGTGCTATTGAAGGCGTTAAAATCAGCGACGATATCGGTTCACTTACAAATCTCCTTGCAAAAACCGATATTGACTTCTCAACATCCAACGTTGCTTCACTTCTCGTCAACGAGGATTACGGCAACACTTATCCGGACGCATCAAGCGTTATCAGAAGCGCAGGCTCCTGGAAGAACGTAAATGTTGATGACCTCAAGTGGGGCGTTAAAGACAGAGATTCATTCCTGCATGCACTTTGCGCAGTTCTCCGTCCTGTTTATGGCGTACTTGACGTACTTCTCAATGACGGATTGCTTAACCTGTTCAACCTGGTTAACATCCCCGGCTCTGACGGATATACATCAACAATAGTTCCTCTTATGGAGGCATTCGGAATCTACAACATCAAGACTCAGTATCAGTACAGAGAAGATATGTATCAGGCTTACGATTACATCCTGCTTGATATTCTCAATCCTCTTCTTGATAAGGTAGAAGATATCCTTTCAGCACCTATTCAGACGCTGGCAGACATTCTTCCTAACCTGTCGCTCTTCTTCGCAAACAACGGTTTGCTTCAGTTGATTGACAATCTTCTAACTCCTGTATCTGCACTTCTCAAGGCACTTAGACCGATAGTTGATATAAACGACCTTCTTAAGGCACTCGGTCTTAACATTCCTGCAGAGCTTGGTAAGATTGGTATTAAGATTTCTAAGTTTGATGTCTACGACCTTAAGGGTACACTTGAGCCGGTTATCGGTTCTGACAACGTAGTATCACTGCTTAACTCAATTCTCGGCATAATCAAGATTAAGGGCACACCGCTCGGTCTTGAGCTTCCTGAAATTGATTGGTTCCGTCTTGCAAGCCACGGCGAAGTAATTCTTGATGAACCTTCCCAGGTTGCTTGCTACGGCAGCAGAATCAGTGTTAAATCCGACCAGGATGCTACACTTATTGCAGTTCTCAGATATCTTGTTAACACAATCAACTACAAGGGCAACTACGATGCAATCGTAGATCTTGTAGGCGGACTCCTTGGCGACAATGTAAGCGATTCAATATCTGATGTAATCGGTCAGGTACTTGGAATGCTTCAGGGTGACGCTGACGAAGTAATTGAAAGTCTTGTAGAGCTTCTTCAGACTCTTGCTTAATAACAGCAAAAACTAAACAAAACAAAAACTGTCTTGCGAAAGCAAGGCAGTTTTTTTGTGAAGCTCAATATTCCTACCCTATATATAATGTATATAATATAGTGTAATTTATATATTATAATATATTATAATAAATTATAAATAATACTTGTATAAGCAGCATTTTTTTTGTATAATAGCCTTGTATATTATCTTAAACTCGGTGGTGAAAAAATGCTCGGAAAATACGTTAGAGTTAAGGTTGTTAGACCTATCGGCTCAACTGATGAAGCGGGCTATACTTACCCTCTGAATTTCGGCGGAATTTATCCGAAATTCAGACAGGAAGCATTCGTAATGGGGATAGACCATCCGGTAAGCAATTTTGACGGCAGGGTTATTGCCGTTCTCTCCGACAAGAAGTCGTCTCGTCATATTTGGATTGTTGCACCGAAAAGCACCCGCTTCATAAACAATGACATAAAAAAGGTTATAGACATAAAAAAGGACTTTCCAACATATAAATTGGAATGTCTATACGAAAGTAGCTGCGGCGCAGTTGTTTTTCGTGATATACACGGCATTGTGCGTTATCTTTTAATTAAGAATAAGCGCTCTGCCCATTGGGGATTTCCAAAGGGCCATATTGAGCCTGACGAAACCAAGCTTGAAACTGCATACCGTGAGGTATTGGAGGAAACAGGAATACATATTGATATTATTGACGGATTTGAGTGCGAATCAAAGTACAAAATCCGTGACAGAATAGAGAAGAAGGTATCCATATTCGTCGGTACTACAAAGGACACCTCTACTACTATTCAAAAAAATGAAATAGAGGATTATATCTGGCTGACTTACGATAAGGCAATGAATTTGCTTAAATTTGAAAATGACAGGTATATTTTGGGCGCCGCCCACGACTTTTTAAACACACACAATTATATTTAGTGCTGCCGTGTCAACACAGAAAGGCTTGAATATAATATGCAAGACGTATGCTATGCAATACAGGAATTTTTATCTGCCCACGGTATTCCCGACTGGCTTACTGTTTTTATAATTTCGGTATGTCCTATATTGGAGTGCCGTTTGGGAATGTTTACAGCAATAGTTATCCTGCAAATGAATACTTTTGTTGGATTTATTATTAGCTTTTTAGGTAATATTTTTCCTATTCCCTTTATACTGCTGTTAATAAATAAAATCTTTGAGTGGCTTAAAAAGATTCCGGTAATAAAAAAACCGGTTATCTGGCTTGAGGAAAAAACGCTGAAAAAACGTGACAAAATTGATAAATACGGAATATGGGGGCTTCTGCTTTTTGTAGCCATTCCCCTTCCCGGTACAGGCGGATGGACCGGTGCTCTTTTAGCATCACTGCTTCATCTTGACCGCAAAAAAAGCTTTGGCGTAATCGCAGTAGGTGTGTTCATTGCCGGACTGATTATGACTATTCTCAGCCTTATATTCGGTAAGGCGGTGTTTGGATGATAAAAGAGCATCAGCTTTTGATTGATATATGCAAGGCCTATATTTATCAATCAAAAATCGAATTACCCGAGGGTATTGATTATAAAGCATTATACGACATTTCAAAAAGCCATAATTTAGGTGCCCTTGTGTACAGTGTAATCAAGGACTGCGATGAATTTAAAAAAAATACTGAAATAAAACAGTTATTTGAAAACGTCTTTTACGAGAGCATTTACCGGTATCAGACTCAAACAGAGGTAATAAATCTTCTTAGCAGTCTGTTATCAGAAAGCAAAATACGCCATGTATTTTTTAAGGGTGCACAGATAAAAGAGCTTTATCCTCTGCCGCCGGTTCGTGCAATGGGCGATATTGATGTGCTTATTGACAATGAAAACAGGGACAGAGTCAAGCAAATACTGTGCGAAAACGGATTTGTTAACAAAAACTGTAACGGACCCGTTTACGATTATACATACAACGGCGTTCTCGTTGAAATGCACACAAAAATCATCAGCGGAAAGGTCGGTACTTCTACGGCAAGTGACGGCTTCGCAGATGCTATTAACAATGCAAAATTTGACGGATACTGCGGTTATCTTGATGACGATTATCATTTTGCCTATCTGCTTACACATGTTGCTCACCATTTTTGGTTCTACGGTGCAGGTGTAAAAATGATTGTGGATTTAGCGGTGTTGCTAAAAAATTCCAACATCAATTTGAACAATGCGTTGAGCAAAATGAATGAAATCGGACTTTATGATTTTTCAAAGGTTATTTTAACCGTATGTTATAAATGGTTTGGAATTGGACAGGCCTATCTTGATGACGTTGTAAAGACGGAGATTTTTTTGTTGTCCTTCGGTGCCTTTGGCAACGTAAACCGTAACAAGGCAGCAGTAATTCAGCGCAAGGAGCTTGAAGAGGGCAAGAAAAACTCTCCTGTAATGACACGTTTAAGACTGCTGTTTCCACCGTATGAAAAATTGAAGGACATTCCTTATATAAAATTTATTGAGGGCAGGCCATGGCTTACAGGCTATGCCTGGATTTACAGAATAATTTATAATTTAAACAAAAGAAAAGAATTTTTGAAAAATTCCACCGCTTCAATCGGCAGTGATAAGACAAATAAAGCAGCTCAGTATGAGCTGGAATATTTTGAGGAGATTGGTTTGTTATGATTTTTTTGATTTTAGTTATCGCACTTATTGCCATTGCAATCGTTGCATTTATTACGTGGTTTTTGGCTCTCAAGGCCGAGGGCAAATGTCCTCTTTGCGCATTAAAACAGCTTTTGCCTACAAGGCTTACCATTAATACGGCAGAGGATGAGGATTATAGCAACAACGCCAAAAAAACTCCCATAATGGGTTGGTCAAGCTGGAACACCCTCAGAAACCATATTGATGAGGACATTATTTACGAAACTGCCGAGGCTATGAAAAGAAGCGGTCTTGCAAACGCAGGATATGAATACATCAACCTTGACGACTGTTGGCAAAGCTCTCTGCGTGATTCTGACGGTAAAATGCAGGGTGACCTTGAAACATTTCCCTCCGGCATTGACAATTTAATAAAAAAAATCAACGCCTTGGGTTTAAAGGTAGGTCTTTACTCATCAAACGGTACTCTCACCTGCGAGGATTTGCCTGCTTCTCTGGGGAACGAGGATTTGGATGCAAGAACATTTGCCTCCTGGGGTGCCGAATTCTTCAAATATGATTTCTGTCACCACGAATACATTAACGGCGACACGCCTATTATTGAATTTATAGATATAAGCAAAAAGGGCGAAAAGGCATTTATCAAGCTTAAGCCCGAGCATGCAAAATACACCGGAAGAGCGAAAGCTGTAAAGTGCAGCGACCTGCCTTCAAAGCAAGGTATTGGATACCTTAACCACGGCGCAGGCACTGCCACATTTACTGAAAATATCTCTCAGGGCGGCGACTATGTTTTCACAATTCGCTACAACAAAACCTTTACACGTAAGCCTCAGTATCTTCAAATTATAGTAAACGGAAGAGTTAACGAGATATTCTTCCCTGCTACAAGTCCTTTTACACATGATGCAAGGCTTCAGGCAATAATCAAGCTTGACAGCGGTGAAAATGTTATCAAGCTTATGAATCCTGTTGTCACCCGTGCGGACTCCTCCTACATCCAATATAGACGTATGGGCGACGCTCTTAAAAACGCTTCAAAGGCTTGGGCAGAATACACCAACACACCGGAAAAGCCTATCATTTATTCCCTTTGCGAATGGGGTACCGCTCATCCGTGGAATTGGGGCAGAAAAGCCGGAAATATGTGGCGCACAACACACGATATTATGCCGCATTGGGCAAGCATAATGCTTATTTATTCAAAGAATGTTGATTTGTACAAATACGCACGTCCCGGTCACGTAAACGACCCTGATATGCTTGAAGTAGGCAACGGCAAGCTGACCAAAGACGAAAATATTTCACACTTCACTCTTTGGTGTATGATGGCAGCTCCCTTGGTTTTAGGCAATGATTTGAGAAGGCTTGACAGTAATTCAAAATCTGCCAAGGATATACTTGATATTGTTACAAATAAGAGTATGATTTTGATTGACCAGGATCCTCTTGTTAAGCCTGCAAAGCGCATAAAGAAATCAATGACCGTTGATATTCTTGCACGTCCTCTTCAAAACGGTGACGTAGCCTTGTGCTTACTTAACAAGTCATCATCAAAGAAAACTATTAATTTTGAAATTGATACTCTCTGCGATGAAAAGTATCTTGATTTTGGCAGAAGCTCACACGGTTACGAGGTTCACGACCTTTGGACCGACGAGCGTATGCGGCAGGATGATATTACTGCAACCATTCCAAAGCACGGCGTAAAGGCTTACAGAATTTCAAATTCATAATAACAAAGGGGCTGTTTCACAAAAGTGAGGCAGCCCTGTATTTCTCAATTTTTTGAGGGGGAACTATGAAAAACAGCAATAAAATTGAAACAATAAAATTTGCGTTAAAAAAATCTCTGCCGGTTTTATTCGGCTATTTGTTTTTAGGCTCCGCCTTCGGAATTATGCTGTATAACGCAGGATATAACTGGGTTTGGGCCATTTTTATTTCGCTTTTTGTATATGCCGGCTCCGGTCAGTTTTTGCTGGTGTCGCTGTTGTCAGGCGGTGCGTCACTTGCCACCACAGCCGTTATGACTTTATTTATAAATTCAAGGCATATTTTTTACGGTCTTTCGTATATTGAAAAATTCAGACAGGGCGGCTGGAGATACCCTTTTTGCATTTTCGGGCTTACTGATGAAACATATTCGGTTAACACCTCATTTTCCTCTGTTCCGAAAAACATCAATGAGCCTCACGCCCGCTTTTTAATAAGCATTTTTGACCACGGCTATTGGATAGCCGGCTCTGTTTTAGGCTCATTGGCAGGTCAGATTATACCCATAGATTTTGAGGGAATTGATTTTTCAATGACTGCCCTTTTTGTAGTTATTTTTATTGATTTGGTAAGAGAGCATAAGGGCAGATTGAAATTTGTAGGCTTTATAGGAATAGGATGCTCTATCCTTTGCCTGATAATATTCGGTTCGGAGCGCTTTCTGCTGCCGGCGCTGATTATTACCGTGCTTGCGCTTACGGCAGGCAAGCCTTATTTCAGCAAGGAAAAGGAGGCGAAGTAATATGGCATTAAGCATCTCTCAAGCCGTGGCTATGATAATAGTTGCATCTGTTTGCACATTTGCAACAAGGCTCTTCCCTTTTGCTCTTTTCGGCAATAAAAAGGAGGTGCCTAAATTCGTTAAATATTTAGGCGACATTCTCCCTGCGGCAATTATCGGCGTTCTTATTGTGTACTGCCTTAAAGATTTTACTCTTGGCGACAAAAATATAATAATCCCACAGCTTATTGCCGTCACCGCCACCGCATTAGTACATCTATGGAAGAAAAACACGCTTTTGAGCATAGCCGTAGGCACAATTGGCTATATGCTGCTTATACACTTTGTTTTCGTATAGTTGATATAACCTATAATCTGTGCTAAAATGAATATATGGTATAAAATGGGCAGGAGGCAATTATGATTTACACAAATTGGATGTCTTACATAAAGGACGACGTAAAGATTACTAATCTTGTTATTCCCGGCGCACATAATGCAGGAAGCTATGGTATGAGTGCTATGGCAGAATGTCAAAAGGACAATCTTTTTGTACAGTTTGAACACGGAATAAGACAGTTTTGCCTACGACTTAACACAAACAGAAAGGGCGAAATTGTATTGGCACACGGAATCACAAAGGGTGATTTGTTTGAAAATGCTCTTAAGGCTATAAAAAAAGCTATGGATTTGTACCCAAATGAAATTTTGCTTTTGGATATAAGAGAATATTACCCGCAAAAATTCGGTCCGATTACATTAACCTACAAAGCGGACAAAAGCAAGGTTGACGCTTTGCTTAAAAAGTATATTCAGCCGGAAAAATATGCGTTTTGTGATTTCAATCATATCAGCGAAGTAACAGTTGGCGACATCAGAAAAAGCGGTAAAAAATACATCCTCATAAATGACAACGAAGACTACAAATACAGTAAAAACTGCGAACAGATTTTACCTTGGGAAAAGGCTGTAAACGGTGCCAAGGCAGAAAAATTTGCCAACGAAACGGTGCGATTCTTTGACGATTATCAAACAGATGGTCTTTACTGGTTTCAAACTCAACAAACGCCGAATTTAGGCACTGAAATAGGCGTTACCACGCCCTCAAGGCTTGATGATGATTTGGTTAAATATTTCAATGTAATCATTGACAAAATTGCCTCTACTCCCCGTTATCTTGAAAGAGCAAATATAATAGCCGGAGATTTTATGACCCGTGATTATTCAAAGTCAAGGGCTATACTTAAGCTTAATCTTCTTAAAGGTAATGTTAAGCCCCAGCTTGAAAAAGAGTACGAATCCGGTTTGGTTTAAAGGTAAAGGCGGTATAAAATGGAGCTTACTATTCTCGGAAAATACGGTCCCTACGGCAAGGCAGGAAACGGTTGTGCAAGTGGATACCTTGTAAAAAACGATGAGGATTTTCTTGTTCTTGATATGGGAAGCGGAACGCTTTCAAGGCTTTGCAATGCAGTTGATATAAAAAAAGTTAAGCATATATTTATATCTCATTTGCATTACGACCATACAAGCGATTTGCTTGTTTTTAGATACTTGCTTGAAGAATTATCACACAAGGTAAATATTTACACACATTATGAGGATACTGTTTGGTATAACCTTCTTTTTAACCATCCCAATTTTAACATAATTAACATAGACGAGGGCGCACATATCAACATAGGTTCTATGGAGCTGAGCTTTTTGCCTATGAAGCACACCGTGACTGATTACGCAGTAATAATCAAGGGCGACAAAACCTTGTGCTATACCGGCGATACACTATTTAATGACAATATTTTAAAATGCTTTGACGTCAGCCACTGCGTTCTTGCAGACTGCAGTAAGCCAAAGGGATTTAACGGCCCCCACATGAATATTGAGGACGCTATACGACTTTCAAAGCAATATCCAAACACAAAAATTATCGCTACCCACCAATCTGCCGACTACAATCCAAAGGATGATTTGATTTCAACAGGTATAATAAGTGCAGAAGAAGGAACAACATATATAATTTAAGGAGATATAATGAAGCATTACGACAGTCTGATTATCGGCCATATAACAAAGGATTTCAACATTGACCATCTTAAGAATTCAAGCGAAATATGCGGTGGAGCCGTGCTTTTCTCATCGGCCTCTGCGTTTGCTCTCGGACACAAAACAGGTGCAGTTACAAAGCTTGCGAAAATGGATAAAGACAGACTTGAAAGCTTCACAATCGGCAGCGATGATATTTACTGCTCCTACTGTGAAAGCTCAACGACTATGAGAAACGAATATTTTACAGCCGATAAGGAAAGAAGGAAAAGTACCTGCCTTTCCTGTGCCGAGCCGTTTTCTCTTAATGACCTTCCGGATGTTGACGCAGAAATTTATCATTTCGCCGGACTCCTTTACGGCGAGTTTACAAACGAAATGATTATTGAATGTTCAAAAAAGGGTGCTGTGGCACTTGATGTTCAGGCCTGTCTTCGCCATGCAGATATGAAAAACGGGTCAATGTATTTTGAGGATTGGGCGGACAAAAAGGAAATTCTGCCATATATAACATATCTAAAAACCGATGCCGCCGAGGCGGAAATTCTTACCGGAACTACCGACAGAGAAAAAGCGGCAAAAATACTTTGGGAACTGGGCGCAAGGGAAATTCTTATAACCCACAATACTGAGGTGCTGGTTTATGACGGCAAAAAAGTATATACCTGCCCTATCCGAGCACGAAATCTCAGCGGCAGAACAGGCAGAGGCGATACCACATTCGCCGCATATATCAACGAAAGGCTAAATCATTCCATAGATGAATCATTGCTTTACGCAACTGCCACGGTGTCACTGAAAATGGAAAAGCCCGGTCCATTAAATGCTAACAAAAATGATATTGAGAAATACATTTCAGAATTTTATTCCGATTACAACAAATAATTAATGGTACCGATATGAAATATAAGAACATAATATGGGATTGGAACGGAACAATAATTGACGATACCGCCGTCGCATTTGAAGCAACAAATATTTTGTTAAAGAAATACGGCTATCCCACTATTTCACTTGAATTTTACCGTGATAATATTGATACACCGGTTGTGAATTTTTATAAGAAAATATTTGATTTAAGTAAACAGAGCATGGAAATTCTTGATAAAGAATGGGGCGTCTTGTACAACAAATTATCCAAAAAAACAGGATTACATAAGGACGTTGTTAAAGCTTTAGATTACTTCCGGAAAGAAAACTGCCGACAGATTATTTTATCTGCCTTCAAAACCGCAGAAATCACCAAATACGCCGAAAGCCTTAATGTTAAGCATTATTTTGTTGATATTCTCGGCACTGAAGGTATTGCTATGGAAAGCAAAACCGTCCGCGGTAAGCGGTATTTTCAGGAAAATTATTTTGATCTAAAGGAAACGCTTTATATAGGCGATACACTACACGACTATGAAACGGCACAGCAATTGGAAATAGACTGCATCCTTGTGTCCTGCGGCCAGCAGTCGCCCAAGCTGCTGAATAAATGCGACACCACTGTTTGCAATAGCTTTACAGAGTTTAATACAATGTTTAATTAATTAGCAGGTTCAAGTCCTGTTTGTTTCAAAGATAAAAAGCAGATACCCAAAATGGTATCTGCTTTTTATGGTCGAGGTGACAGGACTTGAACCTGCGGCATCCTGCTCCCAAAGCAGGCACTCTAGCCAAACTGAGTTACACCTCGTTATATATAATGCAGCTTGCACTGCGGATTTTATATATGTAAAACTCCCGAAGGAGTGTTACGCAGAAGCAATTATGCTCAATGCTTAGATATTCTATAATATAAATATTAATTTGTCAAGAAAAATGTTTAAAATTTTAATAATATGTGCTAAAATTGATATGTTGATAAAAAATTTTAACCGAAAGGACTAAATATTATGCAATGGGAATTTAATTTACCTGTTAAGCTTGAATTCGGTACAGGAGCAAGGAAAAACATAAAACAGTTCATTGATGAAATAGGTGGTAAAAACGGCGTTCTTGTATGCTCTAAAAGCTTTGCAAAAAACGGCACTGCTCAGGAATTTATTGAGCTCAGCGGCGGCACGCTGAAAGCCGTTTTCAGCGACATACGGCCCAATCCCACCACAGATAACGTAAACGACTGTGTTAAGCTTATGCGCAGTCAAAAAGCCGATTTTGCGGTCGCTTTAGGCGGCGGATCTCCTATGGATTGCTGTAAGGCGGCTTGTGCAATCGCAAATGGTAGTGACATAATTGAGTCATACCACAGCGGCGGCAAGGCCATCAACCCGTCTGAAGCAATACCTATGATTGCAGTGACAACCACCTCGGGCACGGCATCTGAGGTAACCAATATTTCTGTGCTTACCGATTTGGCACAAAATTTAAAGCAACCTATGAATGACCCGGCAATGTACCCGAAAATTGCGGTAATTGACCCGGAGCTTACCTTAACCGTGCCTGCACAGGTTACCGCCTCTACAGGCCTTGACGTACTCAGCCACGCAGTTGAAAGCTACTGGTCAACACTTAATCAGCCGGTTTGCTCTGCCTGCTCTGTTTATGCTGCACGCCTGGTTTTCCAATGGCTTGAAAAAGCATACAATGAGCCTGACAATCTTACTGCCAGAGAAAAAATGGCAGAGGCGTCAATCGTTGCCGGCGTCGCTTTCAGTCATCCAAGAACAACCGGATCACACGCCTGCTCTTTTCCACTGACAAACATTTACGGTGTGCCCCACGGCGAAGCCTGTGCGTTCACCCTTGACTATTTTGTCAAGTTCAACGCTGACAACGCCGACGATGACGGAAGAATCACCGCTCTTGCAAAGGATTGCGGCTTTGACAGTGCTTATGA
>CAMFRO010000018.1 GCA_945982035.1 uncultured Clostridia bacterium | reverse complement strand
GATTTGATACATATAAAATTGAGGGCGAAATGAAGGAGTCTAAAATAACAGATTTCCCCAACGCAGTTCATGCGGAATTCTATCCCGATGAGGACAAGCTTATGGAAACCATCCTTGAGGTTTACTATGACAGAATAGATTAATTAATATATAAATTATTTTTCAAATTATATACCCGATTTCTTTCACGGAAATCGGGTATTTTTTTTACATTATTTTAACTGTATTTTATATAAAACCAAACGGAAATTTAATATGCAGGATTTACAATGCAATTGTATCGCAGGAGACGGTACACTATGATTGTTCATGAAAGGAGTAAAAAAATGACAAAGTTAAAAAAGACAATCATTTCAATTTTGGCAGCATCTGTTGCGATCTCAGCAGTGTTTGTAGGATGCAGCACATCAAACAAGGACAAGGAAACAAACGATAATCAGTCACAGGCAGTTACAGGAAACATTACCGTAGTATCAAGAGAGGAAGGCTCCGGTACCCGCGATGCGTTTACCGAATTAATGGGTATTATTGATGAAAACGATAATGATATGACTGTGCAAACTGCAGAATTTACAAATTCTACTTCGGTTATGATGTCAACAGTTCAAGGTAACGAAAAATCAATAGGCTATGTATCTCTCGGATCACTGTCAGATACCATTAAAGCCGTATCACTTGATGGAGTTGAGCCGTCAACAGCTACGGTAAAGGACGGCACATACAAGCTTCAAAGACCGTTTAATATTGCTTATATAGATTCTTCGCTTTCTGATATTGCCAAGGATTTTGTAGCGTATATTATGAGCACTCAGGGACAGGCAATTATTGAAAAGGAAGGCTATATCAGCGTAGAAAGCACCTCTGAATATCAATCATCATCACTTTCGGGTACAGTAACTCTGGCAGGCTCCACATCTGTTGCACCGGTTATGAATGTTATCGCAGACGAGTACAAAAAGCTTAACCCGCAGATTAAGATAGAAATTCAGGAATCCGGTTCATCCGCAGGAATACAGTCTGCTATAAGCGGTGCAGTAGATATTGCAATGTCTTCAAGAGAGCTTAAAGAGGACGAGGCAAAAACACTCAAAGCAGAAAAAATTGCATTGGACGGCATTGCTGTAATTGTTAACAAGAGCAATAGTATTTCAAATCTCACCTCGTATCAGGTTAAGGCAATCTATACCGGCGAAATCACTGCATGGGACGAATTGAAATGACAAAAAAATTAACTGAAACAGCTATGCGCATACTTTTCTTGATATGTGCATCGGTGTCTGTAATAGCGGTTTTGCTGATTTGCAGATTTATATTTGTAAATTCTGTTCCGGCAATATCGCAAATAGGATTAGGTAATTTTATTCTTGGCAGAGAGTGGCGTCCGAGACAGAATATATACGGAATTTTTCCTATGATAACAGCAAGCGTGTATGTTACGGCAGGTGCTGTTATCGTAGGAGTTCCTACAGGATTGCTTACGGCGATATTTCTATCGTTTTATTGTCCCAAAAGGCTTTATAAAATATTAAAGCCTATGATTAATCTATTGGCGTCTGTGCCTTCTGTTGTTTACGGATTTTTCTGCCTTATGGTAGTCGTTCCGGTAATGCAACGGATTACGGATACAAGCGGTAAGGGGATAATTACAGCGTCAATTTTGTTGGGAATAATGATATTGCCCACTATAATAAATACTGCAGAAACATCTCTTAAATCCGTTCCGCCGCAATATTTTGAGGGTGCCCTTGCCTTAGGAGCAACCAAGGAACGTTGCATATTCAAAACGGTTTTGCCTGCGGCTTCGTCCGGAGTTTTATGCGGCGTAATTTTGGGTATAGGCAGAGCCATAGGCGAAACAATGGCGGTTGTTATGATTGCAGGTAATCAGCCGGTACTGCCGGACAGTATTACATCAGGTGTAAGAACATTAACAGGTAATATTGTACTTGAAATGGCGTATGCGGCAGGACTGCACAGGCAGGCTTTAATAGCGACGGCAGCTGTTTTGTTTGTGTTTATACTTATTATCAATTTATGCTTTACGGCGTTGGCAGGATTAAGGAGGAATAAGCAATGAAACGGCTGAAAGAATTTTTTCGTTATCCTGCCTCTGCTTTTGCACAATTAAGTGTGTATTCTGCCGCTATTGTTACGGCGTGCGTAATTGTATTTGTTATAGCGTACATTCTAATAAAGGGGATACCTAATTTAACGCCGGAGTTGTTTTCTCTAAAGCATACTGCACAGAATCATTCTATGCTCCCCTCAATATTAAATACATTATATATTACATATATCACCCTTTTGATAGCCGTTCCGATAGGTGTTTTTTCGGCGATATATTTGGTGGAGTATTCAAAAAAAGGCAGTAAATTTGTTAAAATCATTAGAATCACAAATGAAACGCTTGCAGGAATACCGTCAATTGTTTATGGATTATTTGGTTTTTTGGCATTTGTTATTGCAAGAGAGTGGGGCTATTCACTTAAAGCGGGAGTAATTACCCTGGCAATTATGGTGTTGCCTGTTATAATTCGCACAACAGAGGAAGCACTAATGTCTGTACCTATATCCTACCGTGAAGGCTCATTAGGTTTGGGTGCCGGTAAACTCAGAACAATATTTAAAATAATTTTGCCCTGTGCAGCTCCGGGAATTCTGTCCGGCGTTATTTTGGCAACCGGCAGAATTGTCGGCGAAACAGCGGCGCTTATCTATACGGCAGGAACAGTTCCCGATGCTGCGGAAAGCTTAAATTCATCCGGCAGAACCCTGTCGGTGCATTTATATTGCCTTTTGTCAGAGGGATTATTTACGGACCAGGCATACGCCACCGCAGTTGTTTTGCTCGTAGTTGTGTTGGCTATAAACGCACTGTCAAATATGATTGTAAAAAGGATGTCAAAATGAGTAAAAATAAATATGAAATAAAAAATCTTGAATTATATTACGGCAGCTTTAAGGCTATCAAGGGCATAAATATGAATATTGAGGAAAACGGCATAACCGCATTTATAGGACCTTCCGGTTGCGGTAAATCAACTGTTATTAAGACTCTTAACCGTATGAATGACCTTGTTGAGGATTGTAAAATCACCGGTCAGGTTTTGCTTGACGGTGTAGATATTTACAAAGATATAGATGTAAATGTTCTGCGCAAACGAGCAGGTATGGTATTTCAAAAGCCAAATCCGTTTCCAATGAGCATTTATGATAATATTGCCTATGGCCCCAGAACGCACGGCTTAAAAAAGAAAAGCCAGCTTGATGAAATTGTGGAAAAAACATTGCGCAAGGCCGCATTGTGGGATGAGGTTTCGGATAAGCTAAAAAAGAACGCCCTAACTCTTTCGGGGGGACAACAGCAAAGGCTGTGCATTGCACGTGCTCTTGCAGTAAATCCGGAGGTTTTGCTTATGGATGAGCCAACCTCGGCTTTGGATCCCATATCAACATCAAAAATAGAAGATTTGATTTTAGAGCTTAAAGAAAATTATACAATTATTATTGTTACTCATTCAATGCAGCAGGCGGCGAGAATTTCTGATAAAACAGCGTTCTTTTTATTAGGTGAGGTTGTTGAAATGGGTAGTACAAAAGATATTTTTTCTCATCCCCATGACCAACGAACAAGTGATTATATCAACGGAAAATTCGGATAGGGTAACGGTAATAATCCGAACCACGGTTTATCGTGGCAGATTTGCCCTTACCCTAAGGAATAAAAAATAAACCCCAAATAGCTTGGGGCTTATTTCACATAATTTATTTTGCAAACATATTTACGCTGATTACGGCAATACCGAGAATTAACAGTATAACGCCGGTGGCACGGTTAAGAGTTTTCGGCGAGGCCTTGTTGGCAAATTTTGCCGCAATACGTGCCCAAATCAGCGTGAACACAATGCACAATATAAGCGTCGTAATATCAGGCATACCGCCTATTGCAAAGTGACTGACAGAGCCAGTTAGGGCCGTAAATGCCATAATGAACACGCTGGTTCCTACCGCGGTTTTAAGCTCGTAGCCCAAAACGGTTGTGAGGATTAACAGCATCATCATTCCGCCGCCTGCGCCTATGAAGCCGCAAATATAGCCGATTACCGTTCCGCAGATTACGGACTGAATAATCCTATTCCTATTGCTGACGCTGTTCATTTTTTCCTTAGTGTTCATAACAGGCTTTACAATAAATTTTATTCCCAAAAGCACGGTCATAAACATTGAAAAATTGCCCATAGTTGTGTTCGGAACAAGCTTTGCAATGTAGCTGCCCACCAACGTAAACAACAGAACAAAAATCATCATTATTACGCCGTTTTTAACGTCAATGTTTTTATTCTTTTTGTAGGTGTATGCACTTACTGCACTGGCAAGAACGTCACTTGCCAAGGCAATTCCCACCGCCTCATAAGCAGGTATTCCTAAAAATGTAATGAGCATGGGGCTTATTACTGCGGCGGCACTCATTCCGGCAAAGCCCGTGCCTAAGCCTGCACCCATACCGGCAAGAAAACAAATTATAATCTTTAACAGCATATTACATAGGTCATCTCTTTTGTAATTATATAATTGACATTTTAGCCATTTGTCTTATAAATGTCAATATTTGTAGTTAAAATTAATATTTAGTAAAAAAACGCCCCAATAGAGGCGTTTTTTTATTACCGTTACCCTAAAGATTTGTACTGTAAATGCCGGTCAATTGCTGAACACCCAGCGAAACGGCGGTTATTGCAACCCAGCAGCAAAAGCCGAGAGCAATGGGCTTTCCACCCTTTTTAACAAGATTTACAATATTTGTATTAAGACCTATTGCACACATAGCCATTGCAATGAAGAATTTTGCCAGCCATTTTGCCGCACCCACAAAGGTTTCATTATAAAAAGATGTAAAGCTGCTATCGGGAAGTACACCTATAATTGTTGTTATAACCGAGGCAGCTATGAAATACAGAATAAAAAATGGGAAGATGCTTTTAAAGGATACCTTTGCACCTTCACCGCCGGACCTTTTTGACCGTCTTGTTCTTATAAAAGCCAGCACAAGAGTAATCGGTATAATGGCGAGAGTTCTTGTAAGCTTTACGGTTACTGCACAGGAAAGTATGCCGGTTGTGCCGTAAATACCCTCGGCAGTTGATGCGGCGGCGGTTACAGAGGAGGTATCGTTTACTGCCGTACCTGCAAATATGGCAAATCCCTCACTGCCCAATCCGATTTTATATCCCAGCGTGGGAAAAATTAACGCCGCTATTACATTAAAAAGAAAAATTACGGAAATTGACTGTGCCACCTCTTCGTCGTCGGCGTCAATCACCGGTGCGGTGGCGGCTATTGCCGAGCCTCCGCAGATTGAGGAGCCTACGCCCACAAGACAGGCAACCTTTTTGTCAATTTTCATTACATTCATCAGTATCATTGCAACTATAAGCGAAATAAGAATAGTACAAATAATTACCGGCAGGCTCTGTGCGCCAACCTTTGCAATTGTGCCTAAATTAAGACTGAAGCCGAGAATAATTACCGCCCATTGCAGAATTTTTTTGGAGGTAAAGATGATTCCGCCTTTCATCATATCACTTACGGCAAATTTCGGCACAATAAGAGTTATAAGCATACCGATGAGTATTGCGAATACAGGTGCGCCGATAACGTCAAAGCTAAAGGAGCCGATTTGAATTTCAGCCAATAATGTTGCTGCTGCCGAAATCAGCACGCAGACGGTTATGCCGGGAAGCTTGTTTTTTAACTGTTTCATATTTTCATCTCTTTACTGAAATTTATATTAATATTATACACAAAAAAACGGTGAAAACAATAAGCCTTCACCGTTTTTGTTATTATTCAGAAAGTAACATTCTGTCGTTGTCAAGCTCTTCGCCGGAATTAACCTTGAATTTAGCAAGCAGGTCGGCAGTTGTAAGATTCTTCTTCTCCTCACCGCTGACATCGTAAATAATCTTGCCGTCATTCATCATAACAAGACGGTTACCTATGTTAATGGCATCCTTCATATTATGAGTAATCATAATGGTTGTAAGATTATCTTTATTTACAATTTTTTCGGTAAGGGAAAGAACCTTGTGAGCTGTTTTTGGGTCAAGGGCGGCAGTGTGCTCGTCAAGTAAAAGAAGCTTTGGCTTATTCATTGTCGCCATAAGCAGCGTAATAGCCTGACGCTGACCGCCGGACAAAAGTCCTACCTTTGAGGTAAGCCTTGTTTCAAGTCCTAAATCAAGCTCCTTAAGAATTTGTGTATAATGCTCCTTTTCCTTGCGTGTTACGCCAAAGGCAAGTCCTCGTGCTTTGCCTCGTCTTGCGGCAAGGGCAAGGTTTTCAACTATCTGCATATCGGCGGCTGTGCCGGTCATAGGGTCCTGAAAAACTCTGCCGATATATTTTGCTCTTTTGTGCTCCGGAAGCTTTGTAACATCAACGCCGTCAATAATAATTGAACCGCAGTCAACAGGATATACGCCGGCAACCATATTTAGCATTGTGGATTTTCCGGCGCCGTTACCGCCGATAACTGTTACGAAATCACCCTCGTTAAGAACAAGATCAACACCGTTTAACGCCTTTTTCTCGTTTACAGTACCGGGGTTGAAGGTTTTGTGAACATTTTTAATCTCAAGCATATTCTTAAACCTCCTTTGTTTTCAAACGCTTGTTGGCTATCTTTGATTTCCAATGCGGTGCACCCAAGAACAGTGCAACAACGATTGCCGAGAACAGCTTAAGGTCGTTTGCGTCAAGTCCTAATTTAAGTACAAGGGCAATTACGATGTAATAGATAACGCTTCCGAATACTGCGGCAAGCAATTTGAGGGCAAAGTTTTTGAAAATTTTGCCGAAAATAACCTCGCCGATAATAACTGCGGCAAGACCGATTACGATAGCGCCTCTGCCCATATTGATATCTGCACTTCCGCTGAACTGTGCAAGAAGTCCGCCGGAAATTGCAACAAGTCCGTTTGAAATAACAAGACCGATAATTTTTCTTGTATCAGTGTTGATGCCGTTGGCTCTTGCCATATTCTGGTTTGAACCTGTTGCACGAATTGAATGACCCATCTCTGTGCCGAAGAACCAATAAAGTACGGCAATTATTACCACTACAAATATACCGGCTACAAGTATTGTACGCCAAATCTGAAGCATATTTGATGATACGATAAGGTCAAAATTACGCCAGCTTATTGTAACATTTGCACGTCCGCTCATTATACGGAGGTTTATTGAGTACAACGCAAGCTGTGTTAGAATACCTGCCAGAATAGCCGGTATGCCGAATTTTGTATGAAGTATGCCGGTGGCAAGTCCTGCAAGACAGCCGGCAATAAATGCTATCAGCAAAGCGAGATAAATATTTGTTCCGTTTGTTGTAAGAACAACGAGAACGGCACCGCCGGTACCCAGAGTGCCGTCAACGGTAAGGTCCGCAAGGTCAAGAATTTTGTATGTGATATAAACGCCTATCGCCATAATGCCCCAAATCATACCCTGGGCAATAGGAGAAGGCAGGGATTGCAAAAATTCTAACATAAGTATAAATTCTCCTAAGCAACAAAAAAGCGATAAGGATAAATTTCTTATCGCTTTTTATTTCGTTTCAGTTTGTTATTTTTATTCAGCAGTCATATCAATGGCTTCATATCCGTCGGGGATTGTAACGCCAACCTTTTTTGCTCTGTCTGCAACATATTTCTTTGTAAGGTCTTTTGCGTACTGAATTTCCATATCGCCGGGGTTCTTGCCGTTTACAAGAATGTCATAAGCCATTTCGCCGGCAGCCTCACCGATGCTGTAATAGCTGATTGAAAGTGTAGCAATACCGCAACCCTTGCAGATACCCTCTTCACCTGCGATTACAGGAACCTTTGCAGGCTCAAGAATGTTGTTGATAGCCTCTGTGTTGGAAGCGGCAGTGTTGTCGGTAGGAACAAATACGACATCGCACTTGTCAGTAACAATCTGCTGTGTAACAGCGGATACGTCATTTGTGTCAACGAAGGTGTATTCCTTGCTTGTCATACCGAGAGCTTTAATTTCATTAGCGATAACTGTTGCCTGATACTTTGAGTTTGTTTCGGCAGAGCAGTAAAGAATGCCTACTGTCTTTGCATCGGGAACAAGCTCTTTAATCATCGCTGCCTGATCCTTTAAAGGAGCAAGGTCAGATGTACCTGTTACGTTGAAGCCTGTTTTACCGGTCCAATCCTTGATGCCAAGAGCTGTCGCATAGTCTGTGATAGATGTAGCAACAATCGGAATGTCGGCAGTTGCCTGAGATGCGGTAGTCATAGCGTCTGTTGCGTTAGCCATAATCAAGTCAACCTGGTTTGCTACGAACTTGGAGTTAATAGTAGTACAGTTTGTCTTTTCACCTGATGCATTCTGCTCGTCAAATTCAAATGTAATGCCGTTTTCTTCGCCGAGAGCGGTAAGCTTGTCCTTAAAGCCCTTTGTTGCCTCGTCAAGAGCCGGATGCTGAACGAGCTGGCAGATACCTATTTTGTATGATGCCTTTGCAGCGGCAGATGTGGCGTCGGCTCCATTGGTGTCTGTTTTGCCTGAACATCCTGCAAATACAGATGCTACCAATGCACCTGAAAGTGCAACCGCAGCAATCTTTTTGATTACCTTTTTCATAATATTTTACCTCACTTTAAATTAATAAAGAATTATCGTGAATTCAGTTTAACACATAAAAGTGTTAAAGTCAACAGTTTTTTTATATAATATTGCATGGTCTTTTTTGTGAAAATACACTAAACGCCTTCGGCACGGTCAATGTTTTCCTTAATTACCTTACAGGTGTGCGCCATCTGCTCCTTTTCCTTTTCGTTTAACGGCAGCTCTATAATGTCCTCAATTCCGTTTCTTCCGATAACGCAGGGAACACCGCAGGCCACGCCGTCATATCCGTATTCACCTTGGAGATAAACAGAGGCGGGAATAACCCTTTTTTCATCGTGAAAGATTGCCTTGCAAATATCCGCACAGGCAGCACCTATTCCAAATTCGGTAGAGCCCTTTCCGTTAATAATGTCATATCCTATATAACGTGTTCTCTCAAGCACAAATTCTTCAGTAAGATTGCCGTATTTTTCCGGCTTTTGCTGTTGAAGCTCCTTGTAATTCTGTCCGCCGATTGTGAGAGTGGAAAAGGGAACGAATGAGCTGTCGCCGTGCTCACCCACAGCACAGGTTGTAACACTCCTTCTGTCAATTCCGGCAAGCTCAGATACAGTTCTTTTAAGTCTTGCGGTATCAAGGCTTGTGCCGGTTGAAAAGCATCTTTCTCTTGGCATTCCCAGGTGTGCTCTCACATAGTTTCCCATTATGTCCGCAGGATTGGTAACAGATACTATTATTCCGTTGTAGTTAACAGGCTTAAGGCTTTCTACAACGTCTTTAATCATTACTATGGAATCGTCAAGAAGATCAAGACGGGTTTGTCCCGGCTTTCTGGGCATACCCACCGAAATAAATATTATATCGGCATCGGCACATTCCTCGTATCCTCCTACTTTAATTTTTGTTGTTGAGCCTAAAAACAGGCAGGCGTCGGCAACGTCATAACAGTTCGCCTGTGCTTTCGGTATATCCTTGTCTATGAATACAATTTCATCGGCGGTACCCTGAAAGCAAAGTGCCATTGCAATATGCGAGCCAACATGGCCTGCGCCGATTATTACAACTTTTCGTTTTTGCATTTTTATTCCCTCCTGATTATTTTTCTTAAATTTATTGGACGTGTGGTCGGTTAAAAGTTTATCTTTTGAAGCGGTATCCCTTACCCCAAATTGTGTGAATATAGTCGGAATTTTTGTCGGCGGCAAAAAGCTTATCTCTAATTCTGTTTACATGGACGGTAACCGTTGAGGTTTCTCCCATAGAATCGTATTGCCATATTTTTTCAAAAAGTTCCTCCTTGCCGAAAACTGTGTCGGGATTTTCAGCAAGGCAGGCAAGTAAGTCAAATTCCTTGTTGGTAAACACAATTTCATTGTCATTTACAAATACACGGCGTGAGTTTTTGTCAATTTTCATATTGCCAATGCTGATTACGGATGGCGATTCTGCAGAGGAGCCGGTAAGACGCTCATATCTGCTGATATGGGCTATAACCCTTGCCACAAGCTCTGACGGACTGAAGGGCTTTACTATATAGTCGTCGGCACCGAAGCCGAGGCCCTTTATTTTATCAAAATCGTCCTTTTTTGCACTTACTATTATAATGGGAGTGTTGTCGTTTTCTCTGACTCTGTGGCATATTTCAAGTCCGTCAACCTTTGGCAGCATAATATCAAGAATAATTAAGTTAAAGCCGCCACTTAGTGCAAGCTCAAGCCCTGCGGCACCGTCCGAGGCGGTTACGGCTTCAAATCCGTTTGCCTCAAGATAATCCTTTTCAAGATGAAGTATGTTTTCGTCATCTTCAACAATCAGTATTTTTTTCTTCATCCAAATCGCTCCTCTTATTAAGTGAAATATGTATTGTCAGACCTTCGCCCTCTTTGCCCATTGCCCAAATATGACCGCCGTGAAGCTCAACAATTTGCTTGCAGACGAAAAGACCTATTCCGGAGCCCTCGCCGGATTTACTCCTTGCCTTGTCGGCACGGTAAAAGCTGTCAAAAATTCTGTTGAGATTTTTTACATCAACGCCCATTCCGTTGTCCGATATGCTGATTATAACAGATTTTTCATAATTTTCAACCGATAGCCTTACTTCACCCTTAACGTCTTTTTTTGTGTACTTTACCGAGTTTGACACTATGTTTCGTATAACCCTTGCAAAACGGTCTGCATCCAAATCGACCATTACGTCGTTGTCGCAGTTGTCGGTAAATGTAAAGTCAAAATCCTGCTGCTCAAGCTCAAGGCTTATATCCTCGGCACAGTCACGCAGAAATGCGTTAAGATTTGTGGGCTGCGAGTTAAGCTCCACCTGTCCCAGCTCCAGCTTTGATACGGTTAGCAGGTGGTCCAGCATTTTTTCCGTATCATTGGTGGCGGAATATATGGTTTGCAGGTATCTTTGCTGCTTTTCCGGGGTGTCGGCTATGCCGTCCATCAGCCCCTCAACATATCCCTTAACCGATGTCAGCGGAGTTCTTAAGTCGTGGGCAATGCCGGCAATCATCTCCTTACGGGACTGCTCCATTCGGTTTTGCTCATCAAGAGAATTTTTTAACTGCCGTGACATTTTGTTAAAGGAGTCAACGGTCTGTCCTATCTCATTTGTGCTTTTGTAGTCAATAACGTAATCAAGATTGCCGTTTGCAATTTCATCTGCACCCTCAGCCAGCTTTTGCAGAGGCTTGCTGATCGTCCGTGAGGTTATGAAGGACAGAGCTATGATGGATACTACAAACAACGCAACGATTATGATGATTATAAGTCCCGTTTTGCCGAAAAGCAGCGAGCCTACGTCTTGTGGACTGTATTTTTTCGACGCATCGTTTACCGTGTAATCCTCGTTGGCGATTATTACCACATATTTTTCCTTGTCAGCGTTGGCGTGGCTTACAATAACTATGCCGTTTTCGCCGAAGTAGTTAATATTTTCGCTGAAATCTATGGGCACAATGTTGTTTGCTTTTTCTATTACGCTTTCTTTTTTTGCGGTGGAATAAAAGGTTTCTCCGTTTTGCTCAATATAAATTACGGAGCCCAATTCCTCCAGCGGAGATACAAATTCCTCAACATTTTTTATCTTTTTGCTGTCGCTGTCGTCGGATATAAGCTCGTTTGATATGGAGGACATGGTTTGGCTCCATTGGATTTGGTTAAGGGTGGAATATGTATTTGTTGTTACAGATGAAAAATCAAAGTAAGACGCAATGGTGCTTAAAAAAATTGAACTGAAAATAATAAGAATTACCAGCGGAATAGCAATTGCCGCCACGGTTGATAACGTAATTCTTGTGGTTATATTAAAGTTTTTATAGCTACGTTTTTTTACCTTTTCATTCTGTTTCATATTATTACCGTTACCCAAACATTTAAAATCGTTTACTACTCTATTCTATAACAAAACCGACTGCTTTACAAGTAGATAATATATATAGTGAAACGTAAATATAAATAGAAAATAAATAATAGATAAAATTTTCTGATTTTGTTGACTATTTTTTATTTATGTTGTATTATTTACTCGGTATGTTAATTCTTTGTTAATATGTTGTTATGTATTCAAAAAGGGTGTGATTTTACGGCTATATCAACTTTTAAAAGATACGAGCGAAAGTATCTTATTAAAAAGGATAAACTTGAAGAAATAATGCCGACCCTACTTGAATATATGGAGCTGGACCCGTTTTGCCTTAACGGAAATGAGTATAGGATTTACAGTATTTACTACGATACGGTAAATCACGACATCATCCGTCAAAATTCATCAAAGCCTGTATATAAGGAAAAGATGAGAATACGTTCCTACTATGACCGTAATGGCCCGGAGGATAAGGTTTTTATGGAAATTAAGAAAAAGAGCGAGGGTGTGGGCAATAAGCGCAGAATTAAAATCAAGCTTAAAGAGATTGAGCCTTTTGTTAACGAAGGTATTTTGCCGGAAACAAAGAATTACCTGTCCGCACAGGTTGCCAAGGAGCTGCAGTATTTCCTTAAAATGAATAAGGTTGCTCCTGCGCTTTATGTTCAGTATGATCGTTTGGCACTTTTTGGCAAGGAGGACAAAAATTTCCGTATGACGTTTGACAGGAACGTGCATACAAGAAGGTCAAATTTTGTTTTCGGTGAAAGCGATGAGGATGAGCTTCTGCTACCTGACGACGTTTATATTATGGAAATTAAAATACTCGGATCGATGCCTCTGTGGCTTACACGATTGCTGAGTGAAAACAATTTATTTAGCCACGGATTTTCAAAATACGGCGTAAAGTACAAGCGTGACGCACAGGAGCATAATCTTGAGTATTATGTGACCGACGCCAACGGAAACCGGGTTGATTTTGATTACTTTCTTGATTAGGATAATAATCCGAATCCTAAATTTAATGACGGAGGACTTGTTTAATGGAAGATTTTATGTATGCACTCACCAGCGGAGATTATGCGTCGCAGCTTTCAATAAAAAGCGTTATTGAGGTTGTGCTTTCCGCATCAATAATAGGACTTGTAATAAGTCTTGTTTATCTGTTTACACATAAAAAAGAGGGATATTCACAGGCGTTTTGTGTATCGCTTATATTGCTTGCGCCTATTGTTGGTATGGTAATTCTTGTAATAGGCAACAACGTGGCGACAGCCTTCAGCCTTGCAGGTGCATTTGCACTTGTCAGATTCAGAAGTGCACCCGGCGACCCGAAGGATATTGCGTTTGTGTTTTTAAGCGTAACAATGGGTCTTACCTGCGGATTGGGCTACGCTCTTTATGCGGCGGTTGCAGCACTTATTCTTTGTGTAATTATCGTTTTACTTCATATCACAAAGTATGCAGGTAAAAAGGGCAGTACATACGAGCTTAAAATTACCGTTCCTGAAACCCTTAACTATGCAGGTGCATTTGACGACACCCTTAAAAAATACACGAAAAATTACCGTATGGTAAGAGTTAAGAGCGTTGACTTCGGCGCATTGTTTGAAATCAGCTACAGCGTTACACTTAAGGATGACTCAAATATCCGTCAGATGATGGACGATTTAAGAGCGCTTAACGGTAATCTTAAAATTATGCTTTCAACGGAAGCCACTGCCGTAAGAAGCTTCCATTTCCAATAATACTGTTACCCTATGCAAACAGGAATGCCCCTATAATAAGGCATTCCTTTTCGCAATTATTAGGGATTAAAAATTACTACAATTTGACGAGAATAAACCTTAATCTACAAGATATTGACTTTCTTACTAAACTTGGAGGACGCAATGAATTCTATTAAAAAAATAATTGCCGTATTTACGGCGGCTTCTGTTATGGTGTGTTGCTTCGCAGGCTGCTCCGGAAAGGCTGAGCCTACGGCTGACACCACTGTCTCAACCACTGTTACAACTACACAACAGGTTGTTTCCGCAGTTGACGTAAGCAAAAGTGCAGAGCAGGAAATAATTTCCTTTACCGGCACAGACAAGGACGGTAACACCCTTAACCTTGTGCCTGTTTTTGATAAGGACGGCAAGACTGTTATTGCCGGATACATTACCTCCGTTACAAATAAGGCAAAGCAACTGTTAAACGCAAATCAGTACAAGCTTTTAAATTGTGTTGTAGGCGCCTCCTCCGCTGACGGTAAGATTGTTCTTGACACAGATAAGGACAAAAATCTTGTTCAGATAGAAGCATACTCCGATTTGCAGGGTAATCTTGTATGTATGAAGGACACAAAGGACCTTAACAAAAACAAGAACACCGCCGAGTTCATTAAGATTATGTCAGGCATTGACAGTAACAAGGTTAAGATATATATGGCATATACCACTGCTGATAAAAAATATCAGCCTGTTACGATTTCGTCGGAAAACAGTAAGCTTTATATGACCGAAAACGGCAAAAAGACAGAGGTTAAGCTTGTTAACGCCCTTAACACCGCCGCCTCAAAAACGGTGTCAAAGGACGCAAACGACAACAAAAAGAAATCAAAAACATCAACTACTAAAAAAAGCACAACTAAAAAGACGTCAACAACGGCTCCGGGCAAAAGCTATATAGGAATTAAGCTTTTGAAAAACAGAGCGGCTGAATGTAACTCACCAAATGTTACTCTCAGCACAGGCAAGGTTGTTATTACAAAGGGCGGAGATTATAAAATTACCTCCTCCACAGACAACTGGCACGGACAAATTGAGGTAAGGCTTAAGAATACAGAAAGTGCCGAGCTGAGATTTGAGGATGTAAAAATCACTAACGACTCGGAAAATATTATTAGAATTATAGACACAAGCATTACCAGCGACAGAAGCTTTATTGAAGCAGAGGCAATGGCAGGAACCGCCGCAGATGACGCTATCAAAGAGGTTGCCGACAACGACAAAGCACCCAATGTTGATATATCATTCCCCACAGGAACAAAAAGTACCTTTGAAACCTCGGCAAACAGTTACACGGGTGTTATATATAACGAGTCAAAGCTTACCGTAAAGGGTAACGGCAGTGCTGAAATTAATTCAACGCGAAACGCCAATAACTGTATATGCTCCACCAAGAGCATTACCATTAAAAACGTAAGACTCAGTCTTAAAACGGCACAAAACGGCTCAACCGCAAATCTTGCTGAATCAACGGGATCTGCGAAGGGAATTTACTCTTACAGTAATGTTATTATGGAAAGCGGAAGCCTTAATATTAAATCCAACGGCGACGCAATCAGATGCGATTCATTTACGTCAAAGGGTGGCACAACAACTCTAAAATCCTCCGCCTGCGACGGTATTGACGCCGATGATGCCATAGTTCTTTCCGGCGGAACGGTTAAATCCATTGCCCTGCAGAAATCCTGCTTTAAGGTAAGACGTGTTAACAATACCGAAAAAGGCATAGGCAAGGGGGTTCGTGCCGGCAAGGGCGACACCTTCAAAATTACAAAGGGCACTGTAATCGGCGAAAGTAAGAAAATTACCACTGTGCAGAAGGCTTCAACTCAGTCAAGCATAACTTGCAAGGCTCAGAAGGCAGGCAAGGGAACAGCTGCCGCTGCAGAGGAAAGCAAGGTTCCGATCAAATTCAATATAAGCGGACTTAAAAAATCGGAAAACGAATGTATAAAATTCCTCTATTCTTCATCAAGTGTTAAATCCGGAAAGGCTTATACCGTTAACGGCGGTAAGGACCCCGGCACGGTAAAGTGGAATGGAAAAGTAGGAATGGCCGAAATTACATCGTCAAACACAAAGTAAAATAACGGCAGGAGGAAATGTTTGTGAAAAAGAAGTTCAAAGGCATAATTGCCGCATTTGTTGCGCTGGTAATTGTTGTTACAACAATCTGCATCAGCCCTTTAACAGTGCAGGCAATAAGTACTCCTCAGGATTTAGAGAGTACCGCAGTTCAGTTTTGGGCAGACCCGGAAAACTGTGTGACAGAAAATGATTTGGCGTCATACACGGCAGGAACAAAAACCGCAATGACAGGTGCGGTAGGCGTTTTTGCCCGCAGTACATCGTCAACAAACTACTATTTGTTTTTGCCGTCGGATGCGGATTGTACAAATTTAAAGATTTGGTTTACCGCGTCAAAAGCAACAGTTGACGGAGCAGAGGTAATCAACGGACAGAAAACCGATGCTTTTTCTGCTATCAATGCCGGCGGAGTTTCTCAGACTTACAGCATTACTCTTGATTCAAAAACATATAGCGTTACCGCTATGAAATCAGGCCAGGTAGGTGCAGTATATGTTGATACAAGCACCGGCTCTATGAAATCTGTTAACACCTCTGCGGACAAGAGTGCTTACGAAACCGGTACTATTATGGTAATTGACGCCGATGGCACCATTAATTATAACGGTGCCCTTGAAAAGATTAACGGACGTGGAAACGGCACCTGGACCGAAAAAGATACAGATACAAAGCGTCCATATAACATCAAGTTAGGCGTTTCAACAAGTCTTTTGGGATTGCCGAAAGCAAAAAAATGGTGCTTGCTTGCCAATACATCAGATGCTACGCTTATTAAAAATCAGTTATCGTATGATTTTGCGGATTACATAGGAATAAAATATCAGCCTCGCTGTAAGCCGGTTGACCTGTATGTTAACCATCAGTATTACGGCTCATATCAGCTAAGCGAAAAGGTTGAAATTAAGTCAAATCGCTTAAATGTTAACGACGCTTATGAAAATCTTGAAATAGCCAACGGCACAACGGATGCTACAACAGGAATTACAACGCCTGCCGATTTGACCGGTACGGCGGTTACCACGTATAACCCCAACCCTACAGGCACAAATACAACAAATCTTCCCGACCATTCGGTATCATCAAAGAGATATTCAACAGGCTTGAACAATCCTACGGATATAACAGGCGGATACCTGTTTGAGCTTGAAATAAGTAACCGCTGGGTTGAGGAAAATGCCGGATTCTGTGCTTACAACAGACAGGGCTGGGTAATTAAAAGCTGTGATTACGCAACAAAGGAAATGGTTGATTACAGCTACGATTTGCTTTATGCAATGGGCTCTGCCGTTTACAACAACGGCACGGTGCCAAGTGCACCAACAACCACCAATTGTTCCGAGCTTATATCTTTCTCCGAAATCACCGACGGGCCGAGAAGTATCACAAACCCTGCGCCTGCAAGTCAGTATCAGGGTAAAAAATGGAGCGAAATTCTTGATGCGGATTCAGCAGTAAGATTTTACTGGACCCAGGAATATTTCAAGAATATGGACTCCTCCACATCCTCTACGTATTTTTATAAAGACAGCGATTCTATTGACACAAAGGTATATGCAGGACCTATGTGGGATATGGATAACTCAATCGGTTATGACAGGGGTACAGGTGAGCGTTGGGGTTATAGCTGGACCTCAAGCGAAGGCTGGTACACAAAGAATGCAAGACTTTACCGCTGGAGAAGTAAAGACTCCACCACCACATATTCCACAGATAAGCATTCACCTCTTAACTTCTACGGTGCCCTTGCTACAAACTGTACTGATTTCTGGCAGATGGCACAGAGCTATTGGTATTCACGCATTGAGCCGGCAACAAAGATTTTGTTGGGCGAAGCAACAGATCCAACCGGAGTGCTTAAATCAACTGAATACTATGTGTCCACTGTGGAAAAATCCGCAAAAATGAACGCTTTTAGAATGAACATTGCCGATTATGATGGTGCATCTGTTATCAGCGGAATGAACAACTGGTTCAAAGAGCGTAATGCATGGATTAACAGTCAGTTTGCAAAGGTTGATATTAACAATTGTACAGTTGCGAATATTGAAAGTATGCCATGTACAGGCTCACCTGTTGAACCGACGCTTACAATTACATATAATGGAGCTACCCTTGAGGAAGGCGTTGATTATTCAGTAGAATATTCAAACAATATTGCGGCAAGCAAAAACGCAGTCGTAACAATAACCGGTTTAGGATTATACGAGGGAACAAAAACAATTAACTTCACAATTTCTACCGGTGCACTTGTTAACGCTACCGCAGCTATTCCCGAAAATGCTTATGCAGGCGATACCGTAAGTGTAAATGTTTATGATTCTAATTCAAATCTGATAACCAGTTATATTAATTATCAGTGGTATAAGGACGGCACGGCAATAACCGGCGCCACCGAGTCATCATACACCGTTGACGCCGCTGACTCAGGCAGTGTGCTTAAGGTAAAGGTAACCGGTGACGGCACGAACTTTTCAACACTCGGCCCCGATTCAAACGAATGTACGGTGCTCGCAGGCGAAAGACCTACCGGATTTTCAAAGACTATTGCCTCCTGGGATTACGATTACACTGCTAACAGTGC
>CAMFRO010000017.1 GCA_945982035.1 uncultured Clostridia bacterium | reverse complement strand
GAAGCCTTCATACCTGTAATGTCTTCAGGTGATGTTTCAAGACGAACAAGAACAACTTTTTCGCCTCTTTCATTCCAAGCCTCTGCATCGTCAGCAGTAAATACAACCTTACCGCAGGCAGCACCGGGAGAAGCGCCAAGGCCCTTGCCGATAGGTGTTGCAGCCTTAATAGCAGCGGCGTCAAACTGAGGATGAAGGAGAGTGTCAAGGTTACGTGGGTCAATCATTTCAACTGCTTCTTCTTCAGTTCTCATACCCTCGTCAACAAGATCGCAAGCGATCTGAAGAGCTGCCTGTGCAGTTCTCTTACCGTTACGTGTCTGAAGCATAAAGAGCTCGCCGTGTTCAACGGTAAATTCCATATCCTGCATATCTCTGTAATGATTTTCAAGAATCTTGCATACTTCTGTAAACTTAGCAAATGCCTCAGGGAACTTCTGCTCCATTTCGCTAATGTGCATAGGAGTACGAACACCTGCTACAACGTCCTCGCCCTGTGCATTTGTAAGGAATTCACCGAAGAGTCCCTTTGCACCTGTTGCAGGGTCACGTGTAAATGCTACACCTGTACCGCAGTCGTCGCCCATATTACCGAATGCCATTGACTGTACGTTAACGGCAGTACCCCATGAATAAGGAATATCATTATCACGGCGGTAAACATTAGCACGGGGGTTGTCCCAAGAACGGAATACGGCTTTGATAGCACCCATAAGCTGCTCCTTAGGATCAGTTGGGAAATCGTCGCCGATTTTCTCTTTGTATTCAGCCTTAAACTGATTAGCAAGCTCTTTAAGGTCGTCAGCGTCAAGCTCTACGTCAAGAGTAACGCCCTTCTTAGCCTTCATTTCGTCAATAAGTTCTTCAAAGTATTTCTTGCCGACCTCCATAACAACGTCGGAATACATCTGAATAAATCTTCTGTAGCAGTCCCATGCCCATCTTGGATTGCCTGACTTAGCGGCAATAGCCTCAACAACATCCTCGTTAAGACCGAGGTTAAGGATTGTATCCATCATACCGGGCATTGATGCTCTTGCACCTGAACGAACAGAAACAAGAAGCGGATTTTCCTTGTCGCCGAATTTCTTACCGGTGATTGCTTCCATCTTAACGATATACTCGTTGATTTCAGCCATAATTTCAGCATTGATTTCACGGCCGTCCTCATAATACTGAGTACAAGCCTCTGTTGTGATTGTGAAGCCCTGGGGTACAGGAAGACCGATATTGGTCATTTCAGCAAGGTTTGCACCTTTACCGCCGAGAAGCTCTCTCATGTTAGCATTACCCTCTGAAAAAAGGTAGCAATACTTCTTTGACATACTTGGGATTACCTCCTATAAAATATTAACAAATCAACTATACCGACACCACATAATTTATACAAATTTATATAAGTGCAGTATAACGCGATAGCATTATAACATAATAGTTAATAAATTACAAACATTTTTTGCTATTTTTTTAATGTTGTGCATTTTCTATTGAAAATTTTTATATTTTGTTGCATAATTAGTAATACATACTAACAAGCATCCTGCTTTTTGGAGGTAAAATATATGAAATGTGCAATAATACTTGCCGGCGGCAAGGGAACAAGAATGAAAAGTGATTTGCCCAAGGTTATGTGCGAGGTGGTTTTTGAGCCTATGATAAGCCACGTTGTCCGTGCTGTTAAGGAGGCAGGCGCAGAGGATATCTGCGTAATCACCGGCTACAAGCACGAAATCGTTGAGGATTTTTTGGGTGATGACATAAAAACCGCTCTCCAGGAGCCTCAGTTAGGCACAGGCCACGCAGTAATGCAGGCGAGAGAATTTATAAGCGCTCATCAGGATGATGACATATTTATACTCAACGGTGACGGACCCCTTATGGACCCGGACACAATCAACGCCGCCTATGATTATCACAGGAAAAATAAAAATTCAATTACGCTCATCAGTGCAATCGTTGAGGACACTGAGGGTATAGGCCACGTTAAGCGTGACGAAAACGGCACTCTGCTTTGCATTGTTGAGCATAAGGACGCCAACGAGGAAGAAAAGAAAATAAACGAATCCAACGCCGGAGCGTATTGGTTTAACGGCAGGGATTTGCTTTATGCTCTTGACAATATAACAAACAACAACGCCCAAAACGAATATTATCTTACCGACAGTCTTGCAATCCTTATCGGCGCAGGTAAAAATGCAGGGGCGTATATATGCGAAAACAACGAGTCCGTTCTCGGTGCCAACGACAGACGTCAGTTAAACATTCTTAACAACATAATGAGAAGAAACATCAACGAAAGGCACATGCTCAACGGCGTTGATATTCCCTGTACTGACGGAATAATTATCGGCACAGAGGTAAAAATCGGACTTAACACAAGAATTTTGCCTGGCACAATTATTCTGGGCAACACCGTAATAGGCGAGGACTGTGTAATAGGCCCCAATTCCTATATTGAAAACAGTGAAATAGGAAACGGCGTTGTTCTTGACAACTGCAAGGTTCTTGATTCCGCCATAGAGGATGACGCAGACTGCGGTCCTTTTGTAAAAATCAGAGCGCATTCTCTGCTGAAAAAAGGCGTTCACGTAGGTAATTTTGTTGAAATCAAAAATTCCGTAATCGGCGAGGATACAAAGAGTGCGCACCTTACCTACATCGGCGACAGCGATGTGGGCGCAGGAGTTAATTTCGGCTGCGGCACCGTTACCTGTAACTATGACGGAAAGAAAAAGACCAGATGCACCATCGGCGACGGCTCCTTTATCGGCTGTAACACAAATCTTATTGCCCCTGTAACCGTGGGCGAAAAGGCGTACATTGCCGCCGGCTCAACAATTACCGACAACATACCCAAGGAAGCGTTATCCATTGCCAGAGCTAAGCAGATTAACAAAGAAGGCTGGGTAGCAAAAAACAAACCGTACAAGGAAAAATAACAGATGAAATCAAAGGAATTTATAAGACGGCTGACTGCGGTGGTTTTGACTGCGGCTTTTACAGTAGCCATGCTGGCGGGGTGCTCCCTGTTTGAAAAAGAGGAGGAAACCACTACTACCACCACAACCACGACTACTACAACCACCACAACAGCCACCACCACCGAGGATACGGAAACCACCTTTAAGGAAACCCAAACAAGAAAAATATATGAGGGACTGAAAAAGGACGAAAGCGGTTCGTATTCTCACAAGGTAGCCACATATACTACATACTACAACTCCTCTGACAAGGAGAGGACGGAAAACCTAAAAACAGCCGTGGACAAAATTGACAACATTGTTGTTCCCGACGGAAAGATATTTTCCTTTAACCAAACCGTAGGAAAAAGGACAATTACCGCCGGCTACAAAACCGCAAAGGTTGTAAAGGACGGCGAATTTGTGGACGGTTTAGGCGGCGGAGTATGTCAGATTAGCTCAACACTGTTTGAATGTGTACTTCGTGCAAACCTTAAAATTGTTGCAAGAAGCTGTCACACGCTGAAAATCGGCTACGTACCCTTAGGCGGTGACGCCACGGTTCAGTGGAACAGCAAGGATTTTCAATTCAAAAACAACAGCGGCAGCGATATTAGAATTCAGTTTAAATGCGGCGGCGGCAGACTTGAATGCTCCGTTTATTCAAAGGATAAAATTGAATTGGGCGACGTGCAAATTAAAATCACCAAATCCGGTGACAATTATGTTTTAACAAGAACCGTTGACGGAAAGCAGAATTACCGCACCACAAGTCATTATCAGGCGGCGAAATCAAATTAACGCTTCAACAGAACAACCGATATACAAATTATTATTGATATTTTACTCACAATGTATTATAATAAAGTGCAAATGAGCCATTGGCTCAAATAAACATATAGGAGATATAAAATTATGCCACTTGTAACAACAACAGAAATGTTCAAAAAAGCATACGAGGGCGGTTACGCAATCGGCGCTTTTAATGTTAACAACATGGAAATTGTACAGGGTATCACAAGAGCCGCAAAGAAGCTTGACGCTCCCGTTATTCTTCAGTGCTCTGCCGGCGCAAGAAAATATGCGTCTCACGACTACCTTGTAGCAATGGTTAAGGCTGCTGCTGAGGAGACAGGTCTTCCAATCGCACTTCACCTTGACCACGGTCCTGATTTTGAAACCTGTAAGTCATGCATTGACGGCGGTTTCACATCAGTTATGATTGACGGCTCTTCACTTCCTTATGAGGAGAACGTTGCTCTTACAAAGAAGGTTGTAGAATACGCTCACGCTCACGGCGTTGTAGTTGAGGGCGAGTTAGGCACACTTGCCGGCGTTGAGGACGATGTTCAGGTTGATGCTGAAAACGCATCCTACACAAAGCCTGAAGAGGTTTACGATTTTGCAACACGTACAGGCTGTGATTCACTTGCTATCGCAATCGGCACATCGCACGGTGCTTACAAGTTTAAGCCCGGCCAGAAGCCACAGCTTCGTTTTGACATTCTTGAAGAGGTTGCAAAGCAGCTTCCCGGCTTCCCAATCGTTCTTCACGGTGCATCATCAGTTAATCAGGAGCACATCAAGATGATTAACCAGTACGGCGGTGAAATGCCCGACGCTATCGGTATTCCTGAGGATATGCTTCGTCAGGCAGCTTCAATGGCAGTCTGCAAGATTAATGTTGACTCTGACATTCGTATCGCAATGACAGCAGCTGTAAGAAAGCACTTTGCAGAGAATCCGACACACTTTGACCCACGTCAGTATCTCACTCCTGCAAGAGAGCTTATTGAAGAGGTTGTTGCTCATAAGATTGACGTTGTATTCGGCGCAGCAGGTCACGCAAACGACTGATTTAGATAATCTTATAAAAACTATTAAATCCCTTAAAGCCACGGCTTTAAGGGATTTTTTGTTGCTGAATTTTATTCCTTCCAGGGGTACTGCTCCTGCTGGGCGACAAAGGTGTCGTAATCCTCGGCAAAGTGGAACTGCTGCTGTAAATCAGAGAAGAAGTAGAGATAATCCGTATCCGGATGGTTTATTGTTGCTTTTATTATATCCGTGCCGGAGTTGGTTATGGGTCCTGCCGGAAGCCCTTTACAACGGTAGGTATAGTAGGCGTCGTAAACCTCCTGCGAAAAGCCCTGTTCATCTCTTAGCTTGGCGGCGTAAAAATACGTCACATCGGACTGAAGCTTTGCACCCTTGTTAAGTCTGTTGATAAACACGCTGGCAATATTTCCTGCGGATTCGTTGCCCAACGCCTCCTCCTGAACCACGCTGGCAAGGGTGATAAGTTCGAATAAAGTCATATAGTTTTCGTCGCAGAAATCATACATTTCGTCGCTTAAACGCTGATCAAATGCGTCAAGCATAGTATCTGCAACATCGTGAGGGTCGCTGTTTTCAGCCAAATCATAGGTGGCAGGGAACAAAAATCCCTCAAGCTTGTAGGCAATCAAATCGTTGTCGGGAATATCCTTGAGAAAGTCATACTCAAACCCGTCAGTTGATTTACACACCTGTAGAAAATCCGCCGCACTGCACACACCGTTTTCCTGCAAGGTATCTGCAATTTCCATAACATTATATCCCTCGGGGATACAAACCTTTACGGATTTGTGGGAAATGTCGGGGTTTTGCAGCTTTTCGGCAATCTGCTGATAGGACATATCGGAGGTAAGATTATATTCGCCGTTTATATACTGAAAATCGGGATAATGCTTATCCATCCAGTTAGTCCACACGGCGTCGTAGATTACAATGGAATTTTTGTAAAGCTTTTGTCCAACCTCGTACTCAAAATCATTTTTTTCAATAACAAGAGTGTATTGTGTATTTGTGCCGTCGGTGCCGTTAATATCCTTCTGCACAAGGGAATAAAAATATCCACCTGCCGCCAAAACGGCTATTACCAATATGATTGTAATAATAATAGGGGCCTTGCTTTTCTTTCTCTTAGCCATAATCTAATCCTCTGTCATCTGCATCGGAAGATGCTCAATACCTCGGTCAATAATCGTTTTTTCTCCCGTGGGAGTGAATCCTGATTTCTTATAAAAATCAACGGCGTGCAGCTGGGAATCAACCTTCACCGTCTTATATCCCAAATCATAACATTTTTTTAAGAGAGATTCAACAAGGACCTTGCCTAAACCGTAACCGCGTTGTGATTTTTTCACGGCAATTCTGCCGATTTTACAGCACTGTGGGGAAAGCTCGGCAATTCTGCCTGTTGCCGACGGTTCACCGTCCTTATAAACCAGCGCATACAATGTTTTTTCATCACTGTCAAAGCCGTCAAATTCTTCGCCGACATTTGCGCCCTGCTCATAAGTAAAAACCTCTGTCCTGATTTGCTTTACCTTGTCAAAATCGGGATGGCTTGATTTTATAAACTCGGTATTTATCATACAACCTGTACCTTAATCATATTTGTTGTGCCGGATATTCCCAACGGAATGCCGGCTGTGATTACCGCAATGTCGCCTTTTCTCAGCTTGCCGGCTTTTTTTGAAACCTCAACGGCGTGGTCAAAAAGCTCGTCGGTATTCTGCTTTTCGTCACAGAGCACCGGGGTTACGCCCCAGGACAACACAAGCTGGCGATAAATTTTAGGGGACGTTGTGGCACCCACAATGGGAGTAAAAGGTCTGTACTTTGATATCATTCGGGCAGTTGTTCCGCTTTTTGTTACGGTAACAATGGCGGCGGCGTTCAAATCGTGGGCTGTTGTAACCGTTGCGTGAGAAATAGCCGAGGTGATTTCTCTGTTGTCGGTTTTATCATAAAAATGATTGAACATGGTTTTGTAATCAATGTCCTTTTCCGTAGTTTCGGCAATGCGAGCCATAGTTTCCACCGCCTCAACCGGATGCTTGCCAACTGCCGATTCGCCGGAAAGCATAATGGCGGAGGTGCCATCGTAAATCGCATTGGCTACGTCTGTAATCTCCGCTCTTGTGGGGCGTGGATTATCTATCATAGATTCAAGCATCTGTGTTGCCGTTACAACAATTTTACCTGCGTTATACACCTTTTTGATAATCATTTTCTGAATGGTAGGGATTTTTTCAAATGGTACTTCAACGCCCATATCACCTCTGGCAACCATTATGCCGTCGCTGACTCTGATAATTTCATCAATATTGTGAACACCCTGTCCGTTTTCAATTTTTGCAATAATTTTTGCATTTTTCCAGCCGATAGCCTCAAGATAATTACGCATAATCGTAATATCGGTTGCACTGCGCACAAAGGAGGCGGCAATAAAATCAAAATCGTTTTCTGCGCCGAAGGATAAATCATTCATATCCTTCTGCGACAGATAGGGCATATTAAGCTGTGCTCCGGGAACATTTACGCCCTTGTGGTTAGTCAAAAGACCGCCGTCAACAACGGTACAAACAATGTCTGTCGGGGTAATATTTTTAACAGTCATTGAAATAAGTCCGTCATTTATCAGTATTCTTGCGCCCTCTTTTACATCGTGGGGCAGTCCTTCATAATTAACATAGCATTTTTCATTTGTGCCAAGGCACTTTTTTGTTGTAAGGATGTATGTGTCGCCCTCGTTTACAACAACACCCTCGGGATTTTCAAAATCGCCCAGGCGAATTTCCGGTCCTTTTGTATCAAGCAGGGTTGCGACGGGCATACCAAGCTCGTCACGCATTGCAACAACCTCGCTAAGTCTTGCCTTATGGGTATCATAATCTCCGTGGCTGAAATTAAATCTTGCAACATTCATTCCTGCAAGAATCATTTTTTTCAATACTTCGGTGTTGTCCGTAGCGGGACCCACCGTACAAATGATTTTTGTTTTTCTCATAATGTTATTATCTCCGCACTGATATAACTTTAAAAAATTTTCTTATATTCTACCATATAATATCTAAAAATCAATATTAAATTAATAAATATTACGGCTTATTATTCAACCACCGGCGGAGAAAAGCGTTAAACTCCGCCTCTCTTTCTGCGGTGCAAATCTCCATAACGAAATAATATGCCTAAAATGCAAAATCTGTTACAACTAAAAAGTAATAAAGCAACAACAAATCACCGCAGGAGTGTAAATACTCCTGCGGTGATTTTATATTTATTGAATTTTAACAATTATTTTGTCTTTCTCTTTTTATCGGCTGCTATGGCAAGCACACCGCCGCCCAACAAAGCCATAGAGAATCCAAATGCCGCCGCACCCGTTTTAGGGCTTTTCTTTGATTTGTTTACATTTGTATTTTTCGTGGTTTTTACTGCGTCGTTGACAGTAAAATCCGTTTCGGCACTGCCGTTAAGATATTCGGCGGTAATTGTATGAGTCTTTGATTCAAGCTTATCAAGATACTTACTGCTTAAGGTTATAACGGTGCTGTCGCTGCCGCTGATTGTATAATAATCATCGCTGAGTCTTGCGCCGTCAATAATTACGCCGGAAAAATCATCGGGACTGCCGTTGACTGTAAATGTAAGACCGTCCTTTGTTCCCTTAGTATAAGCCGAATTTGCACCGCTTGTGAATTTATAATCAGTCATTCCGCAAAGAACGCACACACCGTTTACATAATCGTGGCCCTGTGGCTCAACCGCCCTGTAATAAGGGAAAAGGCAATCCGTACAAATATATTCGTAAAAGCCGCCCTCCTCACAGGTAGCACCCATAAAATTAACAAGCTCGTAATTATGGTCCTTTTCGCCGCAGAATTCGGCAAAGGTATATGATTTTTCCTGTGCAAACTGATTTGCCGTAGACGGAATAGTGCCCTGAATATACTCATAACCGAAAATCATCAGACTTGCCGTGTTAAACGCCGTATCGTCAATGGCACATTCCGGATTAACTATTGCAATGCTTTGAAGGTCGGTACAGTCAGTAAACGCTCCTGCTCCTATGCCTATAATACCCTCGTTTAAAACAACGTCCTTTATGCCCTCAATGCCGGCGAAGGCATTCTCGGCAATTGTACCGTATCCGTTGATAATCAGCATCTGTCTATCGCTTAAATATTCGTAATATGTGTTATCGCCGCAGGAGCCCTCATCGGCAAGAGTAACAATTGTGTCATCCGGGTCCTCAGCGAAAGCACAGACGGCGGCAGATGTGCACACGCTAATCATCATAACCGCAGAAATCACTAAGCTTAAAAATCTTTTCATCATATAACCTCCGGGCAAAAGCCGTAATAATCAAATATACACATTTATTATATCTGTATATAATTGCAATGTCAACAAAAACATTACAATTTGGTAACAAAATGTGTTTTTCCTAATTTATACTGCTTTGTCAATACTTCCTCGGTTTTTTATTTCAGCGGCAGTAATGGCGATTTTGTAGAGTCCGCTTATACAGGGCAAAGGATTAAAAACAGGAACACTGTCTGCCCAGGAAATTACGTTGTCAAAATCGGCAGGGCCGTCCTCGCTATCTGCGCAGGTTATGATAAACACCCTTGCCCCTGTTGATTTTATTTCACGCAATGGACGCAGTGCCTTTTCCATAGCATCGGGATTTGTTATAAATGCAATAACAATGGATTTTGACAGCAGCGGCGTTGCCGACATAAGCAATTCTCCCACGCCGTAGGAGGAGGCGTTTATTCCTGCAATTCTTCTTAATTTCAAAGCCGCCTCCTCTGCCAAAGCACAATCTATGCCCAAACCGGTGCAAAACACATAATCCGCCTCAAGTATATCTCTTGCTGTCTTTTCTGCCTTTGGCGAGCTTTTGACAGAGGAGGATATTTTGCCGACAAGCATCTGTGCCATTTTCATAGCTACGCTTAAATAAAGCTCGGTGACTATTGATTGCTTTCTGCCTAAATACAGTGCAAGCATAGTAAGTACAATGTATTGGGAAAGAAATGAACGGCAAGATATTTCGCCGGACTCAAAATCACACCGGGGATTTATTACATCGGAGCATATATATGCAAGATATGAGCAGGGATTTGACGTTAACGCAATGGTTCTTGCGCCTGATTTTTTTGCTTTTTTGGCACACTCAACGGTATCGGCGCTTTCGCCTCGGTGAGATACGGCAATAAACAGAGTATTTTTGTCCATCTGTTCAAAATTATTGTTTAACTGCGAGGACTCATAAGCAAAGCACGGAATATCGGTAAAGGAGTTAAAATTATATTTGCATACCCTTGATGCATTGTAGGAGCTTCCTGTGCCGGCAAGAACAATTTGTTCTATTTTGTCAACATTGCGTCTGCTGAATTTCAGGTAATCAAAATCAATTCTGCCCTCCTTCTCAAAGGCGGAAATGGTCTGCTTGACCACCGACGGACAGTAAAAAATTTCATCTGACACAGGATAATCGCTTTCAAAATATCCACTTTCCGGCACGGGCAAAAACTGCTTTTTAACCTTCTTGTACTTTTTGTCGTAAACGGTTATCCTATCGGCTGATACACGGGCGCATTCGCCATCCTCTAAGAAAAAATATTTATCGGCAAAATGAATAACCGCATTGACCTCGCTGGATACAAACGAACCGCCGGAGCCTACTGCAATAACAAGGGGCGCATCACCTTTCTTGCAGTAAATGGCCCTTTCGTCATTAGGCATAAATGCATAGGTAGGATTACCCTCAATCATCGGGGTAATTTTTTTGATAATATCAAGCTTTTTCGGCTGAAAGCAAATGCATAGCAGCGCTAAAAGTAAATCATCATCGGTGTCAATGGGAAAAGGATTTGCACACCGGTGTTTAAGACTGTCAAAATTATCAATATGTCCATCGGCACATACGGCAAAAAGATTGTTTGAGGCAGGCTTGGCGTTGAAGTCGGTAAGGGCGCACCGCTGGCTTGTACAGCCTGAGCCTATGCCCTCAAACGCCTGTGCCGAAAAATCCTGTGTTTTGGATTTTAGAGCTTTTGCACCGCCTCTTGTTTTTACGGATAAAATATCGTTTGATATTTTAAGTGCAATTCCGGCTGCACCTGAGCCTCTTTTGTCAAGAGCGCACAGTCCTTTTAACAAAATATCCTTACAGGGCTTACTGCCTGCATAAGCGAAAATTGAGCTCATCTTGTCAGTTCCTTTCCAATCTTGCAAATATAACGGTCATATCGTCCCTTTTTTTACTCTGTGTTTCGGCGAGAGCCTTGTTCAGCATATTGTCGGCACATTTCTGTGCATCACTTGAGCTACACTCTTCAAGTGTGCTTCTCACCCAATCCTCACCCAAATCCGTAATTCCATCACTCATCATGGCAATACAGCTTCCGGGGCTGAGCACCGCCGTACGACGTGCAAATTCTATACCTCTCAAAATACCTGCCGGCATAGAGGTAAGCTCGCATTTTTCAAGACGGTTTTCCTTAATAATATAGCTTGCCGCCGCACCTGCCTTAAGCATTTCGCACTTTCCGGTAAACAAATCAATATTGGCAATATCCAAGGTGGCAAGGCTTTCGTCATTGCTTTTTACAAGCAGGGCGGAATTGACCACCTTAAGCGCACTGTCAAATCCGAAGCCTGCGTTCAGCAGCCTTGAAAGCAGTCCTGCACCCATTGCGCCGTCCAGCGCCGCACGGCTTCCCCTGCCCATTCCGTCGCTGATTATCAGTATAGAATGGCCCTTGTTGTCATTGATAACCTTTACGGTGTCGCCGCACATTTTACCCTCGGCACTATGCTGGGCGAATCCCACCATAAGCCTGTACAAAGGTCTTTCGGTAAAGGATAGCATTGCTTCGTCTTTAAATCGGGTAACCTGTCCGTTTTCAAAATACCGAGAGCAGATTTTACCTATATCACGGCGCAGGTCGGGATTAGTTAATCCCACGGTGTCGCTATCGGTTAGGATTTCTACACGCACACGTGAGAATTTGTCCTCTATTACAGAAATATTTGAGGGGTAAATATCGTAATCTCCCAAAAGCCTGCGTATTTTTGCAGAGGCGTTGGAGTCAAACATTTCCGCCTCATCAAATTCCGCCGCCAAATCGTCCAACATTCCGGAAATTGAAAAGAACTCGTCCGACGCCACCATTCGTATTTGGTTTGTTTTTTCAAGTATAATTTCACGCATAACGTATTCCTCCCGTGAGATTGTATTACGTTTTGAATCATTTTCTTTTCGTGTAATTTGATTTATTCTCTCTCTAACCTCGTCCACGCTTTCGCTGATTGCCGCCATCGCCGAGGATGCGAAGCGCAGCTTAAGCACCAGCGTCTGCCTTAGGGAGCCGTCCGTGGGAGCATCCTTTGAGCTTTCCCACATTTCTTCAAGGCGGGTACGTACCTTTTCGGGGAGAATAAGCAGTAATACCACGGCGCACAGGCTTTCAATGAAAAGTGACAGTCCCTGACGTGTACCGTCGGCTATGGAGAAAAAACCCGTGCTGCACAAAAACACAAATCCCACGCCGAGAGATGAAAAAGAGGAAAACAATGTTGCCGTCAGTGCGGAGAAAGCTAAGGCGCCTATTATAAATAGGGCGTTTTCGTTGGCAATGCTCAGAACAAATCCAAAGCAAAGTGCAAGAATTACACCCCATTTATCAGAGCCGAAGCGCACCGCAGTTAAAATAATAAGTATCGCCACGGCGGCGGCAGGACAAAATATGCCGATGTAAAAGGAGGACAGGTTTAGCATTATTATGCAGGCGGAAATGATTATACAGGCAATATCCGACACAGGCAAAGCACGAAAACGCAGGCGTTTATAGCTTGAATTAAGGCTTCTGTAAAAGAAAAACGCACCTGCCGATGCCAATATTGCTTCGCCCAACACCAAAAAATAACTGTAAAGCGAGGATTGAAGGCGAAAATTCAACACAAATCCCGTTGCAAAATCCGCCAAAAATGCCACCGTCATAGGAAACGCCGGACTTTTTCGCAAATCAAAGGCACTACACGCAAAGGCTCCCAAGCAGGCAAGAACCAACGCTGATAAATACCGTGCAAATTCCGGATTTACACCACCTATAAGGTATCCTAAGCCTGCTCCTGCGGCGGCAAACAAAAAATATTTTTTCTTTGACACGGCAATCAACGAAAGTGCAAAGGGCCGTGACTGATTAATAACCGAGCCGGTACTCAGTATAAATCCCATTGCAAAAAACAGTGCGGATAAAAGTATTCTATGTAAAGCCTTGTTTGTAAGCTTGCTTTTGCTTGCTTCAATTTTTTCTTTAATTGCCATTTTTACACATCCTCACAGGGATTATAAATAACATACCGTGCGAAATATGTCTTATTTGCAATTATGATAAAAAACTTTTGATTTTATACACCTTCGGCGAAAAAACTCATTGCAAAACAAAAAAAGAACCCGGAATTTTCCGGGTTCTAAAGATACATTTATTTTATAAAGAATGTTAAGAATGCTTTATAAGCCATAAAGACATCTATCTTTGATACAATTTCATAAGGCGCATGCATTGAAAGCACAGGCACACCCACGTCAATGGTATCAACGTCCATATTTGCAATAAACATTGCGACGGTTCCTCCGCCGCCTCCGTCAACCTTGCCCAATTCACCGCTTTGCCATAATACGCCGTTATCCTCAAGCAGAGTTTTCACCCAGCTTACGTACTCGGCAGAGGCATCTGAGGTTCCGCTTTTTCCTCTTGCGCCGGTGAATTTTGTTACGCAGACGCCGTTGTTAATGAACGATGCATTATTTTTTTCAAAAACAGAGGACCATGTGGGGTCATAGGCGGCATTAACATCTGCCGACAGGCATTTGGAATTACGCAAAACATCTCTTCCCTCGTAGCCCTCAAGCCTTGCCAAATCCTCAATGAAATATTTAAGATAAGCTGAATTAAGACCGGTGTTACCATCGGAGCCTGTTTCCTCTTTATCGGTAAGAACGGTAATTGCGGTATATTCGGGAGCCTCGTCAATATCAAGAATAGCCTGAAGTGCAGGATATGAGCAAACACGATCGTCGTGACCGTAGCCGCCGATAAGACTTCTGTCAAGTCCGATGTCATCAACGGTAAAGGCAGGCACAAGCTCCAGCTCGGCAGAGAGAAAATCTCTCTCAACAATGCCGTATTTTTCATAAAGGAGCGACAAAAGATTAAGCTTGATTCTTTCGCTTTCGTCATCATCCTTAAACGGACGTGAGCCGATTACCACATTAAGCTCCTCGCCCTTTACAATTTCATTTGCCTTGCGCTGCATTTGCTCGCCGCCCAAATGAGGGAGAATGTCCGTAATACAGAATTTGGGCTCGCCGGGCTCCTCGCCGATTTTTACATCAACGAATGAGCCGTCATTTTTACAAATTCTGCCGTGCAACGAAAGGGGAATTGCGGTCCACTGATACTTTTTAATACCGCCGTAATAGTGGGTTTTGAAATATCCGATTCCGTCGCTTTCATAAATGGGGCATTGCTTTAAATCAAGACGTGGCGAATCAATATGCGCCGCAGAAATTCTAACGCCGTCCTTAATGCTTCGTCTGCCCTTAACGCAGAGAATCATTGCCTTTCCCCTGTTGGCATAATAAACCTTATCGCCGGGATTGAGGGCGCCGCCGAATTCATCAAATTTAACAAAGCCGTTTGCCTGGGCGGTTTTTTCTACAAAAGCCGCTACCTCACGCTCTGTTTTGCAGGAGCTTAAAAACTCCTTATATCCCTCGCAGAACTCATCACAGATGTTAAGCTCCTCGTTGCTCATAAAGTCAACGCCGTTTTCTTTTTTGTTAAACAGCATTTCCTTAAGCTGCTTTGATTTTTCACTCATAATATGACCTCCAATATGTTATTAATTTGCGTTTTTATATCACAATTATTATCATTTTTGATAACAAAATCGGAATTTGAAATATAATAATCCTCGTCAAGCTGGGCGTTTATACGCTCCAAGGCCTGCTCTCTCGCTATACCGTCACGCTGCATAATTCTTTCAATGCGTATTTCCGTTGGTGCGGTAACGCATACGATTTTATAGCAGTCTGCCTGTGCTTTTGCTTCAAACAGCTGTGGTGCATCAAGAACGGTAAGTCCCCTTGCGTCCCTTTTGCACAAATCAAGGATAGCGGGGTGCATAATGCTGTTTAATGCCGTTGTGTTCTCCTTGCTTGAAAAGGCTCTGTGCGCCAAAAGCTTTCGGTCAAGCCTACCGTTTACAATAATATCCTGCCCGAATTTTTCCGCAAGAAGCGGTAAAATCGGAGAATTTTCCGCCGTAATCTGACGGGCATATTTATCCGTATCAAGCACGGTAAATCCCATTTCGGCAAAAATTTTGCCCACATAGCCCTTGCCTGCACCTGTGGGACCTGTCAAGCCTATGGTGTAGGGCTTTTTCAAGTCAATCACATTAAAGGCGGCGGCACGAATAAGCCTGTTGTACACCGCCATTCCCACGCCGTCAACGCCGGGAATACGTGCGTAAACCTTTTTTGCGCCCTTTTCGTCAAGCCTTCTAAGTGCGTCAAAAAGCTCTCTCGCCTGGCTTAAATCGTCGTTCTCTCTGCCGAAGGTGACTTTTGGAATTGTTACATTATCCTCCTCAAAGCACAGAGCATAAGCATCCTTGCGTGTGTTTACGAAATTCTCATAGGCTTCCTTTTGGGCATCAACAATTACTACTCTTGCTTTCGGGGCGTAATGCTTGTATTTCATTCCCGGTGATGCGGCAACCTCGTCATTTTTCATTCCCTCTAATACGGCATTTGCCACCTGCACCTCACCGATAACGGCTTCAATCATTTCCCTTGTGACTGCACCGGGACGAAGAATTACAGGAGGCTCACACGCCATAGTTATAACTGTGGACTCCACGCCGAATTTACAGTCGCCGCCATCAATGATTGCATCAATTTTTCCCATCATATCATCAATGACATATTTTGCCTTTGTAGGCGAAGGTAAGCCGCTGGTGTTTGCGCTGGGAGCCGCAACAGGACAACCTGATTTGACAATAAGTCGCCGGGCTGTTTCATTTTCGGGCATACGCACGGCAACTGTGTCAAGTCCGCCGCTGACTATACCTCCTACCTTGTCGCTTTTCGGTAAAATTATCGTCAGCGGTGCAGGAAAGAACGCATCAATCAACGCCTGTGCCTTTGGCGTAACCTCTTTAACAAGGGGAATGATGTCCTCTTTTTTGCTTATATGAACAATCAGCGGATTGTCACTCGGTCTGCCTTTGGCCTTGTAAATGCTTTTTACCGCATCGTCATTCAATGCGTCTGCGCCCAAGCCGTAAACCGTTTCCGTAGGAAACGCCACAAGTCCGCCGTTTTTGATAATTTCACCTGCAGCGGCAATGTCTTTTTCACTTGTAGTAAATATCTTGGTTTGCATATTTTTTACCTTTATAATAATTTATCTCACCGATTTTGCGGTTCCTATCCCTTATCGGAGAAGGGGATTATTCTTCCCCTGAAGCCTTTAGCTTCTCGGCAGTATCGGCGGTAATAAGAGCATCAATAAGCTCGTCAAGGTCTCCGTTGAGAATAGCCTCAAGCTTATACAGTGTAAGATTTATACGGTGGTCGGACACCCTGCCCTGAGGATAGTTATAGGTGCGTATCCTCTCGCTTCTGTCGCCTGTGCCAACCTGTGCCTTGCGCTCTCCGGCAATCTCTGCATCGTGCTTTGCCTTTTCTGCATCGTACAGTCTTGCACGTAAAACCTTCAACGCCTTCTCTTTATTCTTGTGCTGACTTCTTTCGTCCTGACATTCAACCACCGTTCCTGTGGGAATATGGGTAATACGAATAGCGGAGGAGGTTTTGTTTATATGCTGACCTCCTGCACCGCTGGAACGGAAGGTGTCTATCTGCAAATCCTTTTCGTTAATTTCAAAATCAACCTCTTCCGCCTCCGGCAATACGGCTACGGTAGTAGTTGAGGTGTGTATTCTGCCCTGACTTTCCGTTTCAGGCACACGCTGAACACGATGCACGCCGGATTCAAACTTAAATCTTGAGTATGCGCCGTCGCCGTCAACGCTGAAGCTAATTTCCTTATATCCACCAAGGCCTGTTTCGCTGGCGGATAAAACCTCTGTCTTAAATCCCTTTGACTCGGCATACATAGAGTACATACGGTACAAAACACCTGCAAACAGGGCGCTTTCCTCGCCGCCGGCACCGCCTCTTATTTCAATAATTACATTCTTATCATCGTTAGGGTCACGGGGCAAAAGCAAAATTTTAAGCTCTTCTCGGAGGCTTTCCATATCAAGACGGCTCTGCTCGAACTCCTCCTTAACCATTTGGGCAAAGTCATCATCAAGGGAGCTATCGTTCATCATTTCCCTTGATTCCTCATTGGTTTCCTTTGCCTTTTTATATTCTCTGAATTTTTCTACAACGGGGGTAAGCTGCTTTAGCTCCTTCATCAGCTTTGTGTACTGCTCCAAATCAGCCACAACCTCGCTCTGACAAACGAGAGCATTTACCTCTTCAAATCTTTTTTCTACCTCTTCAAGCTTTTCAAACATGATTAATCCTCACAATCGTGTAATATTTAATCGGTAAAATCAAAAAATTACACCCTGCTACAATTTAACGCTCTTAATATTTTTTTCCGCTTTACTGCGGGGTATCATAATTTCCCGGGAGCAATTCGTACATTTTATTTTAAAATCGGCACCTATTCTAAGCACCTCAAACTCCTTACAGCCACAGGGATGCGGTTTTTTCATTATTAAAATGTCGCCAACTTTAATATCCATACTGCACCTGCCATAACAATTTTGCATTATATTATACCACTATATCTAAATATAAGCAAGACGGATATGTCATACTTCTGTGCTTTTGGGCATATAAATAAGTACGATTGAAAAGGAATGTTGTTTATGAAATTCTGCCCGGAGGGTACAAACGACAGTTTGGCAAAAAAATTTAACAGTTTAAGCGAAATAAAAGCCACCATTGACAGCCGTGAAATTTTTGAGGGGCGTGTTTTAATGTGCGACAGAGAGCATAATCTCCATATAGATTTAGGCTTTATGCGTGGAATAATTCCCAGATATGAGGGCGCATACGGCATAATAGAGGGTACCGTACGTGACATTGCGCTTATATCAAAGGTTGGCAAGCGTGTATGCTTTAGGATAATGGGATTTCACCGTGATGGAAACGGCAATATGTGGGCGGTATTATCACGCAGAAGCGTACAGATTGACTGCATAAAGGAGTACATAAACCACCTTAATCCCGGAGATATAGTTGATACATCTGTTACTCATCTTGAAAAATTCGGAGCGTTTATTGACATAGGTGCGGGTATAAACTCGCTGATACCTATTGATATGCTGTCCGTATCAAGAATAAGCCACCCTGCCGAAAGACTGAACGAGGGACGGCAAATTAAAGCTGTGCTTAAAAGCCGTGAGGGTGGCAAGCTGACATTTTCGTTAAAGGAGCTATTAGGCACCTGGCAGGAAAATGCAGATTTATTCTCCCCCGGAGAAACGGTAACAGGAATTGTGCGCAGTATAGAAGCCTACGGCGTTTTTGTGGAGCTTACTCCTAATTTGGCCGGCTTGGCTGAGGCTGACGAAAACCTGAAAATAGGCTCTCGTGTGTCTGTTTACATTAAATCAATTATCCCCGAAAAAATGAAAATCAAGCTTGTGATTGTTGATGCCTTTGACGAAATACCAAATCCGGAGGAGCCCGCATATTTCATCAGCGAAAATCACATAGATTTTTGGCAGTATTCTCCGGACGGTGCAGTTAAAGATATTTGTACAAAATTTTAAAATGCATATTTCTATTTTTTCAACCGCAGAGAAAATTCTGCGGTTTTTGTAATTTTATTGACAAATAAGTAATTTGCTATTAAGATAATATATAACAAAAATAAT
>CAMFRO010000016.1 GCA_945982035.1 uncultured Clostridia bacterium | reverse complement strand
ATTACAGCGAGCACAAGTTAGTAGAGACCGGACAGTATTTGTTTGATTCAAAGGGTGCGTTAAAGGCGATACAGCTTCTCGGACAGCATCTGGGAATGTTCAATTCAAAAGAAAGCACCGCAAATTCAAATACCTATGACGGATTTATTGAGGCTCTTGAAAAGAAAGCCGGTGAAATAGAATGGGAGGAATAAAATTTTGTCCTTTCAGCTTAAAACAAATTATGGTTTTGAGCTGGTGGTGCGAAAGTTCACCGGTTAAAGATAAAGACGGAATAATTGCAGACGGAGCAATCCGAAGCGGAAAGACAGTTGCTATGAGCCTGTCTTTTATTTTTTGGGCAATGGAAAATTTCAATAATATGAATTTTGCAATGTGCGGAAAAACAATAAGCTCATTTAAAAGAAACGTTTTGTCTTTTCTCCTATCTATGCTTGAGACACGAGGTTATTCCGTTAAATATAAATATTCCGAAAATATAATGATTGTTTCACGAAAAGGAAAGGTTAACAGCTTTTATGTTTTTGGAGGCAGAGACGAATCATCGGCATCACTTATCCAGGGTATGACTTTGGCAGGCGTATTGTTTGATGAAGTGGCGCTTATGCCGGAAAGCTTTGTGCAGCAGGCCACTGCGAGATGCTCTGTTGATGGCTCAAAGTTTTGGTTTAACTGCAACCCTGAAAATCCTCATCATTGGTTCAATGAAAATTGGATAAAGGATACAACCAAAAATCTAATATATCTTCATTTCACAATGGATGATAATTTATCTCTGAGTGAGAAGACAAAAGCCAGGTACAGAAATATGTATTCCGGTGTTTTCTATGAGCGTTTTATTTTAGGGCTGTGGCGGTCAGCTGACGGATTAGTTTACGATATGTTCAGCGAGGAAAACAATACTATAACACTTCCTGATGAAAAGGAACTAATTTCAAGTGCCTATATTTCCTGTGACTACGGTACGCATAATCCTACTGTGTTTTTGATGTGGCGAAAATACCACAATAAATGGCTTCTTGTAAAAGAATATTATTATAATAGCTGTGAACACGGATTTCAGAAAACCGACAGTGAGTATGCAGACGACCTGATTGATTTTATAGGTGACACGCCTTATCAATGTGTTATCGTGGACCCGTCCGCCGCTTCTTTTATAACAGTGCTGATGAACAGAGGCATTAAAGTGCTTAAAGCGGATAACTCGGTGCTTGACGGAATACGTGCCGTAGGAGCAAAGCTCAAAGCCGGTCAGCTTCTCATAAATAAAGAATGTGTAAATACAATCACAGAATTTAATCTTTACAGATGGGACAGCAAAGCGGCAGAATACGGCGAGGACAAACCTATAAAACAGGATGACCATGCAATGGATGCCGTAAGATACTTTGTGTCAACGGTCATCAGACGAATTGTAGAGGGAAGATAAAGGAGTAATTGATTTGATAGTCTATATTGACAGCAGTAAGGTGCCGAAGGTGCACGAGTGCATAATTCCAAACGAAATATTAAAGTACGTGATTTCTAAAGCAAATCAGTATGAAGCAAGATGTTGCAAATTATATTCAAGATACTGCGGAAAGCCTCAGCTGAACATTGAGCCTAACAATATTAGGGTTGAAGCTAACTATGCAAAATACATTGTTGATATTACACAGGGATACTATTTAAGTGAGCCGGTTAAATATGACAACAACGATAAAAGCAAGAAAGCAAATACGCTTTTTTCACCGATTAATAAGATTGAGGCAAAAATTGATAAGGATACAGGCAATCTTGTAAGAAATGATGCCTCTCAGCAGATACAGGAGCAGGCAATAGATATTTCGCCTATAATTGACTGTTATCACAAACAGAATATTGAAAAAAAAGACGAACAAAACGGAAAAAATATAGGAATATACGGAGAAAGCACTGAATTAATCTATGCAAGCAGTGAAGAAATTCCAAGTCCCTGCTCAGCTGTATATCCTCCTAATCAAATTATCCTTGTGCAAGACAATACGGTTGAACACAGGGATTTGTTCGGAATGTGGTTTGAAAAATGCGAGAAAGAGGATTTCACACAGTATTACAGGGTTACTGTTTATTCCGATAAAGGTAAAAGAGATTACGTAAGTGAAAATCTTGATAAATCCGACTTTGTGTTTTCACCTGTCGGTGAATTTAAAGAGCATTATTTTGACGCTGTACCGATAGTCTGTTATGAAAACAATGATGAAAAGCAAGGGGATTTTGAGCAGGTTCAGGGACTCATAGATGGTAGAAATGAATTGCTTTCCTATCGTCTGACCGACAAAAAGAAGTTTGTTGACGCTCTTCTTGCTTTGTACGGTGCCGTATTGTCGGACAATGCTAAAAAGAATATTAAAGAAGATAAATTTATAGACGGACTTCCCGATGACGCCAAATTTGAGTATATACAGAAAACATTTGACGAAGCGTCATTAAAGGTTCTTGATGATACTCTCGTATCTGAAATACATAAGATGACGCTTACACCGGACATGACGGATGAAAAATTCAGCGGAAACAGCTCCGGTGTTGCGCTTAAGCTCAAATTGCTGGCCCTCAATATTCTTATAAAAAACAAAATGCATAGTATGGAAGGCGGTTTGAAAAAAAGATGGAACCTTTATAATAATTTCCTTTCAAAATCAAAGCATATTCAGCCGGTTGATATATGCGATGTGGATATTGTTTTCACAGTATGTATGCCCATTGATGAAAAAGAAATTGTTGATATGGTATGCAATCTTAAAAATTCAGGTCTGGTTGATGACCAAACGCTGCTTTCACTTCTATGGTTTATAAAGGATCCGGCGGAAGCACTTGAAAATATGAAACAACAAAAAAACGAAAATCTTAAGCAATACGCAGATTCCTTCAGCCAAAATAAAGCTGACGGGAATGTAGATGACAATGAGTAATTATTGGAAAAACAGGGCGATCAATCTTGAAAACCTAATTCAGGAAAAAACCGATGAAGCCGTTATAAAAATCAATGAATTATATTCTAATTCCGTTAAAACAATTAACGGCCACATTGAAAAAATTTTTAATACATACAAAAACGGCGGTAAAATTGACAGGGAGTATGCATTACAGCTTCTTTCTGCCGGACAGACCGAAAAGCAAAGACAGGAGCTGCTTGAAAAATTAAGCAAGACCACGGATAAGACGGCAAAACAAAAGATTATAAACATTCTTAATGCTCCGGCTTATGCCGACAGAATAAGCCGTTTACAGGCACTTAAGAATATGGTTCGTGCAGAGGCTGTAACGCTGGGCGTAAACGAAAGTGATATTACCACCGACAATTTAATTAATACGTCTAAAGAGTCCTATTACCGCACCTTGTATAACGACCAAATACAGTGCGGAAAAGCATATAATTTTAACACTCTTTCAGATAAACGTCTTAAGGCAATGCTCTCTCAAAAGTGGAGCGGCAAAAACTATTCCTCACGCATTTGGAAAAACAATGATGATTTTATAAACAGACTTGAACAAACACTGGAAATGGGATGTCTTACCGGTTTAAGCATCAATGAGATGGAAGATGTTATTCTCAATGACTGTATCGGTGCAAACTCTAATGAAGCGCAGAGGTTTTGTGCAAGCCGTCTTATTAGAACAGAAACAAATCATTTTGCAAACCAGGGCATTTTAATGGGCTATCAACAGGCAGGAATAGAAAGATACCGCTTTCTTGCAACGCTTGATATTCACACATCGGAAAAATGCCGTAGCCTTGACTCAAAAGTATTTTTAGTATCCGAAGCTGAAACAGGCGTTAATCTTCCGCCTATGCATCCTTTTTGCCGAAGCATAACTGTTCCTGATACAGCAAGCAGAAACGGCACACGCTGGGCGAGAGACCCGGTAACCGGAAAAAGCATTACAGTCCCTGCCGATATGACCTATCAGCAGTGGTATGATAAATATGTTAAGAAAACAGTTGAAAATAATATGGATTATGGTATAATAAGATTAGGAAGTGAGAGCGGATTGGATGTTAAAATTGATAAGTTTACACCGTGCTTAGAAAACGCTGAAACCGGTGAAATAGTTGAAACAACATACGCTCTTGCTAATGAGTCGGAGTTAAGAAAATTAAAGGGCTGGAATTTTGACTGGCTCGCTAATGATTTAAAAAATACTGAAATATACAAGCTTCAAATCAAAGGCGATTCTGAGATACAAGGACTTGTTTCATTAACAAGATTTGACAGAGATAATGCTATTTATGTTAATATTGCAGAAAGTGCACCGCATAATTTGGGACATAATAAAAAATATAATGGTGTAGGCGGACATTTATTTGCAATAGCAGCACAAACTTCAAAAGATTTAGGCTATGGTGGTTTTGTGTTTATGGATGCAAAAAACGTTGAACTCGTAAATCATTATCGTGACACTTTAGGAGCACAGTTTTTAGGAATTCCTCATCCATACAGAATGTTTATTGATGAGGATGCCGCAGAGAGATTGTTGAAAATATATACTATGAACAAGGAGGGATTATAATGTCCGAAGAAGAAAGAAAAAAGATGAATGCATTGGATGAAGCAGCTGAAAAAGCCGGCGGATATGTATTAAATATGGTTAGTAAAGATACCCATTATAATTTAAGAGAACTTATTAAGTATTGTAAGAGTAAAGGCATTGAACCTGTTGACCTTACGCTTAGAGAACTTGGTAATTTTATTGTTCAGTAAATTTAAAAAAGATTTAAGCACTGTACTTGATGTATAGTGCTTTTATTATGCCTAAATTTAATACAGTTGATTAAAGCGCTTTGTTTTTACAAGGTGCTTTTTTCATATAAAAAATGAACTTTGCGGGCTGGTTGAACGCAAAGGGCAAGGAGGAAAAGACAGTGAGTGAAAAATTCACAGAGCCATCCTCAAAGGATGGACAGACAGAAGTGTCGGAAGATGTACATACCGATACTCAAACAAACACGTCTGAGCAGCAGGAAAGCAGAAAAACACTGGATGAACTGCTTTCATCAGACAAAGCACTGCAGTCGGAATTTGACCGTAAAGTGACCGGGGCTCTTAACAAAGCAAAAGAGAAATGGGAGCAGCAGGCAAGGGACGACGCAGATGAGGCAAAGAAGCTTGAAAAAATGACGGCTGAAGAAAAAGAAAAATATCAGTTTGCCAAAGACAAGGAGAAATTTGCCGAAGAAAAAAGGAAATTTGCGCAGGAAAAGCTAAAAAACGCGGTTGCATCGGAGCTTGTAAACCGCGGATACAGTGCTGAATTTGCCGAATTTCTTACAGGCAGTGACGCTGAGATTTCAAACAGTAATATTAATGCGTTTGACGAAGCCTTTAAAAAAGCTGTTGAAAAAGCAACTGCCGACAAGCTTAGGGGCGACACAGTGCCTCCTGCACAGAAAAACAATAATAATGCAGGAGCTCCGCCCAGTGATTTTCATGAATATGAAAAATGGAGAAAAAACAATAAATAACAGGAGGAATTATTATGCCAAACGAAATTTTAACGCCTAATGTGATTGCGAATGAGGCCCTTATGGTGCTTAAAAACAATCTTGTTATGGCAAACCTTGTACACAGGGATTATGAAAAAGAATTTGTAAAGGTAGGTGATACGGTTACAGCCAGACGGCCTGCCAAATTCATTGCTAAGAACTTTACCGGCACTGTATCTCCCCAGGACATTGAGGAGGGCGGTGTACCTGTAAAAATGGACAGGCTCAGAGATGTTACTGTTCAGGTGACTTCAAAGGAAATGTCCCTTGATCTTAAAGACTTTTCAACACAGATTATTGAACCTGCAATGCAGGCTATTGCACAGGCGGTTGACAGCGATGTTCTTGCAACTGCCGTTCAAAACGCTTCAAGAACCGTTACCGCGTCCAATGAAACCGCCGCAATGCCCATTAAGGATATTGCAAAGGTTGGAAGCTTTCTTGATTTTGCCGGCGTTCCGGTACAAAACCGCCGTCTTGTACTTAACCCTTCTCATAAGGTTATGTATGCAACAGACGACAATCTTTCAAAGGTTTCAAACGCAGGTGATTCTCAGGCGCTTCGTGAAGCAGAGCTGGGCAAGCTCTATACTATGGATACTTATATGAGCCAGAATGCACCTTATCCTTTCGGTTATCTTGATAACAAGGTGGGCAGTGCAAAATCCTATAAGGTTTCCGGCACCGCAGGCGAATGCAAGGTTGCTATAAGTGAGCTTAACACAGCGTCTGCAACAGTTAAAGAAGGTGACTGCTTTATTGTTGAAGGTTACATCTACCATATTACTAAAGATTATACAGGCTCTTCCAACGCTATTGCTCAGGTTGAAATTGACCAGCCTTTGCACAAGACTCTTACGGCTGCGGATGTTAAGGTTATTACCGCACCTGTATCTGTGGGATTTCATCGCAATGGACTTTCACTTGTTTGCCGTCCTCTTGATTTGCCTATGGGCAACAAAAATTCTTATGTAGCATCTGCTGACGGTCTTGGTGTGAGAGTAGTATTTGATTATGATTCAACTCATAAGGTTGATACATGCTCTTTTGATATTCTTTACGGTATCACTGCCCTGGATAATAAGATGATTGTAAACATAGAGTAGGGGGAATAATCGTTGAAAATAGCAATTGTTAAAGGCAAGGAAAAAATCAACATTGATTCTCATTGTCTTTCTGTCTGGGAAAAAGCCGGATGGAAAAAGGCAGACGAGGAAAAAACGGTAAATAAGAATGCGCCTAAATAAGGGCGCTTTTATTATTGATTGAGAGGCAGTTATGATAAATATTGATGCGGTTAAACGGATTTTTCTTCGCAGAATAGGCGATATTGAAAAAGTACACAACACTTATTTTGATTTTTCTCACAGAGAATTTGTGCCGGAGGAATACATTGAGGCGGCAATAGATGACTGCCGGGCATATTTTGGCACTGACGAAATACCCAGTGTTCTTACCGCTTCAACTGTCGCTGACATAGCATACGTCAGATACAGCCTTGATGTTTCGTGTAAAGCAACGGAATACGGAATAAAGAGTTATTCATATTCCGAGGGTACGGTGTCAAAAAGTGAAACCTATTCAACGAGGCAGGAATTGCTTGGCGAAATAGAAAGCATTTTAAAGCCGTATAGCAGATACAGGGTGGTGACAGGATATGCAAAGGCTGAGTAATGAAACCCCTGATTCCTGGAAAACAAAAACAACCATATACAAAAAGAAAATTGAGAGCAACGCTGATTATAACTACGAAAGAAGTTATTATGATAACAGTAATCCTATTGAATTGGAGCTATGCTGGCAGCCGGGTGAGGATAGTGTTATTTCCTCTGAACGAGGGGAAACATTGCAATCGTCATATACAGCGGTAGTTTTCGGCAGTGTTGAATTTGGTTACGGAGATATGATTGTTATAAACGGACTTGGTACATTTTTAATCAGCGGTATAAAAAAATATCCAAGTCACCGACTTGTTACCGTAATATCCACAGACAGGAGAATTGACGATGTCAAAGCTTGATACGGATATAAGCGGACTTAATGAGTATATTAAAAAGCTTGACCAATCTACCGATAAACTCATTGAAACGGTGAAAAAACAGGCAATGCAGGATGCGGAGGTCCTTGCCGGAAAGCAGAGAGCTAATTGCCCTGTTGTCACAGGTGAATTGAGAGAGTCAATACAATCCTTCTGTGTGCAGCAGGGAGATATGATTGAAGCCGGCACACGAACAAACTGCGAACACGCTGTTTATGTTGAATTTGGCACCGGTCCCGTAGGAAGCAAAAACGGACATCCCCTTGACAGTGAGCTTGGCGTTGTAAGAAAAGCCGACTCCTGGAGGGTAAATATTCCGGGCGTCGGATACAGATACACAGAGGGACAGCCTGCAAATCCTTTTATGTACAGAGGCATAAAGGAGATGGAGGAGACAATTAAGGAGCATTTCGGCTCTGCCGTAAAAGAGGTGATGAAATGATACAGAATTACCGTGATGATATAAAAAACACTTTACAGTCCATTGATTACGGTGTTGACTGCAAGGTGAAAATGGCATTTCCGCAGTCCTTGGCGGAGGGTAATACCGTTTCATTTTATGAAATTAACAATACCGCTACAAGCAATCCTATTGTTGATGATATTGCCTTTCAGGTTGATTTATGGTTTTTGAAAATTGAAGACTTATTTTCCGTATTAACGCTTGTGGACAAAGCAATGACAGAAAAAGGCTTTATAAGGCAGTTTGCTTCGCCGGATTCTATGCTAAACGACACAAGCGGTTATCTGCGTAAATCTCTGCGCTACGGAAGGCGTGTTGACACATTAACAAACAGACTTATAGATTAAGGAGGTTCAAATGAATACAGATAAGCCAAAAAGAGGATTATCCTCAAAGGGAGTTGAATTTTATCCTAACTATACCGGTGAATCGTCAAAATGTCTTAACTATCTTAGAAATTTAGGAGACATTAAAAAGGGTGAACGTGAGGACCTTGACGCCACCTGTATGGATGATGATATTGAACATTCAATTTCCGGAATAAGAAAGAAAAATGATAATTTTGAAGTAACATTTCTTTATAACGCCGAAGAAAAAGCTTCCGATTATCAGGTTTTATCCGAATTGGAGGACGCCGGAGAAAGCGTTCCTATTTTAGTAAAAATGCCTGATGGCACAAAATACGCAAATTCGGGAACACCAAGCCTTACAATTAAAGGCCCCGGAGTTAACAGTATAATTGAAGCCACAGCATCATACAAGCTTGATGGCGACTGGCAGAGAACATTCCCGTCAGCATTATAATTAACAGGCAGCAGGTATAAACTTGCTGCCTTTATTGGTATTTACGGAGGAATTATTTTATGAGCGAATTAAAAGTAAAAACAAGCACCTTTGATATTCAAATAGGTGACAAAACAGTTAAACTCAGATTGACTGTTTCTGCACAGTTAAGACTTAAAAATAAGTTTAAGCAGGACACTATTGACACCATTCTTGAGGCGTCGGCAGACGTTGAAAAGCTTTTGGCAATCTTTGATGAGGCTCTCAGTTATAAGGATAACGAGAACGAGGGAATGACCGGTGAGGAGTTATATGATGTGCTGGTTGATACAGGTGTTAAAGGAATTAACGCCTTTGCAGGTATTCTTTTCAATATTGCTAACGCTTCCGGTATTCTGTCTGATAAGCAGAAAGAGCAGGTTGAAAGCGGTATAGATAAATCCTATACCGCCATTTTTGAGCATATTGAAAACGGAGTAAAAGAGGAAGAGCATCCACACGAGCACGGTGATACCTCGCAGCCTGTAAGAGATTCGTCTTCTGATAGCTACTTTCGCCGATAAACATTACTTATCCTTTGAGGATATGATTTTAGAAGCAAACAGTTACGGATTGCCCTTTAACAATCTTCTTAATTTTACCTTTGGCGAGCTTAAATACTTTATTGATTACAGAAGAGAACAGCACCGCCGCAGTTTGCAGGAAAAAGCGGTTACAGCCTATCATCAGGCAATGCTTACTGCAAAAATTATAAGCGGCGGTGATGTGGGTGAAGTTTTTGAAGAGTTTCCCTATTGGACCGAGGATGAAATTTTGGACATCAAAGTTGAAAGAGCACTCCAATATTTTAACGATGCTTGCGAATAAAAAGAGGTGAGAACAATTAACGTTGAAGAACTCGTTACGAAATTTACGGCTGACGTCAGCGAATACCGCAAAAGAATATCCGATGTGACGAATGACCTTGATTCTTTATCGGGAGTTACCCGAGAGGTTAAGGAGCTTACACATAATGCTTTAAATTCAGCCTCCGGCGAAATGCAGAAAACAGGCAAACAGCTTCAGAGCTTAACAGATAAGCAAAACAAGCTGAAAATGTCCGGAGTTGAAAGCCAAAAGCGTGCCGAGGATTATAAAGAAAAGGTGCGTCTTCTTGTGCTTCAGCTAAATGAGCAGAAGGCACGAATTAGAGAGTGTAGTGAAGAGCTTAAAAAGCTTAATTCACAGTACAAGGCACAGCAGGAATTTTTAGGAGACTATGACGGCGGTATTGAAGGTGTTCGTACTTTTCGTAAACAGATAACGGATACAATTCATAATGCCTCTGCCGCTTCCGACGAGCTGAGGCAGAAACTACAAACGCTTAGTGATATAGGAATCGGTGAAAATGATTCCTCTTTTGCTGAGTTAAAAAAGCAGCTGGCTGATTATTCTCAGCAGATTCAACGTGCCAAAAATGATTTATCGGTTTTTGACAGCGAGCTTAAAGAAGTAGGTTTAAATCCCGATAATCTAAAAGCCGATACTTTATCTTCGCTTTCATCAAAGATGCAAAGTCTCAATAAAGAAAAGAGACTATTAGGTGAAGCGTCTGAAAAAACAGGTGCGCAGATACGTTCGCTGAGCCAAAGTGCCGAAATTGAAAAATTAAAATTCAATAACACTGTTGAATCAATCAAGCAAAACAAAACAGAAATAACCAAGCTAACTGACAAAGCTAAGGTGTTATCTAAAACAACCGCCGCCGGTAAATTAAAAACCGGATTTAACGGTTTAAAAAATGTACTTAAAAAGGTAGGAAGTACAGCCGGAGCAGTATTTTCTAAGGTAAAAAATGTTGTTTCAAAGGTAAAAGGTGCCGCCGACGGAACAAATAAAGCTCTGCTGAATTCGGTAAATTCAATCAAAAAAATAGGCATTGCCTCATTAGGACTTAAGGTTTGTAAAGCCGTATTCGGTGAGCTCCGAAGTATTATCACAAATTACTTAAGCCAAAATGAAGAATTGAACAACCGTGTTGAAGCATTGAAAAACGCCTTTGCCAATGCTCTTGCACCGGCAATCAATGTTGTGATAAGTCTATTTGAACGTCTTATACCTTATGCGCTGTCGGTGGCAAATGCTATAAGCAGTATTTTTTCCTCGCTGGGTATTGCGTCATCAATTAAAGATACATCCTCAGCGATAAAGGACACAGCAGACGCAACGGATGATTTGTCCGAATCTCAAAAGGATTTATACGGCTTTGACAAAATCACTAAGGTAAGTGACAATTCGTCAAAAAATAAAAATTCTTCGCAATCAGCGGATAACGAAGCTCCTACTGCATCAAGTAAGCTTTCAAAGTATTTAGAGGAAATCAAAGCACTTTGGAAGAATGGCGATTTTGAGGGCGTAGGAGAGCAAATTGCCGCCTCCTGCAACAAAGTTATAAGCAAGATAAAAAATCTTGACTGGGAGGGCATACAAAGCAAGGTAAACCATACTATGTCAGGTATTGCCCGTTCCTTAAACGGCTTTGTTAAGGATTATGACTGGCAGGGAGCAGGCGAGATAGTCGGCAACGGTATTAATACAATATTCGGTGCCGTTGATTCATTCCTTTCCAATTTTGATTTTAGGAAGCTCGGAGCAGGATTTGCAAAGAATTTTAACGGCATTTTTAAAACAGTTGATTTTAAGAAGATAGGTAAAACAATATCCGATGCGGTGTCCGGTGCTTTTGAACTTATAGGCGGTTTCCTTGAAGAGCTTGACTGGAGTCAGTTGGCACGTGACCTTGAGGACCTGATAGCAGGAATAGATTTTGGAAAGGTAGCCACATCTTTTTTCAGAGGTATAGGCGCAGCATTAGGCGGTATAACCGCATTTGTCGGCCAAATAATCGTTGACGGGTTAAGAGGTATTGGAAATTATTTTTCTGCACAAATTGAAGCTTGCGGCGGAGATATATCCGAGGGTATCAAAAAGGGAATTTCAGACGGCTTTAAGTCCATTGGAAAATGGATTAATGAAAATATCTTTAAACCTTTCACTGAAGGATTTAAAAAAGCCTTTCAAATTCACAGTCCTTCAAGAGTTATGCAAAACCTCGGCGGTCTTCTTATGGATGGGCTTAAAAAAGGCATAACCAACGATAAACCTAATCTTGTTCAAACATGGCGGCAGGTCAAGGGCTGGTTCACCAATATTCAGAAGAGCGTTTCACTTTCCGTCAAAACAAGATGGTCCGATTTGAAGGATAAATGGAACAATTTATTAAATCATTTTAAAGATAAAACAGTAACAATAAGTGCAAAAATCGGCGTTCTGAAAGAGGGAATATCTGAATGGCTTAATACTCATCTTATCGGTCCGCTAAATGCGGCAGCAAGCCCGCTTGATTTCTCACTTCCTTTTCTTGCCACAGGTGCTGTAATTGACAAGCCGACAGTTGCTATGGTGGGTGAGAACGGTAAAGAAGCCGTTATGCCTCTTGAAAACAACACCGGCTGGATAAAAAATCTTGCCTTGCAGCTGTTCCGGTTTATGGGAGGCGTTAACTCAAATAATCCCGTTAACATTACAATCCCGGTAGAAATCGGCGGAAAAAATTTAACACCTATTGTACTGGATGATGTTACCTCTGTTTCAAAAAGAGTAAGAAATACAGCTGTTAAGGTTTAAGGAGGGATGATATGCCGCTTTATATTGACGGTGAAAAAATGCCGGAGCCATTGCACAACTCAATAACCTGTAATGACGAAAAAATTTGGTCGTCAAATACAGGCAGGTCACAGTCGGCATATATGAACGGCTCAATTATTGAAATTAAGAAAACCAGGAGCTTATCATTTCCTCCGCTTATAGAAAGCGAGTTAAATAAGCTCAACGAAAAAATTAATTCCAATGTTGAATGGCATACGGTGGAATTAAAGGACACCGACGGAAAAACGGTTTTTTCGTTTACCTGTTATTTCGGTACGCCTTCATATACAGTATATTCGGTTGCCAAAAACTGTAAATACTTCTGTAATTATCAAGTTGATGCAATAGAAAGGTAAAGCTATGATTAACATTTCAAGTGAATTAAAAACACTTCTTAAAAATAGTAAAAAGGCGCTTATAAAAATTAAGTGCGGTAATTTGATTTTCGGTGTTGATGACGAAACGGATTCGCAAAAGCCCGTAAACAAAAACAACATTGTTTCCTTTGAAGCAAAAATCGGAATCAATAATAACGATTATCCTTTAGGAACATCATGTTCAAACTGCATTACAGTCGGTTTGTGGGATGTTCCAAAGGAGGTTGTACTGCGAGGGCAAAAAACAGAGGCTTTTGTAGGATACATCCACGACGGTTATATTGAGTGGATTCCTCTTGGAGTCTTTTATCCTGAGAAGCCGGTGAAAAGGGACAGAATCACGTCCTTTACTGCATACGATAAAATGTATGAGCTTTCATTTCCTTATGCAGCAGGCATAAGCGGTCAGCAAACACCCTATGCGGTTCTTCAGGATATGGCACGTATAGGCGGTTTTGAGCTTGACAGCAGTGTTGAGGATGTACTTGCAGATACCTTTGTTAATGTCGGTGACAGCGAGGTTGAATACATAAGCTGGGGTACATTTAATGTTTCTCTGCTTAGCGGAACAGATAAGGACGAAAACGGAAATACCGTCAACAGTGCCTACAATATAAATGACGGTATCGGATACATAGCAGGCTTTGTAGGTGCTAACGCTCAGTTTGACCGATACGGTAAATTACGTTTGTTTAGATTTAATCAGGCATACGCCGAAGACGGCGAGCCGTTTACCGTTACTGAAAATCAGGCAAAGAATATTATAGTCAGCGAGGAAGACCACGTTATTAATTTTATTTACTGTAACACCGGAGCTGATGAGTTTTGTACTCCTGAAAATACTGTAACCTCAGTAACCACAGGCGTTAAAATAAACAATCCCTTATTTACGAGCCAGGAGGAGCTTGACAAGGTATTTTCAATCATTTCAAACGAGGGCAAGCCTTTTTCTTACAGACCCATACAAATGTGTTGCCTTGCCTGTAATCCTGCTATTGAGCCTTGTGATATTCTTAGATTTAAGGACAGATTTGGAAACACCTATGCTATGCCTGCATTTGATTTGACCTATACCTATGACGGCTCAATGATTTGTGATTTAAAAGCCTGCGCCCAATCCGTGCAGGAAAACAATCTTACCGGTGTGATTATAAGCCGTCAGCTAACACCGTTTGTACAAAAGAATATAAGACCTTTAGCACAGCGTATAGCCGACGCCACCGAATCTATTGCAAAGGTTACCGGCGGATATGTCGCCCTTATTGATACTGACGGTGACGGAATAGCGGACAATTTCTACGCCGGTGAGCATCCTGTTGACTTAAGTCCGGGCAGTGACTGGAGAACCAAGGGCAGATGCGTGCGTATTAATATGAACGGTATTGCCGTATCTACCAAAGGTGCAGACGGTCCGTTTATTGATTTTGCCGTTTACTTTGATAAAACCTTAAACAAATACCTTATAAACGCCAGCGATATAGCCACAGGAACATTAAGCGGTATCAGAGTTGAGGCGGAACAGGGCAAAATAGGAAGCTTTGTTATTGATGACGGAACAATTACTCATAAAGGCGGTTTGTTTGCGGACTATGTGGGTTCTGTTATGAAATATCGTGTGTTTATTCAACCGGCATATTACGATTCAGATACGAAAACAGCCGCTGATACCTGGGTTTTTTCTACACAAAGAACAACTGTTGAGGAAGACTCTTACGATGGAACATTTATCGTTTATGCAAACGGAAAGGTAGATTTCAATAATACTGCAACTTTCAATGACGTTGCTACATTTAATAATTCGGCAATATTAAATTCCGACAAAGGTATAACATATCCGGATGGTAGTAATATCATTAATCCTTATTCAAATAATGGCATAAAAATAGGTAATTGCTTTTATTTAGCTAAAAATGAATGGACGTTCCCTGGTATTGATTCAAGTGGAGTTAAACGTGACACCATAGATAGCACTGGAGGATTTGTATTGTGTGCAAATGGTGGAAATAACGCTATGTATTTTCAAGCATCTTCATTTTATTTAAAAGGAGGCGGTATAGAATACGCAGGCGCAATTGGTATAAACGCTAACGGAAAGATAGTACACATAGATAGCTCTGCTTTAAGGTTCAAAGAAAATGTAAAAACAGAGCTTGATGATGAATTAAATCCTGAAAAGCTTTATGATTTGCCTATCAAACAGTTTAACTTTAAAGACGAATACAAGGACAATGTCATAAAGGGAGATACACAAATAGGCTTTATTGCTGACGATGTGCTTGAGATATATCCCAATGCCGCTTTGATTGACAGTAATGGTAATGTATCCGGCTGGAATGCTCACATTATAATTCCGGCAATGCTCAAGCTTATACAGGACCAGAAAAAACAGCTTGATAAACAGGAAAGTCAGATTAATGATTTATCTGAAGAAATTAAACGGCTGGAAAATTTGTTATAAATAAAAAGGAGCAGGTGTCTGCTCCTTTTTAGTATTACTCAACAAATTCTATTGTGCTTATATCATCAATGTAAATAGTTTTATTGTTATCATCCTTGTAACAGTATTTGCCTACGTCGGGTCCGTTGCCTTTAATTACATATACCATTGTTTCTTTTCCGTCTATTATGGCTTTTTTGTATGGATTAAGGTAATAACCATAGTCGTTTACCGTTTCAACCTTATTAGTTGTTGTTTTTATAGTGGTAGTCGTTTTTTTCTTTGTTGTATTTGTTTTTTTTGCCTTTGTGGTGGAAGTTTCGGTTGTAGTTTGTACTGTAGTTGCAGCAGGCTCACTTACAGTGCTTTTTTCCGTAGTGCTGACAATAATCGTTTCAATGGTGGTTGTTGAATTAAAAGCGTCGGATACAGCACTTGACACCGCCTCATCCACAAGCATAGATGTTTCCCGGATGTTGTGCTTTTCTATTGCCACTCCTGTTGCAAAGGATGCACCGGTAATACAAACAACTGCCACAGCAATTATTATAATTTTTGATTTCATTGTAATAGCTCCTTTCAGCATTACAATATCACATTAAAAAGAGTTTTTCAATAAAAATATTAGTTAAGGAGATGTGCCTATGATAAAGATACATTTCAAAGTAACTCAAACCGATGTTAGCGTTGCAGAAATTGAGGGAAAAATCACCGCCGGCAACTATAAGCAGATTTTATGTAATTTTGATTTGCCGTCGGAGTTTGACTCTCTTGTGGTAAAAGCTTCATTCAACGGTGAGCTTGTGTTGGTAGAAAACAGTCAGTGCTTTGCACCTGTTCTAAATGAAGGTCACTGTAATTTAGGTGTGTACGGATATTCGGCTGATGAAGACGGAAACCTTGAATTGCGCATATCGCCGTCGCCCTGTTGCTTGTTTGTTTATCCCGGCTCGTATGACAAAGAGGCTGCCGAATCTCATCAGCCTAATGTTACAGTCTTGGAAAAGTTATTAAGTGATATTAAAACAGCACTTAACGGAGCAAATACCGCAACGGCGAATGCACAGGATATAACTGACATCGTAACTCAAAAGCTTGAAAATGGGGAGTTTAACGGACCACCCGGTGAACCTGGAACAACCGATTATCTTAACCTGCTTAACAAACCTACTGTTGACATTGATATTGCCGGTATCACTGATTTTTATTTTAGAGAACAAATCCCCGGCAGTGCCAAGTCACCGTGTTTTTATAGGATTGTGTCTTCAGACGATAGTATTTTTCAAATTCAAAACGTCTATATTGATGAAAATCATAAGAACGAACCTGTGTACGAGTATCTGACTGTTGGTGATATGTTATTTGTATATGACGTTCTTGACGAAACTTCAGACGGTTATCAGCTGTTGTCATTACCGTTTGTTAAATCTGATGTGCAGCTTCACTTCTTGCTCCTAAGTACTATAGAAGATGAGCCTGTACAAAAGATATATTATGCTCCATTATCAACGTATCAACAGTTGGTACAACTTATAACAAATCTTAACGATTCCTTTAATGATTTGAAAAGACAGGGAAAGCTTGATATTGAACAGTTACAGAGTCAAACAGAACAGAAACTTTCTACAAAAGCTGATAAAGTATCGTGGAGAAAAATTTTTGAGATAACCACAACTGAGAAAGTAAGTGCGGTAGAACAAAGCGTTGATAGTAATGGAAAACCGTTTAAACTATCGCAGGCGCGCATTATTATTTCTATTCCCGGGCATTCAGGACCAGGTGATGTAGCAATAAACCAACCTGCGGTTGCCTATCATCCCGAGACCGATACAGATTGGTATTCTTTATACGGAGATTCAATAGGAAAAGTACAAGCTTTTCTTATTTTTGAAATTAAAGCGGAGCCTTTTGTTTTCGGAGAGCTAACCACTATGCCGAATGGTTCAGGATTCCCGAACGGTTCGCCTCTCGATAAAAATACTGCGTCAGTATGTTGTGGCGGTCGTTACGATATTGACTATATAGATTATTTTAAGTTGCAAGATACCTTGAGTGCTGATGCTACATTTCCGGCAAATACAAAAATAACAATGTGGGGGATTGATAAGAATGATTAAGATTTTACGCAATGGTGAGTATGTTGAAGTTGATGAAAAAGAATACTTCAATGCTGACAGAAGACGAAAGCCGGTTAATACCGATGCAGATAGTGAGGTGAGTGAATGAGTAATGATGTTATTGTTGCACTGCTTGCCTTAATCGGCACTCTTGCCGGAACCTTCGGCGGTATTCTCACCTCGTCAAAGCTGACAGCATACAAAATTGAACAGCTTGAAAAGAAGGTAGACAAGCATAATAGCTTTGCGGAACGCATCCCTATACTCGAGCAACAGATGAAAGTAGCAGACCACCGCATTGAGGATTTGGAACATCAATTAAATAAATAAGGAGGAATTATAATGAAAAATTTTCTTAAATCCATCGGAATAACCAAAGACACTCTCATTAGAGCAGGGCGCACATTTATCCAGGCGGCCGCCGCTTACATAATCGCAAACGTCGCTATTGTTGATTTCAATTCTGACAAACAGATTGTAAAATCAGCAGTAGCAGGTCTTGCCGCTTCGGCTATCGCCGCCGGTATTGCCGCCGTAATGAATTTGGATAAAGAAAGCACAAAGGAGGGTGAGTAATGTTTTATTACAATCAGTGTGATTATAGTAAAATCACATACCCTTCAAGCGGTCATCCAAAAGCTACAATCAAGTCCGGCGGATGTGGTGTAGTATCAACACTCATCCTTGTAAATAACCTTGCCGGCAAAGAGCTTTACACTGTGCAGACAATGCGAGATTTGGCTATTAAGAGCGGTGCAAGAGTTGCAGAGGGTACGGATGTATCTGTACTGCTTAATGCCGTTAAAAAGGTTTACAGCGGATTTTCCTACAAGACAACCTCAAGCGAAACTGAATTGATTAATCATCTCAAATCAGGTGGTATGGCTATCGTCCATCAGGGAAGCACTTATAACGTGTTCAGTTCCGCCGGTCATTATGTTACAGCAGTAGGTATGAATGGTGATAACATTGAAATTCTTGACCCGTATATGTACACCGGCAAGTACAGTACATCACCAAGAAGCTCACGCATTGTCAAGAAAACTACTAACGGATGCATTGTATCAAAAACCGAAATCAACAAAGCCACCGCCGATAGAAGTCCGTCATATTATCTTGTGACCTATAAGGAGCCGTCCAATAAACCCACCGTTAAGGCAGGGGATAAGGTGACGTTTTCAGACACAAGAAAATGCTACAAGGGCTACGGCTCAGCAACAGGTGCTTATAAGATTAATGAGCTGACCGCCTTTGGCAGTGACGATACGGCAACACGCCGTAAAAATACCACCGCCACCGTAACGGCAGTAAAAACTCTCGCCAGCGGTAACGTGTGGATTGAGTACAAAATCAATACCCACAAGGTTTATTCCTGCATCTACGATA
>CAMFRO010000015.1 GCA_945982035.1 uncultured Clostridia bacterium | reverse complement strand
ATATTGAATTTATGCCGCTTTTGGCGTTTTTCGTTTTTTGCTCGGAGGCAGTACCATCGTACAGCTCCCACTCGCAAGAAAACGAAATTCAGTTCCATTTCTCAAAGTCTGACAGCGTGTAGAAATATAAGAATTGACTTTTTCTACACGCTGAAGCCTCGCTTTTTGCGAGGCTTATTTAAACGGATTGTAATCTTTAACGGAGATAAAGTATGAAAATAATTAATGCATCGGATTTTAATATTCATTCAAATGAAGACATAACCGAAAGCTTAATCAATTTACTTGATTTCCTCAAAACAGTTGATGAAGAAAAAACAGTTATTTTTGAGCAGGGCACATATTATTTAGATAGTGAAAAATGTAAAAAATATATGCTCTTCATTACCAACACAGTGGGGGATAATGAGTTTTCAAAGCAAGAAACACCCCATCTAAACGCAGTGCCCTTTTATTTCGGTGGTATTGATAATATAACTCTTGACGGCAGAGACTCTGTTTTTATAATTGACGGCAAGGTGACTAATATTGCAATGGAAGGCTGCAATAATATCAATCTTAAAAATATGGAAATCCGTCACAGCCATCCTGATATGCACGAATTAAAGGTTGTGCGTAAGGGCTTTTTTACCGTAGATTTTGAAATTGACCGTGATACGCAGTATCAATTTATAGATGGCAAAGCCTTTTTTTATGCAAAGGATTACCGTTATGCCATTGACCATAAGGTGAATAACTCTTGGTGGATTGGTCTTATCAGAAAAGCTACGTCTAATAAAATCGTAAGAGTAAATCATCCCTTGTTTTCTGCGTTTAAATACTGTGATTTGGGTGACAGAAAAATTCGTGTGTATTATCCCAATACATTTAGATTTAAGATTGACGACTGCTACTATCTTTTTGATGTTCGCCGTCAGTTTGCAGGAATATTTGTGAATAAATGCAAAAATGTTACTCTTGAAAATATCAAGCAAAGATTTAATTATTCTCTTGCCCTCGTGGCGCAGGACAGCGAAAACATAACTGTTGACAATATTGAATTTGCTCCCGAAAAAAATTCCGCAAGAAAAATGGCTTCGGTTGCCGATTTTATTCAAATTTGTATGTGCCGTGGTAATGTAACAATTAAAAACAGTTATTTTGACGGTGCAGGCGACGATAGTCTAAACGTTCATGGTATTCATTTTAAAATCATGGATATTAAGGATAATCATCTTACTGTTCGCTTTATGCATCCGCAGTCTCACGGTTATAACCCTCTTAGAGAGGGCGACACCATTGCATATATTAATACTAATACCCTTCTTCAGGAAGGCACGGCAATTATTGAAAACTCAGAGCTTTTGAATGAATATGACATCAAGCTTACCGTCAGCAATACCGATAAAGCAAAAAAAGGTGCGGTAATTGAGGATATAAGTGCCTGTCCAAATCTTGAATTTGAAAACAATTTTATGACAAGAATTATTACAAGAGGACTGCTTATTACTACAAGAGGCAGAGTTGATGTTTTAAATAATCATTTTGTCAGTACATCAATGAGCGGTATTCTCCTGTCCGATGATGCAAAAAGCTGGTATGAAAGCGGTATGTGCCGTGATGTTACAATAGAAAATAATACATTTGATTACTGCGGACAAACGCCGATACTCATTAAGCCCGAAAACCGTACTTATGCAGGTCCGGTACATAAAAATGTCAAAATAATCGGTAACACCTTTAATAAATATAAAGGCCATTGCATTAACGCTAAGGATACCGATGGAATTGTTCTCAAAAATAATAAGCTTTCCAATAATAAAAAAATTAAAATTCAAAACTGTAACAATGTAGTCAGCGACTGATATATGATTTATGGCAAAACAAAAACAGCACCCGAAAGGATGCTGTTTTTTTGATATGTAATTATCTCTTTATGTCGTCCCATTTAACGCCGTCAATCTGGAACAGGTCGTCAAATTTGTAAACATTGTGCTCTTCCTTGGTGTGGCTTGGATACCAAACCTGAGCGAAGAACGGATTTGTTTTAGCAATTGTGTCATAATCCCACTGCTTCTGCGGAATGTAGCATTCAGGACACCAGTGACCGCCAAGGAGGATAAGTGCCGGAGATGCTTCAAATTCAGCACCGCAGTTACCGCATTTCCACTTGAGCTTTGTAGCCATATCTCCCTTAACCATTGTTTCGCTGAGACATTCACCGCCACGGAATTTAGCAGCCTGCTTCATATCCTCAATGTCAAGCTCTGATTCGGGCTTGCTTTCGTCATAACCATGGTCAAGCTTGTAATTTTCTGCATCAGCTGATTCCTTGTTGAATTTTCTGATTTCAAAATCTTCCCACTTTGAAGGAATCTTTTCCCAATCCTCGTATGTGCCGTAGTATGCAGAAAGGCGTACTTCATTCTTTGTTGCTACCCAGTCAAGGGTACCGAAATCCTTGGTCATAGCAATCTTCTTCATAAACGGCTTAGCGCAGGCTGCAACAAGGTTCTTTGGAAGATATCTCGGAATTTTGAAGTAAAATTCAACCTGTGTTGCAAGTCTGTCAAAATAATCCTTTACAGGAAGGTTCTCACGGAAGTGGAGGTACTCTTCAAGCTTGTCGCCGTCAGCATAGAACTGACCGTGGAAGTTCTTTGTGATAAACCAGTTGGGTTCAAATAATTTTTCAGGACCTGCAAGACCGAGAGTACCGAGAAGAAGGCACTCAAATTCATAGTTGGAAATTCTGTATTCTTTACCGGAACCGATGTTGTAGAAATGATTCCAGAAATCAGAACCAAGATTGCCTTTTTCGTCCTCAAGAACAAGATTGCACATAAGACGTCCGCTGTCCTCAACAGTACACCATTCAAGTACACCGTTAATCGGTACGTGGAACATAATTGGGTCCATATTCTTAAGAATGTTAGGATAAAGAATACCTGACTGACGCATTACAACCCAGTTTTTGATACCGCTTTCAACGAAGGTGCGCTCTGCAACAGTCTTTGAAATTGCGTAATGGTCGTAAATGGAAATTTTAATCGGGTCACCGCAACGTCCCCAGTGGATAGGATAGTTACGTCCGCCCGTTTCGGCAACTGTACCTATGTAGCAAACCTTAATTGCATCCGGGTTCTCCTGAGCTAAAACAGCCTTGCAGATGTTTTCAGCGGCGCCGATATTTGTCTTCTGAGTTCTGTACGGCTTCCAGTCAGCAGTAGGAGAAACCATACCGCCTATATGAAGTACATAGTCTGAGCCGGTAACGCCTTCAAGAATTGAATTGTAATCTGTAAGGTCGCCCCATACAATTTTTACGTTTGGCTTAGCCATAAGGTCCTTAAGCTTTTCTTCGTTTTTAGGACTCTTTCTTGCAAGCATCTTGATGTTAATTTCGTTTGGATGCTTAATCATTTCCTGTACGGCGGCCCAACCCATGTTGCCTGTACCGCCTGTAATGAATACAGTCTTTTTAGCCATTAATTTTTCCTCCTTTTTAATGGTCACAAATTCATACGATATCATTATAAACTAATTATAAACAAATTACAAGGATTTGTGTAAATATTATATGATTTTATTTATAAAAAGCAAATTTATATTTAATTTTAACCAAAAAAAGAATATTTATAAAAAGATGTTGACACGTAAAGCTTATTGTTATATTATTGAGTAAAGAAAATAAGCTTTATCAAGAGCAGCCGAGGGACAGGCCTGATGACGCTGCAGCAACCTGCCGTAAGGTAAGGTGCTAATACCTGCGGTAAATCCGGGTGATGAGGATAATTCGCATACGGTTTACCCCGTGTGCCTTTTTTATTTGACAAGGCTTGTTTTTATATATTTATAAGACAGGAAGAGAGGATTTTATTATGTCTAAGCATTTATTTACCAGCGAATCGGTTACAAAAGGTCATCCCGATAAAATCTGCGACCAAATTTCCGATGCTATTCTTGACGCAATGATTGAGCAGGATCCACAGTCTCGTGTAGCCTGCGAAACTACCTGTACAACCGGCCAGGTTCTCGTTATGGGTGAAATCACCACTAAGGCACAGGTAGATATTCCTTCAATTGTTAGAAAAACAATTGTTGATATCGGTTATGATGATGATAAAAAAGGCTTTAACGGCAATACCTGCGCAGTGCTTACCGCACTTGATAAGCAGTCACCGGACATTGCAATGGGTGTTGATAAGTCTTATGAGCTGAAAAACAGCCAGGTTGACGAATATAATCTTAACGGTGCAGGTGACCAAGGTATGATGTTCGGATACGCCTGCAATGAAACAAAAGAGCTTATGCCTATGCCTATTTCACTTGCTCATCAGCTTGCAGTTAAGCTTACACAGGTTAGAGAGGACGGCACCTTGCCTTATCTCTATGCTGACGGCAAAACTCAGGTTACTGTTGAATATGAAGATGATAAACCCGTTAAGGTAACAACTGTTGTTGTTTCGTCACAGCATAGTGCAGACGTTGATCTTGAGCAGCTTCGTAACGATATAATTGAAAAGGTTATAAAAACAACAGTCCCTGCCGAGCTTATGGACGAGGATACTGTGTTTTACGTAAATCCAACCGGTAGATTTGTTATCGGCGGTCCTATGGGTGACTCAGGTCTTACAGGTCGTAAAATTATCGTTGATACATACGGCGGTTATGCCCGTCACGGCGGCGGAGCATTCTCGGGTAAGGACCCAACAAAGGTTGACAGAAGTGCCGCTTATGCTGCACGCTGGGTAGCAAAAAATGTTGTTGCCTCCGGTCTTGCCGATAAATGCGAGGTTGAGCTTGCTTACGCTATCGGCGTTGCAAAGCCTGTTTCTGTTATGATTGATACCTTCGGAACCGGGAAAAAGAGCAACGATGAAATCAGCGATATTGTAAATAAGGTGTTTGATTTAAGACCGTCAGCAATCATTGACCGTCTTGATTTAAGACGTCCTATATATAAAGACGTTGCCGCCTACGGCCACATGGGCAGAGATGACCTTAATGTACCTTGGGAAAAGCTTGATATGGTTGATGAAATTAAAAAATATATGTAAGTATTGCAAAGCAAAACCGTCACCTAAACTTAGGTGACGGTTTCAGACTGTTGATAAAGTGGTCTGAACCACGCTAAAGTGTTTAAATAATAAAATCTACTCGTAGGGACTTTTAATGCAAGTTTGCCTTGTTTTCAACGACCTAACAATTTTAAAAGCGGCATAAATGTTGAATTTATGCCGCTTTTGGCGTTTTTCGTTTTTTGCTCGGGGGCAGTACCATCGTACAGCTCCCACTCGCAAGAAAACGAAATTCAGCTCCATTTCTCAAAGTCTGCCAGCGTGTAGAAATATATAAATTGACTTTTTCTACACGCTGAAACCGTCACCTAAATTTAGGTGACGGTTTTTTTGAATATTTAAGCTTAGCTTCCTGTTACAATATAAGGCTGAATTTGCTGTGCGATTTTTGAAATCGGCAGAGTCTGTAAAATAACCTCACCGGGTCCTGTTATAACTGTGTTAAAAAGGCCCTCTCCGCCAAGAAAAATATTTTTTGCACCTTTTACGGTTTGTACATCCATTGAACAGGTGGAGCTCATCATAACTACGTGACCGGTATCAACAATAATTTGCTGTCCGGCGGCAAGATTATATCTTATTGCCGAGCCGTCCACTTCAATAAATGCCATTCCTGTTCCGCTTAGTTTTTGCATAATGAATCCTTCGCCGCCAAAAAGACCTGCACCGAATTTTCTGTTAAAAAATACGGAAAGCTCAACGCCTGTTGTAGATGCGAGAAATGCAGATTTCTGACAAACACATTCTTTTCCCGGTCCGATTTCAATTGGCATAATCTCACCCGGGAAGGAGCTTGCAAATGCAATCATACCGGGTCCGCCCTGAGCGGTGTATATGTTTTGAAAAAGGCTTTCTTTAGTGAACATTCTGCCTATTGCTTTTCCGAGACCGCCGTTACTGATTGTCTGCATCTGCATATTAGGGCTCATCCAACTCATTCCGCCACCCTCGGTAATCATTGCCTCGCCCTGTTCAAGGTTGCAAACTAAAACAGGAAAGTTACTTCCTTGGATTTCGTATTTCATACATATTCTCCTTTTTTAATCTTACAGCTTGCTATCTTTTTCAATAGCCTTGTCAACTGCATTTTGTATTGACGCTTCAAAGCCATCGGCCTGAAGTGAAGCTACACCCTCAATTGTTGTGCCTCCCGGAGAGCATACTTTATCTATAAGCTCCCAAGGATGATCTGATGAATTAAGCACCATTTTTGCACTGCCTAAAACCGCCTGTGCCGAAATCATAATGGCAGTATCCTTTTTCATTCCGTTTTTAACTGCAGCACGTGCCAGTGAGTCAATAAACATATAAACGAAAGCAGGGGAGCATCCTGCAACTACGCCGAATAGCGGAAAATAGTTTTCCTCAAGGAACATAACCTGTCCCACAGAGCTAAAAATTTTTTCAGTTAACACCTTATCCTCTGATGTTGCCTTGTTGTTGCAGCAGTATGCACACATAGCCTCGTTAACCATGGCATTAATGTTCGGCATAACACGAATAATTCTGTTATCGTGAGATAGGGAAGAGCGTATGAATTCAATGGTTTTTCCGGCTGCTATTGAAATTAAAAGCGTGTCGCTTTCATCAAGTGCAGAGTTGATTTTGTTGAGAACACCGCCGAGTACATTGGGCTTAACCGCCAAAACTACTGCATCGCTTTTTCTTACAACATCTTCCTCGCTGTCACATATTCCGATTTTTTCATATTTATTAATAAGCTTCTGCATGGCAGGAACAAATACGTCATACAGAAATATTTCCTCCTGATTAACCGCACCGCCGGCAATTATACCGTCTATAATGGCTGTTGCCATATTTCCGCATCCAATAAATCCTATTGACATTTTAACATCCTCCGTTAGTTTCTTTAGTTAAATTGTACCATTGAACGCAATAAATATCAATTATTTTTTGCATTTTGATTTTTTAGGTATTTTTCCTTTGTAGCTTCTCCGCCTCTTATGTGGCGTTGAGCCTTGTTTTCCTGAAGCACTGCGTTTACCTCATTGGCAAGATTTGGTGCAATTTGAGAAAGTCTTTTAGTAACATCTATATGTACAGTAGATTTGCTTACGCCGAAAACCTCTGCCGTTTGCCTTACGGTCGCCTTGCTTTTTGAAATGTACTCTCCCAACTCAATGCATCTGTTTTCAACATTTTTATTCATATTATTCATTACCCTTCTGTAAAGTCCTTGGTAATCTATATGAACAAAAATAAAAAAAATAACAGCAGAAATTATATCTGCCGTTATTTTAACACTAATCATCCTCGCCGACTATTTCCACACCTGTTGTTGGCTCCTCGGTGGTTTCTTCATCAGAGTTCTCCGAGTCGTCGCTGTCAGCCAAGTCGCCGATAATGTCCTGAATATCCTTCATATTAAGATATTTTACACGTTTATATTCATTTTCTTTTTCGTCTTCAGCAGTCTGTCCTTCTTCCTCAACAAGCTTCATTGTGAGCTTATCACCGTTAAGAGAATATTTGTAAACAACGCTTTTATTGGTATTGGGGTTGCTCAGCGTAATCTTACTTCCCTCTATCTTATATTCTCCGGTAAAAGCGAAGGTGCTAAGGTAACTGTCATAAGTACCGTCATCATAAAACTCGTATGCAGAAATACCGGGGTTAGTAGAATTCTGCCATTTGCCTACAATCTGCTTATCGTTAGATGTAAACATATCCGTAAACATTTCGGCAGGAGTTTCGTCGTTAACGGCACAGTATATTCCGCCACCTATAAACATTAGTGCAAAAATTGCAACAATGATAACTATAATTAACTGAGTCTTTGATAATTTTTTTATATTAGTCTTCATTACTCTTTTTCAGTCCCTTTTTAATAAGTAAGTTGTTGATTTTTTGAGATGTATCAAGCAGAGTTGACACGGATAAATCGTGATTGATTGTATCAAGAAAATAAGCAAGATACTTTGAAAGCTCTACACTTTGATACCATTCTCTGCTAAGAAGCTCCGGCGGCTGATAAATACCGTTTGTTGTAAACACCTTTTCAATAATTCCGTCCTTGTAAGCCTTGTCAAATTCATCAAGTCCGGCACAGAACAAACCGAATGTGGTGCATACAAAAATTCTTTTTGCTTTCAGCTCCTTAAGCTTTTTAGCAACCTCAAGCATGCTTTCGCCTGAAGAAATCATATCGTCAACGATAATAATATCCTTACCCTCAACGCTGTCGCCCAAATACTGATGGTCAACAATGGGATTTCTGCCGTTTACAACCTTTGTGTAATCACGTCTCTTGTAGAACATACCAAGATTAACGCCAAGCTGTGTTGCAAAATAAATACATCTGTGCATTGCGCCCTCGTCGGGAGAAATAACCATAAGGTGCTCGGGGTCAATGGAAAGATTGTCCTCAGTATTAACAAGAGCTTTAATCATTTGATATGTAGGCATAACATTTTCAAATGATTTGTGGGGGATAGAGTTTTGTACTCTTTGGTCGTGAGCGTCAAAGGTGATAATGTTTTCAACGCCTAATGTTGTCAGCTCCTGCAGAGCCATTGCACAGTCAAGGGATTCACGTGATGAACGCTTATGCTGTCTGCCCTCGTAAAGCATAGGCATAATTACATTAATTCTTTTTGCTTTACTTGAAGCAGCACTGATAACTCTCTTTAAATCAGAGAAATGGTCATCAGGTGATTTCGGCACCGTGATGCCGAACATATTGTAAGTAACGCTGTAATTAAAGCAATCGGCAATGATGTATAAATCATATCCTCTGATTGTGTCATTAATAACAGCCTTGCCCTCGCCACTGCCAAATCTGGCAATGGTGGTATCAATCATATAGCTGTCCCGCTGGTAGCCGTAAAAGGCAATGGTGTCCTTATGCTCGTTGGCTTGGTTGCGTCTCCATTTAACAAGATACTTGTCTATCTTGTCGGCAAGAGCCTCACAACCCGGCAGGGCAATTATTCCCAACGGTCCGTATGGAATGGTCTGTACGTTTTCTGCAGTAATTCTTGGCATTGGATTACTCCTCTCTAAATTGCTGATTACATTTTACAACAATTTACTACTAAAAGTAAACTGAAATAACATAATTATTATTAGATATTTTACACGGATAATTATTTATTTTTATTCAATTTGAACAAATTTTTATCTTTTCTTCTTTTTAAAACCACATAGGCACCTGCCGCAATGAGAGATAACGCTGAAATTAATGCGCCTTCCTTCATACCCTTCGGCATATATTTATATGTTACCGTGTGTGTACCTTTTTTAATTGTTGTTGTTAACTGACAGTCGCCTGTTTTGAAGGTCTTAACCTGCTGACCGTCAATATATACAGACCAGCCCTCATCATAAGGAATTGAGGTGTAAAGATAGCCGTCAAAGCCTGCGTCTATTGTACCCTCAATTTTTGTCTGCGTGTGGGATGTTACATTCAGTCCGCCTTGAGAAAGCATATCGTATGCCGATTCAAATACTTCCTTGTCTATGTTGTATGCGTAAATTTCAAAATAGGAATCATCAACGTCTATTGAGCCGCAGTCAATGGAAACGGTGATTTCGTCACCCTCCTTATGAACGCCTAAATCAAGAATATATGGCTCTCCTATGCCCTGATATTCCGTTTCTTCATCATCATTCCAGTAGTAGTTAACATTTTCAACCTCCGGAGAAGTGATGTAAATATACAGATTGCCGGTTTTTACTGCTTTTATGTTAATATCTACCGTTCCGTAGTCGCTTTCGGTATCCATTTTTGTGAAGAAATACGTTCCGTTTTCCGTTACCTCATCGCATTCAATTCCATCGCATTCCATTGATGTGTATTCGCAGGGGATAAATACATTTGATACTCCTGCCGCACGGTCAATAAAATCCTCCTGAACATCAAACGGATTACCCTCTGCGTTGTTCCACTTCTTTATATCCGATGATGTTTCAAAGGCAATGGGTAAAAAGTAATCGTTTTCATAAACAGTTGCTTTTCCGTCATCAGTGTTGTAATAGTAGGTATAATAATCATTTGAGGGTTCAATGCTGTTTTCTGTCTGCACAAGGTATTTTATATTGTACATCGCATTGTAAACAGGAGTTTGTGTGTTATAGGTGTAGGAGTTTATCCTGTTGCCGAACATACCGATGGAATATTGATTTTGCGAGTATTTCTCGTAAGCCATTGATGAGAAGGTTGACATACCCTCGTATCCGTAAAGACAGGGGTCCATTCTTGTATCAAGATAGCATAGCTCGCTCCTGTAAAATGACTTGTCCGTCTCGTTAATATAGTTTAATGCATCGGTGTAGGTGTCATATTTTGCAGTATAGTCGTCTTGTTTTTGAGTGAATTCGTATGATTTACTGTCTGCAACAATTACCTCACAAAATGCCATTGCAAATACCGTAATTCCCGCAACAATTTTTGTAATCGAGCCTTTTTTGATAAGGAGCATTACGCCTGTCCATATTATTACAAAGGCTATCGTAATATAAATTGTTATCTCGCTGATTTTGTTTGTAGGATTTTTTTGATAAAGCAGTGCAACAAGTATCCACAAAAATCCTGTCATAACAAAATCCTTGTACTCAATAGCTTTAATGTGCATAAGACATCTGAAGGCCATAACAAGTATTATGAATACATATATATACGAAAATCTGTATGGCAAATCGTTTGGAAAATGAAGTCCGTGCCACAGGAAGTTCATTACGTTGTTGTCAAAGCTGAAAACAAAGAAGATAATCATTATCAGGTAAAGTGCCTTTTCCCTTAGCCTAATATCCTTGTTTGCAAAATAAAGAGGCAGAAGAATTACCGGAAGCATACCGCAGTAAATGTTGGGTAAAACGTCGTCACCTGAGGAACGTATTGTAGTTTCAAGTCCGGCAAAATGACTGCTGATTAAGTCAAAAATATTAAAGTAGCTTTCAAACGTGTTAGGGAAGGAATCCGATGTGGCGGAGCATTGCTGAAGTATGAAATATACAGGAATCAGCGCACAGGCGCATAAAGCACCGCACATTAGCGAGGAGCCTGCAAAATTAAGCCCTCTTGCCATAAATCTGTTATTCAGCACTCCCTTAATTGAATACCTTTTGCCGTCGGGATTTTCCGGCAGAATCTTGTCTGAAAGATTGAAATTGATAAAGTAGTAAATAAGGAAATACAAAACTGAGAAAATACATGCCATATATCCCATATAGTAGCTGCTGAAAAGCAGTAATGTAAGCGATATAATATAGCATTTTGAATTGCCCTTGTTAATTATATTTTCAATACCTAAGGCAATTAACGGCAGAAGAATCATACCGTCAATCCACATTATGTTCCAATAGTAGGCAAGAAAATATCCGCTGAATGCATAGAAAACACCGAACGCTGCCGAGGCAAAGCTATGCCTGTTCTGGCTCCTGCGAAGATAATAGGTAAATGTTCCTGCAGAAAGCATTGCTTTTACTGCCACAAGCGTGGTGATAGCGTATGTTATATCCTTTCTGTCAAACAGAAAAATTATTGCCGATAAAGGACTTGAAAGATAGTTGAAATAATTTCCCAAAAAGCTTGAACCGCCGCCGGATTCCCAAGAGTAGAGAAAGCTTTTGTGTTGTACAACCCTGTCAAAAAGCTCGGTAAATAAGGGACCGTATTGGTGGTATAAATCCATTCTCATAACAGTTGTGTTACCGAATGGAAACATTGAATATATAATGTAAACAAAGCCAATGCCGAGTATTGCCAAAGCCATAGATGCCAATACAAATCGGTTTTTGAAAAAGGAGTGGTACAATCTTCCGCCATTGATTTTTTCCGCGTCATAATTTACGTCAAAAATAAGCAGTCTGTCAAAATAGTAGTTAAAAAAGAATGTTATAAAAAATGTCAGCAAAAAGATGAAGGCAGATGACATATTCAGTATGTCGCCGAAAATAAAATCACATATTTTATAAAATCCAAAATCAACGGCGCACCTGAAAATATATAAAGGTATTTGAATAATGGGTTTTATTTTTTTTCCACGGATAAAAACAAATTTTTTTTCGCCGATAAACAGTACAGCCGATGATACAATGAAAGCTATTAATACCGATATTGAAGCCGATACGCCGAAAAATGTTTTAAATAACTGCTTAATCATTATTAAAAGCAGAAACGCCGAAGAAAATACAGCGGCATAATTTACTGTTTCGCCATTGAATATCTTGTTTGAAAAGACTTTTTTAGTGGATTTAGTTATGTCCATTTTTTCACCTGAAAATTTAAATATTTGTAATACATATAATATAACACAAGAAATTGTGTTGTTCAACGAAAAGACCGAAATTTAACACACTTGTAATAATTTATTATTGCAGGGCATATAAACTATTGAGGTGATACGTTGAGCGAAATAACCGAAATAATAGATTTAATGCCCGGGGAAATCAGCTCAGTGCTTACAAATACAGACGGTGCGGTTTTAAACAGAATTAACGAAATACGCATACGCCGTGGTATGCCTGTGGTTTTTGTAATTAAAAACAGCTCTTACTTTGTGGATAAGCATGGTGACCTGTATGATTACTGTGATGAAGGCTGTTATACTGTGAGCAGTGCCGATTTTGACGAGATTTTTATGAAATTGTGCGATTATTCAATTTACAACAATCTTGATAGCTTAAAGAAAGGCTATTTAACTCTGTTCAACGGTGCAAGAGTAGGTGTTGCCTCAACAGCGGTTATTGATTCGGGAAATATTACATCTGTTAAAAATGTGTGTGCTCTTAACATAAGAATACCACGTCAGGTGATAGGGTGTGCCAAAGCCTTGCTTGATTTTTTATACGTTAATTCCTTTCCCAGCGTTATTGTAGCAGGTAAGCCCAACAGTGGAAAAACCACTCTCCTTAGAGATATGGCGAGAATGTTGTCCGACGGCTTTAACAATCATTATCGTAAGGTTGCCGTCATTGATGAAAGAAATGAGCTTGCCGCCAAAAGAGAGGAATTTATTTCAATGGATTTAGGGGCAAATACCGATGTGCTTACTTATTTTCCCAAAGCGTCGGGAATAGAAATAGCTACAAGAACTCTTTCGCCGGAGATTATTATATGTGATGAAATATCAAGATACGAGGAGGTAGAGTCAATACTGTATGCCTTTTCATCGGGTATTAGCTTTGCGCTTTCTGTTCATATAGGCTCACGAGAGGATTTGTATTCCAAGCCTATTATTAGAACACTTCTTGAAACAGGGGAGTTTTCATATATAGCTCTGTTGGATAATTATACATACATTCCCGAAGTTATTGAAGCAGGCGAGATATTGAATGAAATACATAGGATTGATAATAGTGACGATTTCCTGCGTGGCTGCGGGATTACATTCGTCTGATTTACTGCGTCAGCGTTTTAAAATTTGTTCCGAATTAAAAGCACTGTGCGATATGATGATTGTTGATTTGGGTTATAGCGTTACACCTGCAGTGCTTATGCTTGACAGCCTTTTGAACGATAGCAGATTTAAACATCTTGGATTTATTGATTCAGGCTGCATAAAGCGTATGACGAGCCTTGATTCACCGCTTAACGATGAGGACTCAAAACGGCTTTCGTCATTCTTGTATTCTCTTGGAAAAAGCGATATAAAAGGGCAGATTAAGCTGATAGAAAATTTTAGAAATATAATGGCGGAGAAAGAGGAGTATTACAAGCATGAATATACAAAAAAATCAAAGCTTAATATGACATTTTCTTTCTGTGCCGCAGCAGTTTTTGCATTGGCGGTAGTATGAGCTTTGCAGGGAGGTTTATTATTTGGACGTGGGTTTCATATTTAAGATAGCGGCTATCGGTATAATTGTAGCGGTGCTTAACACCTTGCTTGTGCGCTCCGGCAGAGACGATCAGGCTATGCTTACAACTCTTGCCGGAGTAATAGTGGTGCTTATGATGCTGATTCCGCAGATACGTGAACTGTTTGAGGCGGCATCGGATTTGTTTGATTTATGATAAAAATAGCCGGCATCGCTTTGTGCGTACTTATTTGCTGTCTTGTGTTAAAAAGATATAATCCTGTTTTTGCGGCAGCACTTTCGGTGGTAGGTGCAGTTATACTTTTTCTTGCGGTAGCAGGTGAGCTGGGTAATATTTTTTCCTCTGTAAGTCAGCTTGCTTCGTCGGTGCCCTCCTCGGCGGCATATATTAAAATTATGCTCAAGGTGCTTGGTATTACGCTTATTGCCCAATTTGTCAGCGATGTGTGCCGTGATAACGGCGAAAATGCATTGGCGTCAATAACAGAAACCGCATCAAAAATTATCGTTGTGACAATTATTCTGCCTCTTTTTGAAACAGTTATAAAAATTGTAACGGGACTTGTTAAATGAAAAGATTTTTAATTTGCCTTATAGGCATACTGATTTTGGTACATCCTGCTTATGCCGCCGATACTGCTGAAACAGATGAATATAAGCAGTATCTTAATAATTACGATTTATCGGTGTTTGAGGATAATATTGATAAGGATACTTATAGCTTGATTGAAGAATTGGGACTGGATGATTTTGACTTTGAAAGCATAACCTCTCTCTCCTTTGAAGGTATAGTTAATATCATTATAAAAATGCTTAAATCCGAAATTCAGGGACCACTTAAAGGCTCACTTACGGTGCTGGCATTTATAATATTATCAACCTTCCTTCAAAGCTTTAAAGCAGGGATAGATTCGTCGTTATCTGATGTATATTCCACTGCGTCGGCTCTTATTATTGCCGTTATAATAGTTACTGCCATTACTCCCTGTATATCTTCCTCTGCTACTGCAATAGCTGTTGCGGCTGATTTTATATTTGCGTTCATACCTGTTTTTTGCGCCATCGTGGCGGCATCCGGAGGAGCTGCAACATCATTTTCAACTAATTCAATGTTGCTTATGCTTGCACAGGGACTTTCCTTTGTTGCATCAAATATATTTATGCCGCTTATTAATTGCTTTCTTGCGTTGGGTATATGCTCATCGCTGAAAAGTGAACTTAATATAGGCAGGTTTACAGAAACGTTGAAGCGTTGCATAACCTCGTTGATTTCAATATCTGCGGCGACTTTCGTATCGGTGCTTTCAATAAAAACGGCAGTTGCATCACGTGCCGATGCGCTTGGACTACGTTCCATAAGATTTGCTATTAACAGTGTTGTTCCCGTTATAGGCTCAGCCATAAGCGAAGGACTGCTTTCAATACAGAGCTATTCATCGCTGATAAAAAGCAGTGTCGGCGTTGTGGGAATTGTTGCAGTTGCTCTTGTGTTTTTGCCGTCAATATTACAAATTGTAATATGGCGTTTCTTTCTCTCGGTATGCACGCTGGCGGCGGATATGTTTTCCGATAATCCCGTCTCGTCTATGCTGAGAGTCTTTAAAGACGTTATGCTATTGATAAATGTGGTGCTTATATTATCAATGGTAACAACGATAATATCTATCGGAATTTTAATTGCAGCAAAGACGTGATAAATTGGACTATATAAAGCAGTGGACATTTTTAGTTTGTATTACTCTGATTATTTCGGTAATGTTTTCAATATTTACACCAAAGGGCAGAATGGCAGGATTTTTCAAAATAATTATTTCTCTGTTTATCTTCATTTCCTTTGTGTATCCGCTTAAGGATTTCAAAGCCTCCGATATTAATTTGCCGGAGGAATTTGTAAGTGCAGATTACGAGAACTCGGAAATTTTGTCGGCACAGACCATGGTTGAGCTACAGATTAAAAATGCTCTTAAAGAAAACGGCATAACAGGAGCTTCGGTGTCAGTAGAGCTTAAAATGAATGATGAACAGATTGAAATTTCAGAGCTGACTGTGGCAGTGCCCGGTGAATACGATAAGTCGCAGGTTAAAAATATGATATTTGACAAATTGTCGCTGAATGCGGAAGTGATATATCTTGGACAGTGAAAAGACCGAAAAAATCAGAGAAACGCTGAACAAAGCGTTTTCATCAAAAAACAGGGTTAAAATTTTTGTTGCCGCCGGAATAATCGGAATTATTCTTATACTTATGTCGGAGGCTGTACCCTCAAATTCCTCCGAAAAAAAGGAATCCGGCATAGAGCAGGACTGTATTTCATATACTGAATATACCGAGGCTCTTGAGGAGCAAACCGCAGATTTAATCGGCTCGGTGGAGGGAGTGGGGGAATGTAAAATTATGATAACCCTAAAAAACACAAGGGAAAGCGTTTATGCACAAAATACTCAGGAAAGCAGTGATGAAAAATCATCATCCGGTGAGTATGAATATGTGATGTATGAAGGGGAAAACGGTGATGCTCCCGTACTTATTAAACAGAATTATCCTGAAATACAGGGCATTGCCGTGGTGTGCACAGGAGGGGATAATGTGGCGGTAAAGGAACAGGTGATTAACTGTATTTCGTCACTGTATAATCTGCCTGCCTCAAGAATCAGCGTTTCAAAAATTAATCAAAAGGGTGATAGCAATGACAGATGAAACAAAAAAGACCGATGCATTAAATCAGGAAAATCAGCAGCTTATTAAGGATTCAGATAAAAAGGAAATTTCTAAAGATAAAAAAAACAAGCCCATTCTCACCGAGGACGAGCTGAAGAAAAAGCGTGCCCGAAAAACACGTGTTGCCGTAGCTTCATTTATACTTCTTTTGGGCGTAGGAGTTATGGGTAACTGGTATTATAATAACAGTGACATCAGCTCAACAATTGAACCTATTGTTAAATCCTCCCAAACAAAAACTCTCGGTGAGGCGGAGTATGTTGACGCTACTACCCAAGCGGTTACCGAAAATGAGTATTTTTCAAGCGCAAGGGTTAATCGTCAGACTGCAAGGGATTCGGCTCTTGAAAAGCTTCAAAAGGTTGTTGACAGTGAAAACGAGAGCAGAGATGCAAAACAGCAGGCAACGGAGAAAATAGCAGAAATATCAGGCTACATATCAACAGAGAATAAAATTGAAACGCTTGTTACCGCAAAGGGTGTTGAAAACTGTATTGCAGTAATCAACGAGGACGGAACGAGAGTGGATATTATTGTTGATTCAACGGAGCTTACAGACGAGTTAATTATGCAGATTAAGGAAATCGCTATTCAGCAGCTTGGATGCAGCTTTGAAAATGTGTCAATAATTCAGTCAAAATAAACTTGTATATTTACACGCCTTATGTTATAATACTAAATTAAGAACAGATACGGAGGCGTTATCAATATGGAAATTACTTCTTCAAACCCTAAAGGCACCCTCACAATATCCGAGGAGGTGCTTTGTGCGATAGCAACAAACGCAGCTAAGGATGTGGACGGCGTAAGCTCGTTTTCAAACCGTCCCGTTGATGTGGTAAATACTATAAAAAAAGGCAGTCTAAAGGTTATGAGTCCTGTTAGAATAGTTCAGGACGGCGATGATATTGACGTCAGCATTTATTTGAATCTTGAGCCAAATCAAAAAATTCAAAAGGTTGCTCAAAAGGTTCAGCATAATGTTAAAGAGGCTGTACAAAATATGACCGGCAAGCCGGTTTCACATGTGAACGTTGTAATTACGGGCATTGATTTTAAAGAGAGCGAAGGCTCAGATGAACCTACCGAAACTAAAGAATAGGGTAACGATAACAAATCAGCCGGCTTTGTAATATTTTTTCAGAGCCGGTTTTTTGTATCAAATCGTAAAATTCCGGAGGATATGGATATTATGAACAGAATCAAGCAGAGAGAGCAGGCGTTTTTCTTAATCTTTCAAAATCACTTTAACGCACAGAAGGATGAGGATGCCATTGCTCTTTATAATGAAAATGTGGAATTAATAGGCGACTATGCCGAAATGCTTTATGACGGTGTAGTTGAAAAAAATCAGGAGCTTGAGGACCTTATTTCCGAATTTTCAACCGGTTGGAAAATTAATCGTATTGCAAAGGTTAATCTTTCAATTCTCAAGCTTGCTCTTTACGAGATTATTTATGTTGACGATGTGCCTGACAGCGTAGCCGTTAACGAGGCTGTTGAGCTTGCAAAGAAGTATTCCGGCAAGGAGGATTCGGCGTTTATTAACGGCGTGCTCGGTGCTTACATAAGGAGTAAAAGCAGTAAGTAATGATTAATCACAAAAAATATTTGGGATTTGATACAAGTAACTATACAACATCATCGGCAGTTGTTACCGATGACGGTGCTGTTAACAGTAAAATTGTATTAAGTGTAAAGCAAGGCGAAAAGGGATTAAGGCAAAGCGATGCAGTTTTTCAGCATACAGTTAATCTCCCAAAGGTAATTGATAATATTGATGCAAGCGGTTTAACTGCAATAGGTGTCAGCGTTAGACCGAGAAATGTTGAAGGCAGTTATATGCCATGCTTTCTTGTGGGGGAGGCTGCCGCAGTAACCGCATCAAAAACTGCCGCCGTACCGCTTTATAAAACCTCCCATCAGGTAGGACATATACTTGCCGCCCTTTATTCCTGCAAGCATCTTGAATTAATTGAAAAGCCTTTTATAGCCTTTCACCTTTCCGGAGGTACTACCGAGGCAATTCTCGTAACTCCCGGCGGCGATGAAATAATAAAAACTCAGTGTATTGCAAAAACTCTTGACCTTAACGCAGGACAGGCAGTGGACAGAACAGGCGTTATGCTTGGAATGAAATTTCCCTGCGGCGGCGAGCTTGATTCTTTGTCTGTTAAATGCGACACAAAATTTAACATACGCACAAGCCTTAAGGGTCTTGATTGTTCTCTCAGCGGTGTTGAAAATAAAGTTAAGGCAATGATAGAAAAGGGCTGTGAAAAAGAGGATGCCGCCAAATTTGTAATGGACTATATCTCAAAAACCGTGCTTGATATGACCGACAGAATTATTGAAGAATACGGCGTAATGCCTGTGGTTTTCTCCGGCGGTGTATCAGGCAGTGAAATTTTACGAAAATCTATGAAAAGCAAATACAGCTGCTATTTTCCCGAAAAGGAATATGGATGTGATAATGCCTCGGGCGTTGCTGTTTTTGCTAAGCTTAAATCCGAATTATGCAAGTATTAAGTGTATCACAGGTTAATACCTATATTAAGGCTCTGCTGGACGAGGCTCAGCCTTTGAACAGAATATATGTCAGCGGTGAAATTTCAAATTTTAAGCTCTATTACAAGAGCGGTCATATGTATTTCACCCTTAAGGACAGTAGCTCCCAGATAAAATGCGTTATGTTTTCTTCGGGTGCGTCACGGCTGAAATTTAATCCCTGCGATGGTATGAAGGTTCTTTGCTTTGGCAGAATTTCCGTATATGACAGGGACGGCACATATCAGCTTTATGTTAATGATATGCAGCCTGATGGGGCAGGCGCATTGGCTGTTGCCTTTGAACAGTTAAAGGAAAAGCTTGACAAAGAGGGCTTATTCAGTCAGTCGCATAAAAAGCCTATACCAAAATATCCTAAAAAAATCGGTGTTATTACGTCTAATATGGGTGCCGCCGTTGAGGATATAAAAAATATCATTTCACGCCGTTATCCGCTTTGCGATATT
>CAMFRO010000014.1 GCA_945982035.1 uncultured Clostridia bacterium | reverse complement strand
TATCGTAGATGCAGGAATAAACCTTGTGGGTATTGATTTTGTACTCAATCCACACATTGCCGCAGGCAAGAGTTTTTACTGCCGTAACGGTGGCGGTGGTATTCTTACGGCGTGTTGCTGTATCGTCACTGCCGAAGGCGGTCAGCTCGTTAATCTTATATGCACCTGTGGCTGAGCCGTAGCCCTTGTAGCATTTTCTTGTGTCTGTAAAAGTTACCTTATCCCCTACCTTAACGGCGGGTTTGTTGGACGGTTCTTTATAAGTCACAAGATAATATGACGGACTTCTGTCGGCGGTGGCTTTGTTGATTTCTGTTTTTGAAACAACGCAGCCGTATGTAGTCTTTTTAACAATTCTGTCAGGACGACTTCCTCTACTGTATTTGCCCTCATACATATAAGGGTCAAGTATTTCAATGTTATCGCCGTTTAATTTATAAGCAACTACAAAATGACCTGCCGAACTAAAAACATCATAGCTATCGCCCTGATTTACAGCCGCCATACCGCCTGCCCTCAAATGAGATACAAGCTTGCTTTCATCTGAGGTTGTTGTATAGGAAAAGCTTTTATTTGCCTTACATAATGCCTCAAGCAGCACGGACATAATTGTTCCGTTTTCACCTCTTGCACCGTTTTTTATACTGAAATCCGCCATTTTTTTAACAGTATAAAGTTCTTTACCGGCAAGATTATTAAATATCATTGCGGCGGTGCATACTCCGCACCCGGAGGTTGCTATGGTTTCAATTTTGCTTGTGCCCGGCCTGTCATATTTTATATTAGGATAGTCAAGCTGGTTGTAATAAAACATTATTTATCACACTCTCCCTTTTCAAGATTCATAACGGCGGAAATGCCTGCCGCCAAGGCAGATACTGCCAAACCGATAAGTGCTGATTTAAGTGCTGATTTTTCATCGGAAAAATCAATAAGCGCAATGTTTACTGCTACGTATGCTATTGCTGCCTGAATAAATGTTCTGAATGCTCTGATTAAACAATTTTTTGTTATTTTCAATCTACATACTCCTTTCGTTTTCCAAATCATCAATTCTGTGATTGACGACTTTTATCTTTTCCTCAATAATCGGTATTCGCTCGGCAAAGCTATTGTGCTTATCCACCTTCTTTTCAAGCTGTTCTATTTTATAGGACGTGAGCTTTGATGAGGTGAGAATACCGCCGAAGGTTCCGGCAAGAGTGCCGATTAATGCAAGCATTGCAACAATAATATCGTTATTCAAAAAAGGCACCCCCATATTTTCAATATATTCATTTTACTCCTTTCTGACACCTGAGACTTATGTCATTGATTATTTTGGTTTCCGTTGCTTATGAAGATTAGAGAAAAATTATATTTTGTCAATAGTATGTACCTTTTTAGTAACTGTTACATTAACAAATATGCACTATAAAAGCTATAATGCTTTACGGAATATTTTGCATATTTATTCATTGTTATGCATATTTATTACTTTTTTTATGATTTCTATTGACATATAAAAATGCTTGTGTATAATATATTAGAATATTAAAACATATTTAATAAGAAATTAAACGAGGAAATGCATATTAATGACTAAAGTATTCATAGACGGAAAGCAAGGAACAACAGGACTGAAAATATACAACCGCTTTGAAGAGCGTGATGATATTGAATTATTGCTTATTGACGAGGATAAGAGAAAGGACCCTGCCGAAAGGGCAAAAATGATTAATCAATCGGATGTTACTTTTTTGTGTCTGCCGGACATTGCCAGCATTGAGGCGGTAAAGCTTTCAGACAATGACAGGGTTAAAATAATTGACACTTCAACTGCCCATAGAACTAATGATAACTGGGCATACGGTTTTCCCGAGCTTGATGAAGAATTTAGAGAAAAGATAAGAACAGGCAATCGAATCGCAGTACCGGGATGCTACGCCAGCGGTTTTAATTCAATAGTCTATCCGCTTGTAAAGCACGGAATTATTGCAAGCGATTATCCTATCGTATGCTACGCAATGTCCGGATACAGCGGTGCCGGTAAAAAAGGAATTGCACAATACGAGGACGAAAGCAGGGACAACGAGCTTGACTCACCCAGACAGTATGCACTGACTCAGGAGCATAAGCATCTTAAAGAAATGAAATCAATATCAAGGCTTACAAGAACGCCGATATTTGCACCTCATATATGTGATTATCCCTGCGGAATGACAGTATCGGTTCCCCTATTCGCAGATATGCTATTAAAAAAAGTAAGCAAAAATGATTTGAGAGAGATTTTTGCAGAGCATTATCAGGGTGAACAGTTTGTAAAGGTACGCCCGATAGGCTATAGTGAAAATATGATAGGCTCTAACAATTTTGCAATGCGTGACGATATGGAAATTGAAATTAACGGAAACGATGAGCGTTTTCTTATCACATCGCGTTTTGACAATTTGGGCAAGGGTGCCAGCGGTGCGGCAATACAGTGCCTTAACATTGCCCTTGGAATAGACGAAACAACAGGACTGAATTTAGGAGAATAAGCTATGGATAACAAATTTACATATATTGACGGCGGTATTTGTGCGGCGAAGGGCTTTAAAGCAAGCGGAACATATTGCGGAATCAAAAGACCTGCAAATGATACCCCCGGCGTTAAGCATAAAAATGACATTTGTCTTTTTGTATCAGACGTAGTATGCAACACTGCGGCAGTATATACACAAAACAAGGTTAAGGGAGCACCCATAATTGTTACAAAGGATAATCTTGAAAAAAGTGATAATAAAGCAATAGCGGTAATTGCCAACTCAAAAAACGCCAACACCTGCAATGCTGACGGTGTTGAAAAAGCTAAAAGAATGTGTGAGCTTGTGGCAAATGAGCTTAACATTCCTCAGGAGCAGGTTGTTGTGGCAAGCACAGGCGTTATCGGTCTTACACTTCCGATTGAGCCTGTTGAAAAGGCTGTACCGATTCTTGTAAATGGGTTGGAGTACGGAAAAAATGAAGAAGCTGCAACTGCTATTATGACTACTGATACGGTAAAGAAGGAATACGCTGTTGAATTTGAAATTGACGGCTTTACCTGTCATTTAGGCGGTATGGCAAAAGGCTCGGGTATGATTCATCCTAATATGGCTACTACATTAAACTTTATCACAACGGACTGTGCCGTTTCTTCAAAAATGCTTCAAAAGGCTTTGAGTGAAATAGTTAAGGTTACATATAACTGTCTTTCAATCGACGGCGACACATCTACAAACGATATGGTCAGCCTAATGGCAAACGGTTTGGCGGGCAACAAGGAAATAACAGATGAATGCGAAAGCTTTGAAATATTCAAATCAGCACTCTACGAGGTTATGGCAAATCTTACACGTATGCTTGCAAAGGACGGCGAGGGAGCCACAAAGCTTGTAATGTGTGAGGTAAGCGGTGCAAAGGACAAGGAGACTGCGATAATATGTGCAAAATCAGTCATCTGCTCCCCTCTTGTAAAAACCGCAATGTTCGGAGCTGATGCAAACTGCGGAAGAATAATGGGTGCGCTTGGATATTCAGGTGCTGACATTGACCCATTAAAAATTGATGTATCCTACCAATCTGTTTCCGGCAGTGTAGATGTCTGCAAGGGCGGATATGTTGTAGATTTCAACGAGGAAAAAGCAAAGAAGATACTTCTTGATGATGAAATAACAATTAAGGTTAATCTTAATGAAGGAAATTGCGGTATAACCGCATACGGTTGTGATCTTACTTATGACTATGTAAAAATTAACGGTGATTACAGAACTTAATAAATTTGTGTTTTTATAGGTACCTCCATTTTCAAAGGATACAAGTATTAAAAGGAGATTAGTATGGATATTAGCAATGCTCAAAAGGCGGAGATAATTGCACACGCTCTGCCACACATACAGAAATACAGAAAAAAAACTGTTGTTGTAAAATACGGCGGAAATGCGATGATTAACGAAGAGCTTAAGGAAGCCGTTATGCGTGATTTGGTACTTCTTACAACAGTAGGAATAAAGGTTGTACTTGTTCACGGCGGAGGTCCTGCAATAAATAAAGCTCTTGAAAAAATGCAGATAGAAAGCAAATTTGCAGACGGTTTGCGTGTTACCGACAAGGATACTGTTGACGTTGTACAAATGGTTCTTGCCGGTAAGGTTAACAAGGATTTAGTATGCCAAATAGGTAATTTAGGCGGTCACGCTATCGGTCTTTCCGGTATGGACGGAAATATGCTTAAATGCAGACCTCTTGACAACACACACGGCTATGTAGGGGAAATAACCGAGGTTAATATGGAGGTTGTTGAAGAAGCTTTAGAGCATAGCTTTATACCGGTAATCTCCACAATCGGATATGACGAAAACGGCAACTGCTACAACATAAACGCTGATACTGCCGCCGCCGCTGTTGCAGGTGCATTAAAGGCAGAGGCACTTGTTTCAATGACTGACATAGTGGGACTTCTAAGAGATAAAGACGACGATTCAACCTTAATTCACAAAGTATATATTTCAGATACTCCTGCACTTATTGCCGAGGGAATAATCAGCGGAGGTATGATACCAAAGATAGATTCAATGACTCAGGCTCTGCGCGAGGGTGTAAAGAAAGCGTTTATTATTGACGGACGTGTTCCCCATTCAATACTGATGGAGCTTCTTACCGACGAAGGTATGGGAACAATGTTCAGAAGCAGATAGAGGTGTAAAATGAACACAAAAGAACTTGATAACAAATACGTTGCCCATTCATACGGTCGCTTTGACGTTTGTCTTACTGAGGGCAAAGGCTCAACTCTGTATGATGAAAACGGAAAAAAGTATATAGACTTTGGCTCAGGCATAGGTGTTACAGCCTTTGGAATAGGCGATGATATTTGGAAAGAGGCTGTATGTGCTCAGCTTGACAAGGTACAGCACACCAGCAACCTTTATTACACAAAGCCGTGTGCCGATTTGGCAAAAATGCTTTGTGACAGAACAGGAATGAAAAAGGTATTTTTTGCAAATTCAGGTGCGGAGGCAAACGAGGGCGCAATTAAATTTGCGAGAAAATACTCGTCGGACAAATACGGTGACGGTAGAAGCACTATTATAACTCTTGAAAATTCATTCCATGGCAGAACAATAACAACTCTTGCCGCCAATGGTCAGGAGGTATTTCACAAATTATTCACTCCTCTTACCCCGGGCTTTAAATACTGCCCTGCAAACGATATTGAAAGGCTTAAAGAATTGGCAACAGACGATGTTTGCGCAATTATGTTTGAGTGTGTTCAGGGCGAAGGCGGAGTAAACAACCTTGATTATGATTTTGTAAAGGCTATTGAAGGTCTTGCAAAGGAAAAGGATATAATTATGGTCGTTGATGAGGTTCAAACCGGCAACGGCAGAACAGGAAAATATTTTGCATACGAGAATTTTGACATTCTACCCGATATTGTTACTACTGCTAAGGGAATTGCCGGAGGACTGCCAATGGGTGCGGTACTTTTTGGAGAGAAGGTAAAGAACACCGTTGAGCCGGGCAGTCACGGATCCACCTTCGGCGGAAATCCTGTGGCGGCGGCAGGCGCAATAAGCATTGTAAGCAGAATTGACGATGAATTTTTACAGGAGGTTACCGACAAGGGTAACTACATTAGAGAATTTTTATCAAAGGTTAAAGGTGTTGAAGGCATCAGCGGAATGGGTCTTATGCTCGGCGTAAAAATCAGCAAGCCTGCAAAGGAGGTTGCCGTGCAATGTCTTGAAAAAGGACTTCTTGTGCTGACGGCAAAGGATAAAATACGTCTGCTCCCTGCCCTTAATATATCCAAAAATGAGCTTGACGAAGGTCTTAATATTTTGAAAGAGGTAATTGAAAAATGAAGCACTTACTTAAATTACAGGATTTGGACAAAAACGATATTCTTGATATTCTCAATCTTGCCGACCAACTGAAATATGAAAACAAGCACGGCATTGAGCATCATCACCTTAAGGGTAAAACCTTAGGTATGATTTTTCAGAAAAGCTCAACACGTACACGTGTAAGCTTTGAAACAGGAATGTATCAGTTAGGCGGACAGGCACTTTTCCTTTCCAACAGAGATTTACAGATTGGCAGAGGCGAGCCTGTACAGGACACGGCGAGAGTTCTTTCACGCTATCTTGACGGAATTATGATTAGAACCTTTGAGCAAAAAGAGGTTGAGGATTTGGCAGAATACGGCTCAATTCCCATTATCAACGGTCTTACCGATTACTGTCATCCTTGTCAGGTGCTTGCGGATTTAATGACCATAAGAGAGTATAAAAAGAGCTTTGACGGACTAAAATTCTGCTTTATCGGCGACGGAAACAATATGGCAAATTCTCTTATTGTAGGCGCAATTACTATGGGTATGGAATGTGCAATCGCCTGCCCCGACGGCTACAAGCCCGACGCTGAGATTATGAAATGGGCTGAGGAAAACGGCAAATTTATGTGCAGCGACAATATTCTTGAATGTGCAAAGGACGCTGATATTCTTTACACCGACGTATGGGCATCCATGGGTCAGGAGGAGGAAAAGGCCGAAAGAGAAAAGATATTCAAGGACTTTCAGATTAATGACAGCGTAATGGAGGCTGCAAAGGCCGACGCAATGGTGCTTCACTGTCTGCCTGCTCACCGTGAGGAGGAGATTACCGCAAAGGTGTTTGAGGCTCACGCAGACGAAATATTTGACGAGGCAGAAAACCGTCTTCACGCACAAAAAGCAGTTCTTGTAAAATTATTAGGTTAATAGGTAGTTATAATGGATAACAGTAAAGTATATATTTGCCTTGAGAACGGCGAAGTATTTGAGGGCAGACGCTTCGGCGCAGAGGGCAATGTTGTCGGCGAGCTTGTATTTACAACAGGTATGGGCGGCTACATTGAAACTCTAACCGATCCAAGCTACTATGGACAGATAGTAATGCAGACCTTCCCCCTTATCGGCAATTACGGAATTATCGGCGAGGATATGGAAAGCAAAAGACCCTTTGTCAGTGCCTATGTTGTTCGTGAAAAATGCGACAATCCATCTAATTTCAGATGTGAGGAAAGTCTTGACAAATTTTTAAAGGACAACTCAATTCCCGGAGTGTATGGCGTTGACACAAGGCAAATTACAAAGATTATTAGAGAGTCCGGCGTTATGAATGCAATGATTTGCTCTAACCCCAACGATGCGGATTTTGAAAAAATCAAGCAATACAGGGTAAAAAAAGCGGTTGAAAGCGTATCGGCAAACAGAGCGGAGCTTTTTACCGGCAACGAGCATAATTTCAATGTTGTTCTGTTGGATTACGGAGCAAAGAAAAACATTGTGCGTGAGCTTAACAAGCGTGGATGCAATGTTGCCGTAATGCCTTATGACACAAAGGCTGAGGATATTTTAAAGCTTGACGCAGACGGAATTATGCTTTCAAATGGTCCCGGTGATCCTGAGGAAAACACTCAGGCCGTTGAAGAATTAAAGAAGCTTATCGGCAAAAAGCCCATATTCGGTATATGCCTTGGCCATCAACTATTGGCGCTTGCTATGGGAGGTAAAACCGTAAAGCTCAAATACGGTCACAGAGGTGTAAACCAACCTGTTAAGAATCTTGAAACAGGCAGGACATATATTTCATCCCAAAACCACGGCTATGCGGTTGTAAACGAAAGCGTAAAGACTCTGGGCGGAAAGGTATCATACATAAACGCAAACGACGGCACCTGTGAGGGTGTTGATTATCCGGATAAAAACGCTTTTTCCGTACAGTTTCATCCGGAGGCGTGCTCAGGCCCCCACGACACAAGATTTATTTTTGACAAATTTATTGATATGATGGGAGGTAACAAATAATGCCTCTTAACAAGGATATAAAAAAGGTGCTTGTAATCGGCTCCGGCCCTATCGTTATCGGTCAGGCGGCGGAATTTGACTACGCCGGTGCACAGGCATGCAGAGTATTACGTGACGAGGGTATTGAGGTTGTGCTTGTAAACTCAAACCCTGCTACAATTATGACGGACAAGGCTCTTGCAGACCATATTTACCTTGAGCCTTTGACTGAGGAAACAGTAAAAAGGATTATTGAAAAGGAACGTCCCGATTCAATATTATGCGGTCTCGGCGGTCAGACAGGTCTTACCATTGGTATGCAGTTAGCAAAGGACGGCTATCTTGATAAAATGGGTGTGCGTTTACTGGGTACAAACGCCGAGGCTATTGACAAAGCTGAGGACAGACAGATGTTTAGGGACACTATGGTTAAGCTTAATCAACCTGTTGTTCCATCGGACATTGCAAACGACCTTGAAACCGCCGAAAGGATTGCAGAGGAAATCGGCTATCCTGTAATCATCCGTCCTGCTTTTACGTTAGGCGGAGCAGGAGGCGGTGTTGCTCACACTAAGAGCGAGCTTGATATTATTGCGAAAAACGGACTTATGCTATCCCCTATTACTCAGGTGCTTGTTGAAAAATACATTGCCGGATGGAAGGAGATAGAGTTTGAGGTTATGCGTGACCATATAGGCAATGTAATTGCCGTATGCTCTATGGAAAATTTTGACCCGGTAGGTGTTCACACCGGCGACAGTATAGTTATTGCCCCTGCCGTAACTCTTGCAGATAAGGAATATCAAATGCTCAGAAGTGCATCACTTGATATTATTACCGAGCTTGGCATTGAGGGTGGATGCAACTGTCAGTTTGCCCTTAATCCCGAAACCTTTGAATATTCAGTTATTGAGGTTAATCCACGTGTATCCCGCTCCTCTGCCCTTGCTTCAAAAGCAACAGGCTACCCGATAGCAAAGGTTACTACAAAAATTGCTTTAGGCTACACGCTTGATGAAATTCAAAACGATGTTACAGGCAAAACCTGTGCATGCTTTGAGCCTGCCCTTGATTACGTTGTTGTTAAGCTGCCCAAATGGCCCTTTGACAAATTTGTTAATGCGTCACGCACTCTCGGCACGCAGATGAAAGCCACCGGCGAGGTAATGAGCATTGCCCCAAGCTTTGAAATGGCTGTGATGAAAGCGGTCAGAGGCGCAGAAATCGGACTTGACACACTTAATCACAAGGGATTAAACGGCGTTGATATAAGAGAAAAGCTGCATCAGCAGGACGATATTCGCCTTTTTACCGTGTTTAAAGCACTCAAGGAAGGAATAAGCGTTGATGAAATCCACCAAATCACAATGATTGACGAGTGGTTTTTATACAAGCTTAAAAATCTTGCGGATTACGAAAGGCAAATTGAAAACACACCTCTTTCAAAGGAGATGTACAAAAAAGGTAAAGATTTAGGCTACACAGACAGCGCCCTTGAAAAGCTCAGCGGTGGCTCCCTTGCCTATCACAAGGACTGTGTGTATAAAATGGTTGACACCTGCGGTGCTGAATTTGAGGCTCAGACTCCGTATTTTTATTCCACATACGACGAAGAGTGCGAGTCACGTTCCCTAAAAAAGAGCGGTAAGGAAAAGATTATTGTTCTCGGCTCCGGTCCTATAAGAATAGGTCAGGGTATTGAATTTGACTATTCATCGGTTCACTGCGTATGGACTCTTAAGGAGCTTGGGTATGAGGTAATTCTCGTAAACAACAATCCCGAAACGGTATCCACCGACTTTGACACCGGCGACAGGCTCTATTTTGAGCCGTTGACCCCTGAGGATGTTATGAACATTATCAAGGCGGAAAATCCCATTGGTGTTGTTGTGGCATTCGGCGGTCAGACTGCAATTAAGCTGACAAAATTCCTTGATGAAAACAACATACAAATTCTCGGTACCTCTGCTGAATCTATTGACATTGCCGAGGACAGAGAGCGTTTTGACGCACTGCTGGAGCGGTTTGGAATATGCAGACCAAAGGGCAGCAGTGTTATGACTCTTGATGATGCATTGCAGGCGGCACAAAGGCTTGAATATCCTGTGCTTCTTCGTCCCAGCTATGTAATCGGCGGTCAAAATATGACTATTGCTTACACAGACGATGACGTTAAGCAGTATATGGACATCATATTGTCACAGGGAATTGAAAATCCTGTTTTAGTTGATAAATATATGATGGGCACGGAGCTTGAGGTTGACTGTATTTCTGACGGTGAGGATGTATTAATTCCCGGAATTATGGAGCATATTGAGCGTGCCGGAGTACATTCCGGCGACTCTATCGCAGTATATCCTCCTTACAATCTCAACGATATAATGCTTAAAAAGATATGCGATATATCACAAAAGCTTGCATTATCTCTGGGCACACAGGGACTTGTAAACATTCAGTACCTTATTTACAGAAATGAGCTTTATGTAATTGAAGTAAATCCACGTGCATCAAGAACCATCCCTTATATAAGCAAGGTAACAGGCGTTCCCATGGTAGAGCTTGCCACAAAAATTATGGTAGGCTCAAGGCTTAAGGATTTGGGATACGGTACAGGACTGTACCGCACACCGCCGTATTTTGCAGTTAAAGTGCCTGTATTCAGCTTTGAAAAATTAAACGATGTAAACTCTAAATTAGGTCCTGAAATGAAGTCAACCGGCGAGGTTTTGGGCGTAGGCAAAAATCTTAAAGAAGCTTTATTTAAGGGACTTGTAAGCGCAGGATTTAATGTTGACGTAAACAAAAACGGTCACGGTGTACTTATCACCGTAACCAAGCAGGACAGATATGAAATTGTAAATCTTGCAAAAAAGCTTGATGACTTAGGTGCAAAAATATGGGCTACTCCGGAAACTGCCAAAGCTATTAAAAGCCTGGGCATTGAGGTGTGCGTTGTAAACAAGCTGAGAGAGGATAATTCCATAATGGATTTGGTGGAATCGGGCAAGCTTGACTACATTGTTTACACAGGAAAATCCGACAAAAAATCCATTGCGGACTATATCAAGCTTCACAACAGAGCAAATCAGCTTGGAATTGCTACGCTGACATCACTTGATACAGCTAATGCTCTTGCAGATATTATCGCATCAAGATACAATCAGAACAACACGGAGCTTGTTGATATAAACAATATGCGTACATCAAAGGGTACTCTAAAATTCTCAAAGATGGAAGGAACCGGTGATGATTACATATTCTTCAACAATCAGTGCGGTATTATCACCTGCCCCGAAAGCTTTGCCATTGAATTTTGCGACAGGCATTATTCCATCGGCGGTGACGGAATTGTTTTGATAGAAAACAGCGACGTTGCCGACGCTAAAATGCGCATATTTAATCTTGACGGCTCCGAAGGCAAAATGGCAGGCAACTGTATAAGATGCGTTGCAAAATTCCTGTACGACAATGATATTGTTAAAAAGGACAGTATTTCAGTAGAAACAGCATCGGGAATTAAACGTATGCAGGTATTCACACGTGACGGCAAGGTATCCTATGTTGCGGTTAAAATGGGCAGAGCGGTTCTTGACAGTGCAAAGGTGCCTGTTAACATAAAAGAGGAAAGGGTTATTGATTATCCTGTTGAAATAGGTAATAATGATTACAATATCACCTGCGTTTCCGTAGGTAATCCACATTGCGTGGTATTTGTTGAAAATGTTGACAAGATTGATATTGAAAATGTGGGACATCAGTTTGAAAACAACGCCTTGTTCCCCGAAAGAATTAACACGGAATTTGTTAGAGTGGTAAATTCACGAACAATCAAAATGCGTGTTTGGGAACGTGGTAACGGTGAAACTCTTGCCTGTGGTACAGGTGCCTGTGCGGCAGTTGTTGCCGCTGTTGAAAACGGCTACTGCGATAAAGACGAGGATATTACCGTTAAGCTGAGAGGCGGAGATTTAACAGTTAAATATACCGACGGCGGTATAACTCTTTCAGGCGATGCTAACTTAGTATATAAAGGCGAAATTGAATATTAAAAAAACACCCGACTTCTGTAATTTTGGCAGAAATCGGGTGTATTTTTATATACTCTTATTCAACATTAACTGTTCCGTCATTTAATACGGTTATTGTCATATCGTCTTTTACATAATTTAAAAATTCTTCGCCTAATGAGTCAACAACAGGCATACTAACATCGTCAAGCCACACGTCAGCCAAAACCGCACCAGCTGCCGCTAATGAATCAATAGGCTGAGAAAACAGCATACACGCCGGCTGTCTTTTCATAGCACAGGCGCAATATAAAACAAGTCCACCGGTGGTAGAGCCTATTGTTTGAGGCAGGCAAAGTGCCTTACCCGCCATTTCCTTTCCGTAAAGGTCGGGATTGTTTTGATCACCGCAGGTTGCTTTTTTGTCGCCGAACTGAAGTGCTTTTTGGAATGAAGCAAGAGTATTAAGACCGTTGTGAGATACAACTGCCGGTGCCGTAACATTGCCGGCAGATACTATTCTTCCTTTAAATGTTTTCATATTACTCAGCTCCCTTCGTTATTTGAACAAGTATTTCATCATCAGTATAGTACTTAGCTGTTGTATATGTACGCAGCTTATTGCTTGATGTAATTACCGGCATTGACGCACAAAGCGGATTATTCATATACATAAGCGGACAAATATAGCTTGTAATAACACCTGTTTTATGCAGTCTTTCTGCATACGGCGTTTTATTAAAGGCTTCAAGCACCTTTGGTGCGGCAGTAAATACTGTGGGGATTTGCACCTTCTTATTTGAATACTTCTTCAAGCCTTCTTCAATTCTTTCTGTCCATGTAATAAGCTGATTAAGGCTCATATGTGGGCATCCCATAAAGCAGAGCTTAGGCTTTGCATTTTTATTTTTCCAAATCACAGGATAGCTGTCATACACACGCTGAAGCTCAGCGTCGTCAATAACGTACACCTTATGGGTTTCTTTAACAAGAGATTCCCCCTGCTCTACGGCCTCAGGCGTTACATTTTCAACATGATAAAGTCCCACGGCACCGTTTGACGCAGTAGCGGCACCAAAATCCTTAAGATAGGACCTTGAATCATCATTAAGGCCTTTTCCAATCCACTTATCAAGGCCCTTAATGTATGGTACATCCTCCATTACCTTCATACCTATTGCAGAGCCAAGCAGCTGTGCCTCGGGCTTTTTTGTTGTTTTAACCTCAATTATCCAATCTGCCTTTCTGCCCTCATCTTTTATCAATCCAAAGGAAGGAACAAATCCTGCAATTGAACCCATAATATCAATAATGCCGGAGTTTCTGTTGCATCTTGCACCCAAAACAGAGTTTGCATAAACCACCGCCGAGGATTCCGACCATGACAGTATATCGCCCATTTTAGGGGTATTTCCTACCTCGTCCATATAGCAGGTACAGGTGAACGCATCGTCTTGCATAAGTCCTAATTTTTTCAACTGTTCCTCATAATAATCCTGCTTTGAATACATAAATTTTTTAAAAATAAAGTTTTGCAGAAAATTAGAAGGAACATTACTGTCAAGCGGTCTTGGGTCGGCAGAAAACTTTTGATTTGATGCAACACCCTCGCTTATTAATCTCTCCATAAGCGTATAAACAGGTGTAAGAGCCTTTAAGCCAAAGGAGGTTACCAAGTGATTGTATTCACTTGTAACAGGCACCATTTCGTCTGCACCGAAAAGCTCGCCGTAGCGAACAAGAGTTTCCATTACCTTTGACAGAGTTTCACCCTTACTGCCCGCCAGCATATCTTCCTGCTCTTTTGTAAGCTTAATTTTAGTATCCATATTATCCACCTTTATAAAATTTATATTTTCATTGCGGCCTCATACGCACCCCAAATAACAGTACGCAAATTGCCCACCTGATCACAGTCACCAATAAACTGAACATTCTTTGAGCCTTTTATAGGTGACGGAATATAACCGGCACAGCTAATAACGGTATCACAATCAACTGTAAATTCTTTTCCGCTTTTATCAACACAGATAACATTACTGTCGTTAACCTGCTTAAGTGCTGTTTCAAGAAATACAGGCACATTATTCAGCTCAAACCATTCTCTCAAATATGAAGAATTAGCAAGGCATACACCCTTTTGGCTGATTAAATCATCCTTCATTTCAATGATTTTAACATTCTTGCCTTTTAACGCAAGCTCGTAGGCAATTTCGCATCCTGTAAGTCCGCCGCCCACAACAGCAACAGTATCACCGGTTTCGGCACCGTTGAGGAAATCACAGCCCTCAATCATTCTTTCATATCCGGAAACATTTTTTAATATTCTTGGTCTTGCACCTGTTGCAACTATAACCTTGCATTCCCCGAATACTGCAGTATCCTCAATTTCATCATTATAGTGAATTTCAATATTCATTTTTTTCATCTGCAAACGGTACCAAGCAAGCAAATCTCTAAGCTTTCCTTTATAGGATTCTGCACTTGCGGGAATAAATGTACCTCCAAGAACATCGGATTTTTCGTGAATAATAGGATTGTGTCCACGCAGCTTTAAGACTCTCGCAGCCTCCATACCACCAATACCTCCGCCTACGATATGTACGGTTTGGGGTGAATTTGTTTTATCAATATGGTGCTTGTTCCACTGCATAACCTCGGCATCAACTGCGCATCTTGCAAGATGCAGGCTATCGCTTAAATCCTGATCGTTAGCAACACCCTTGTAATGGCACATATTAAAGCAGCCGTTATGGCAAAGAATACAGGGACGTATATCCTCCTCCCTATCGTTAATAAGCTTTGTTACCCATTCTCTGTCAGCAAGAAACTGACGGGCAAATCCGGCACCGTCCAATTTGCCTGCCTTTACGGAGTCGGCAGCTGTTCTGATATCCAGTCTGCCGGCACAGATTACAGGAATATCTACAAATTTCTTTATATGCTCCACATCCTCAAGATTACAGTTTTCGGGCATATAAATAGGAGGATGAGCCCAATACCAAGCGTCATAGGTACCATTATCACAGTTTAGGCAATCATAGCCTGCATCCTGTAAGTATTTTGCGGCAATTTCGGATTCAGCCATATCTCTGCCAACCTCAGTAAATTTCTCGCCGGGGAGAGCACCCTTTCTAAAATCCTTTGTTTTAGAAACCACGCTATATCTAAGGGAAACAGGAAAATCATCACCGCAGGCTTTTTTAATTGCCTGTACAATTTCTACGGCAAACCTATACCTGTTTTCAAGGGAGCCACCGTATTCATCGTTACGCTTATTTACATATTTTAAAGTGAATTGGTCAAGAAGGTATCCCTCGTGAACTGCGTGAATTTCTACTCCGTCAACGCCTGCCTCCTTGAGAAGCACTGCCGTTTTTGCAAAGGCATCAACCATTGTATGAATTTCCTGCTTAGTAATTTCTCGGGACGGCACCTTATCCGACCATCTGTTAGGTGACGGACTGGGTGCAGCGGTTATTTTGTCCAAATCCATAAACGGCTTACCGAGAACACGAAGGGGTTTATTAGTATAAAGCATTTCCATAAAAGGGCTTATGGTAAACGATCTACCAAATCCGGCAGTTAACTGAACAAATAGCTTTGCACCTGTTTTATGAAATTCGGGGAGCCATTTGGCTAAATCCTTATACATTTTTTTGTTTTTATACAACCATTGCCCTAACATCGGATTGTAAATAGGCTGACATCCGGGAAGTACAAGACCTACATTGTTATCGGCAATCTCCTTTATGAACCTTGCGCCCATTTTGTCAAAATGATTCTTCTCCATCCAGCCAAAAAGGTTGGTTCCGCCCATACTTGTTAAAACAATTCGGTTTTTAATTTCGCAATTACCTATATTCCATGGGGTAAATAACGGTTTTAATCTTTCTTCCATAACAGCCTCCAAGACATTGTTAATTTTTTGTCAATAAATATTATAGCAAAATATAAACATAATTACAACACATTTATAGAATAAAAACACCACAGACTTATATCTGTGGTGTCTTATGTCTGTGGTATTTATCATCTTTTAAAAATATTTCCGCCGGAGCAATCAACTGCTACGGTGAGAGGAAAATCGGCAAAGGTAAGCTCTTTAACAGACTCACATCCTAAGTCGTCATACGCGATAACCCTACAGGAGGTAATACATTTTGACGCAAGCGCACCGGCACCGCCGATGGCACAGAGATATACCGCCTTATTTCTGACGATTGCATTACACACATCATCACTTCTTTCACCTTTGCCTATCATTGCAACGACGCCCTCATCAAGTAGCATAGGGGCAAAAACATCCATTCTGCTTGATGTTGTAGGGCCGCAGGAGCCGACAGCCAATCCTTCGGGGGCAGGCGTAGGACCTGCGTAATAAATAACTGCGTCCTTTAAGTCGTAGGGCGTTTCTTCGCCGTTTTCCAATGAGTTAACTATTCTTTTGTGGGCTGCGTCACGAGAGGTATAAACAGTGCCTGAAAGAACAACTCTGTCCCCTGCTTTAAGCTTTGGAGCATATTCACGCAGCATTGAAGCATTTAATTCATATTCCATACTAATCACTTTGACGTATGTAAGACATACATCAATCCGTTCCTTTAATATTGCTTACAATATTTTCAATTTCTTTTTTAAGACTTTGAAGGACCTCAATATTCTTTTCAAGCTCCCTGTTTGCCTCGTTCAACTGCATTTCAAGATTTGAATTTATAATTTCAAGTCTTTGACAGGAATAATTCGCCTCGTTAAGTGCCGCCTGCAGTCTGGCGTTTTCTTTCTTTAAATTATCAATTTCTCTTGCTTTGGGATTTAATTGCATAATTCACCTATAGTAACGATAATAATATTACCGTTACCCTATTTAAAAGAGGCTGCAATAAGCAACCTCTTAATTTACTTATGCGTCGATATCAACGTCTTTTTCAAAATAGCGTGAACCGAACCAATTTGTCTTAATTTTATAAGAATCCTCAAGCTCGGTCATAGCATCCTCGCTATCCACAGAGGCAAGTGCCTGCTGTGCAGTGTACTGCCATACATTCAACTTACTCTTGCTCTCAAAGTACATAATGTGATAACCGAACTTAGTCTTTACGATACCGGTGTCGCCTGGCTTACGTGATGAATCAAAGCACCATTCATCAAAAGTAGGAACCATCTGGTTTGGAGTAACGTTCTCGTAAAGTCCGCCGTCCTCACCGTTACTGTCAGCAGTATTTTCCTTTGCAAGCTTGCCAAAGGATTCGGCTGTTTTATCACCGCTCTTAAATTCCTTAAGGATTTTCTCTGCGGTCTTTTTAGCAGTTGCCCACTGCTCATCGGTTGCTTCGGTGGGGTCTGTATCATCATTCTCATCAGTGATGGGAGAAATAAGGATATGACGTACATTAACCGGTTTAACCGAAGGAAGATATGCGGGTTTAAGAACGTAAATTACAGTTGTTGAGTACTGCTTAACATCGCCGGCTTTTCTCTTTGAGGAGTAGAGCCAATCAAGACCGGGATATGTAGCCTTATCTTCATCCTGAGAATCGGCAGTTGCAATAGCATATCCTGCTGATGTAAGAGTGCTTCTTGTAATTGCGTTATATGTTGACTGCTCGTCGTACTTATATGCTTCCTTGTCAAAATCAGACGCAGAATACTTGGATGCCAGCTCAGAGAAGTTTGAGCCGTCTTTTCTAAGAGCATTTACAAAGGCCTTTGCATCGTCTGCGCTGTCACATTCAAACAATCTAATGTCAACACCCATAAGCTCGGACTTATGCTCGTCACGATATGCCTCGTAATCCTCTTCGTCATATTCCTTAGAATTAAGCTCGTTTTGATAATCTTCCTTATAATTTTCGGCAATATAGGCAATTTTTGCCTCTCTTCTGAAGACAGTTTCATCAACACCGTGGCCCATAGCCGCAGTGAGATAACCGCTTAAGGTATAGCCGTAACCGGCAGCTGTTTCCTCATACTCATCAAGAGTTTTGTTAAGCTCATCCTTCTGCTCATCGGTGATTTTAGGCTCTTTTCCGTTGTTTGCCTTTACAGCCTCATAATAATATGTATAAGTGGATTTAATAGATTCAACGCTTTCTTCCTGTATGTATTCAGCCCATGTAACAGTCTCGCCGTCATCATTTTCTGTGGTCTGGTCGGAAAGCTTCTTATCAAAATCTACATCAAGGTTTGCCTGGTCCAAATCCATACCGTACTGATTGTAGGAATCCTGAGCATTTCTTATCGAATTGTAGGTTTTTGCAAAATAGTAGTTATATGTGCATACCTTTATGTCGTGCTTTTCGCCGTCACCGTCTGTAATGGTGAATGCGGTAAGTGTATTTTGCGGAATTGCAAAGAAGCTGAACAAGCCGTTTCTGCACACGCCCGTTACAAAATAGGCTGCAAGCAAAGCAATAATTACAACAACTGCAACAACTGCCTTAATAGCTTTTTTTGTATTAGGTGCGAGAGCGATTGTCATACCATCCTTGCTGGAGGTAATAGCGTCTCTCTGCTTAACAAGCTCATCACGCTTTTTGCGAAGCTTTTTCTTTGCCTTTTCGTCACTTTCATTTGAGATTTTTTCTTTGATTTCATCAATCTCTTTTTTAAGCTCTTCCTTTTTCTTGTCGGCCTTAGCCTTTTTAGCCTCAAGCTTTTTTGCTTTCTTTTCGGCTTTTTTAGTTTCCTTTTCGCTGCCCTCACGAACGCTTTCGCTTGAATCTACAAGAATGTCATCAAGCTCTTTTTTGCTTTTTGCCATTTTTTTCATCCTTTTTAATGGTTATTTTACAAATTTAACATAGGTAACGGCAACAAACCAATCCACTGATTTATTGCCTTAACCTTTGATATTTTACAATAAAACTTGACAGAATACAAGTATTATTTTAAATTATTCGGCGTTCTCATTGGTAAAGGTCTGAGAATTGTCAGATTCCGTTGCCGCAGTAGGCTCGGCAACCTTTGTTTTGCTCATTGCCGAAGAGTGCTTTTTAACAGAATGAGAATCGACAAATTTATCTTCATTTTCCTTTGCTAAAACAAGCTTGCACTGATTGATATAGTATTGTGTATCCTCAATGAAATACATAATATGATAGCCGAACTCCGATTTAATTATATCTGTATCGCCGTATTTTCTTGATTTATCAATGCTCCAGGATTCAAAGGGTTCAACCATTTTTCCTATTTCGGTACCCTGGCAAAGTCCGCCGTAAACGCTGCCGTTTGAGCCGGCTGAGGTTGATGCGGTATCCTCGGAATATTCCTCTGCAAGCTTTGCAAATGAATATTCGGTTTTGTCACCTTTTTTAAATTCATCATAAACCTCGTTTGCTTTTTCCTCTGCCTTTTTCCATTGGTCGTCTGTGTATTCTACGTCTTCTTCCTTTTCCTCGCTTTCAACGTCAATGTCAGAGGCTTCTTCTTCCTCTTTCTCATCGCTGCCGGGCATAATAAGAATATGTCTTACAGAATACACCTCATCATCCATAAGCGTTGGTCCGTCTAATTTAAGAACGATATAAACAATTCCGCTTTCGTCGTCAACAAAGGTTTTACAAGTATTTTTCTTAACGCTGTCATTATATAGCCATTTTACAATATCCTCGCTGAAGGATTCGGAATCTTCGGTAACATCCGCCTCACTGCTTTCGGCAAAAAATGCTATACATTCTTTTTCAGAGCCGAAGTATCCTGCGTCAAGATATTGCTGAACAGTGTCCTTATAAACCTGAGGAATAAGCTTTTTAAGGGAATCTCTGTCTTTGATTTTTGCGGCAAGCTCATTTGCCTGCTTAACAGTCTTTTCTTTTTCCTTTTCGTCGGAGCTGTCATAGCTTAACTGAAGATAAGCCATAGGAACACACATAAATTCCTCTTTATGCTTTGAGTAGTAAGCCTTTGCGTCCTTGTCGCTTACCTTATCCTCAACCTGCTTTTGCTGATAATAATTCTCGGCAATATAGCACTGCTCAAGCATTTTTTTAAGTGTGGCGTAACCGCAATATTCGCCGTAGGTTGAGCTGATATATTCATCAACGGAAAGGTCGGATTGGCTTGCACTTTCTTTAATAGAGTCAAGATTTTCGTTGATAGTGTTTTTCTGCTCCTTGGTGAGTGTAACTCCTGCCTTTTCAGCCTCCTCATAATAAGAAGTAATATACTGAATTTGGTCAATGGTGGAGTTAACAAACAGCTGTGCCCATGTTACGGTATTACCGTCCTCATCGGTGGTCTTCTGCTTTGAAAAGTCCTTGGTTGTATCAAGGTCATACTGGCCATAGGAGGCATAGGAAATATAATTATTTGAAATGCAGGTGTAATAGTAATTGTACATACCAATGCTTACCGGAGTATCACCAACTGTTAAGGCAACATTGCCGGGATTCATTTTTTCGTCAGAATTAGGCATGGTATAATATCTTACTCCCAAAACTGCAAGGATTGCAATAACAATAGCAATTATTACTGCGGTACAGGCAAACTTGATTGTATCTGTTTTTACAGTAATTTGGTTTGGCTCGGCAGGTTTATATGCCGGAGCGGCAGGTGCAGGAGCAGGCTTTTCGGCAGGAATACTAATCTCAAACTCGTCATTTTCAAGAATATTATTATCAAGAGTCGGAGCCTGAGCATCAAAAACCCAGTTATCATTTTCCTCGTACGTAAGCTTGTCTGTTTCTTCCTCCTCAGCGGCAGGATTCAGTGCTTCGGTATCAGGCTGATTGTCTTCGCCGGGGATAAATTCTTTATCGTCTTTATTCATATTTACACTCCTTAACGACTGTCTCTTATACACATCTGACGCTACCGACGAAGGCTTAGGTGTAGATCTCG
>CAMFRO010000013.1 GCA_945982035.1 uncultured Clostridia bacterium | reverse complement strand
ACAGAGAGGTTATGAAATATCTCGGTGCCGGTCTTGATAAGGCTGAGGGCAAGAAAATTCATAAGGCAATGTGCGGCGGTACAATGGCTGCTACACCTATTTCCTGTTGTGCAGGTTATACAGTAATCTGTGAAATTGAAAAGAGAAATGCCTGCCAGGTTGCCGGTCAAATGGCTGACAGACTTGTTAAAGGACTTAATGAGTCAATTAAGAAGTATGACCTTCCGTTTGTATGCTATAACATCGGTTCGGTTTGTCATCTTCATACTGTTGCTACAATGCACTTTAAGGTTGACTGGAAGAAGCCTTGGACAATTCCTCATACACTTAAGGAGACAGGCATCCGTCAGACAGAAATGCAGTATATGGGTGCTGCTTATATGGCAGAGGGTCTTGTAACTCTTGCAGGCTCACGTCTTTACACTTCAAGCGCTTATACTGAGGAGGATATTGATGAATGTATCCGCCGTTTTGACAAAGTGCTTTCAAAGTGCGAAAAGATTGGTTGATAACTAATACAGGGAGCGGGAAATCTCGCTCCCTTTACGTGCTTAAAGCGGTATTTCCGCAAAAGGAGAAAATTTATGGCATACGAAATTGAAGAGGCTAAAAAGCTTGTTGTTGAAGCAGGTAAAAAACTTATAGAAAACGGTCTTATCGCTCGTACATGGGGTAATGTTTCCGCCAGAATTTCCGACACACAGTTTGTTATAACTCCGTCGGGAAGAGCATACGAGGACCTTACTCCCGATGATATTGTCGTTGTTAATATTGACGACTGCTCTTATGAGGGCGATATTAAGCCGTCATCCGAAAAAGGCGTTCACGCCGCCGCTTACAGACATCATCCCACTGTTGATTTTGTAATTCATACTCACCAGAAGGCTGCTACAATTGTCAGCATCACAGGTATGCAGATTAACAATGTTTACAGTGAGTTCAGGGATGTTTTGGGCGATAAGGTACCCTGTGCTGATTATGCAATGTCCACCACAAATTCACTTCGTAAAAAAGTTGAAATGTGCATTATGATGAATCCTCGTTCAAGAGCCATTATGCTTATGCATCACGGCACAATCTGTATGGGCGATGATTATGACCACGCATTTGCTCTTGCTGAAAATCTTGAAAAATGCTGTGAAAAGGTAATTAAGGATAACTATCTCCGTCACTCTTGGGATAAGACTTATTCCGATGATGCTAAGAGAGCCTTTTTCCTTAAAAAGAACGAGGCAGGGGAGATGCCTGAGACAATCTGCGATTTGGGTTCATCTGTAAGAAACGGCAACCGTTTCACCCTTACATACGCCGGTAAAACCGTTGATGTAGATATGGAAACAGGTCTTGGTTATAACGGCATCGCACCTAAGATTGAGAAAATTCACAGGGCAATTTACAATACCGAGGATGTAACTATGATTAAGCATATCACTCAGCCTGATGTTGTTGCAGTTTCCTGCACAGGTGACGATATGATTCCTATGATTGATGATTTTGCTCAGATTGTAGGTATAGACGTAAAGTGCTGTCCTTGGATTGACGGTGATACTGACGATTGCGCCGCTGAAATTGCAAAAGCCATTGACGGCAGAAACGCTGTGCTTATTCAGGGTAATGGTGCTCTTGTAATAGGTAATTCCGACGGTGATATGGAGGCTCTTGATATTATTATGGATAAGGGCTGTCAGGCAGTTGTTGATGTATCAATATTCAACCGTGCCCACTATGTTCCGAAAATGGAATGCTTCCTTATGAGAACTGTTTACCTTGCCAAGTACTCTAAGCAGATTGACAAAAAATAATCAAAAAAATGATTTTGAGCCATGAGTCACGTAGCCTCCGGGCGGTGCTTATGGCTTTTTTGTTATGGATTTTACATTGCAATAAAGGTTATTTGCCATTGATTTATTGACTTTTTCTTGCTTCAATGATAGATTGAATTTATAAATATTTCTACGAGGTGTTATTTATGAAAAAAGCATTGAGTTTACTGTTATCATTTGTAATGATATTGACCGCGCTTGTTTCACCTATAATTGTACAGGCGGCAGGTATAACTGCACCGACATCTGCGTCGGCAACCTGTGTAACTGCAACAGCAGTAAAGCTGAAGTGGAAAAAGGTATCTTCGGCAACAGGATACTATGTTTACCGCTCAACGAAAAAATCAAGCGGATACAAAAAAATCAAAACACTCAGTAAAAACAGCTATACAAGCTATATTAATTATTCGCTTACAAGTGGAAAAAAGTATTATTACAAGATTTATTCTTATAAAGGAAAAACTAAAAAAGCATCAAAAACAGTTAGCTGTATTCCAAAGCCATTAAAGGTGACGGGAGTTAAAACAATAAAGCGTTCAACAACAAGTGCAACGATTTTTTGGAATAAGTCTGAGTCTGCCTCAGGCTACAGTATTTATCGTGCAACAAGCAAAAACGGTAAATATTCATTGATAAAAAGCACTTCTGCGTTAAGCTATACTAACTCAAAGCTGACTTCAAACAAAACTTATTACTACAAGGTGAGAGCATTTAAAACCGTAAATAAAAAGAAAATTTACGGTGCATACAGTGACATAAAAACATATAGTCCAAAAGCAGTTAAAACAAATGCCTTGAATGGTAGTTATTACTTTAAAACTAAATTAGGTGATATGAAATATGATTACAGCACCGACACTATTTCAGTTAAAGGTTTACGCATTGATGCTGCAATAATAAAAAAATCCATTGCGGATACATATAGAGTAGGCAGTGAATTTACAATAAAATACAAGCCGTCAACTAATACAGTTAATACAATTAAATATAAGGTTACAAAAATAGAAACAGGCGGCGGAAGCTACCGTGCCCTGATTCTTAAATGCTTATCATGTGTTTCTAAAAATATAAATACAGGAAAAACCAAAAAAAGTACAAATGCAGGATATAATTGTCTATATTACTCAAAGTGGGGTCCTTCTTCATATACCCTTTGCAATTATGGCACATCCGACTTTGCTTACGACTACACTCAGGCCATATCTGTTACTCTATATATGAATGATGTGGATTGCTTGGATGAATGTTTTTACAATTATGATGACCTTTATGATTTTTATTGGAACTATTCAGACGGTAATTCCTATGATACATATTTCATTAATGTAGAAAAATCGTATTGCACATATTTTACAAGTGCTGCGGCATAAAATAATTAGGGTAACGGTAATAAACCGTGGTTCGGATTATTACCGTTACCCTACATATTATTTTTATTTCGGTAAAGAATATTACCGAGGTGAGAATAATGGCAAAAAAGGGAATGAAGCGTCCTCAGCGGACTCATACAAATCCGGAAAACGAACAGGCGGCGGTGCCTGAAATTCAGGGAAAGGCAAAAAGCGGTAAAAAGCGGATGCGCCCTGTGATTGCAGGAACGCATACTCCTGCGCAAAAGGTTTACCACACAAATCCTTTGCCGCTTCAGGAGAATAAGGAAGAGCCGATTTCAGAATTATATGCGGTAATTGATAATGATTTGGCAAGGGATAATCTTGAAAACGATATAACCGCCGCAGATTTACAGGATATGTAAAAAAAATGACTGTCTCCGAATAAGAGACAGTCATTTTGCTGATATTTGATATTTTTTAGTCCGGATAGCCGTTAGGGTTTTGTCTCTGCCATCTCCAGGAGTCCTCGCACATTTCCTCAATACCTCTTTGTGCCTTCCATCCAAGCTCCTTTTCCGCTTTTGATGGGTCGCTGTAACAGGTGGCAATATCACCTGCACGGCGAGGCTTGATTGAATAGGGGATTTCACGTCCGCTTGCCTTTTCAAAAGCTTTTACAACATCAAGTACGGAATATCCCTTTCCTGTTCCAAGGTTGTAAATAAACAGACCTTTGTCAGCTCTTACCTTTTCCACAGCCTTAACGTGGCCGAGAGCCAGGTCAACAACGTGAATGTAATCTCTCACGCCGGTGCCGTCCGGGGTGTCGTAATCGTCGCCGAATACGCCCAGCTCTTCTCTCTTGCCGATAGCAACCTGTGTGATGTACGGCATAAGATTGTTGGGAATACCGTTGGGGTCCTCACCCATTGTACCGCTTTTATGTGCACCGATGGGATTGAAATACCTCAGCAGACAGATTGACCATTCGCTGTCACTGGCATATAAATCCTTAAGCATACATTCAATAATAAACTTTGTTCTGCCGTAAGGATTTGTAACTCCGCCAACCTCCATATCCTCAGTTAGAGGTGATACATTGTTCATACCGTAAACGGTTGCGGATGATGAAAACACAATCTTTTTGCAGCCGTGATTTCTCATAACATCAAGAAGAACAAGGGTGCCTGTAATATTGTTGTCAAAATATTCAAGAGGCTTAACGCAGCTTTCACCTACTGCCTTGAGTCCTGCAAAGTGAATAACGGAATCAATGCTTTCTTTTTCAAAAATTGCGCTCATTCCCTCTTTATCTCTGATATCACATTCATAAAAAGGAAAATCCTTTTCCACCAGAGCCTTTATTCTGTCATAAGATGATTTTTTGCAGTTATAAAGATTATCAACTACTACAACGTCAATTCCGGCGTTCATAAGCTCCACACAGGTATGTGAGCCAATGTAACCGAGACCGCCTGTTACCAATACTGACATAATGTACCGCCTTTCATTTGATTTATATTTTGATTATTTCCTATTAATATGCTTTGCCCCAGTAAACCATGTGCTTTGCAGGCTTTCCGCAGCATACGCATACATCACTTAAATTCTCCTGCTCAAGAGGAATACAACGTGAGCCTACGCCGGTAATTTCCTTTACCTTATCCTCGCACGCCTCGTCGCCGCACCACATTGCCTTAATAAATCCATCGCCGTTTTCTTCAAGCCTCTTTGTGATTTCGTCCATTGTCAAAGCAGCATAGGTTCTTCTTTCTCTGTTTTCAAGAGCGCTTTGATAAATGCCGTCGTGAACCTCTTTTAGCTTTTCAATCACTGCATCCTCAAGATTATCAAGAGATACAAATGTCTTTTCTCTGTTGTGGCGTGTTACGATAACGCACTGATTTTTTTCAATATCCTTTGGACCGATTTCAACACGAACAGGAACGCCCTTCATTTCATATTCCGCAAACTTCCATCCCGGTGAATTGTCGCTGTCATCCATTCTTGCACGGCATACCTTATTAAGACGCTCGGTTATCTCGCCGGCTTTTTCAAGTACGCCCTCCTTGTGCTGAGCAATAGGAATAACCATTGCCTGAATCGGTGCAACAGCAGGGGGAAGAACAAGTCCGTTGTCGTCGCCGTGGGTCATAATAATTGCGCCGATAAGACGTGTTGTTGAACCCCATGAGGTCTGATAAGGATATTCAAGCTTGTTGTCCTTGTTGGCAAACTGAATGTCAAATGCCTTGGCAAAGCCGTTGCCGAAATAGTGGCTGGTTGCTGCCTGAAGCGCCTTGCCGTCGTGCATAAGTGCCTCTATGCAGTATGTGCGCTCTGCTCCGGCAAATTTGTCGCTGTCAGTTTTCTGTCCCTGAATTACAGGCATCGCCAAATAATCGTGACAGAAGGTTGTATATACGTTTAACATTCTTTCGGTTTCTTCTATTGCCTCCTCAGGCGTTGCGTGGAGAGTGTGTCCCTCCTGCCAGAGAAATTCCCTTGAACGAAGAAACGGTCTTGTAGTCTTTTCCCATCTTACAACGGATACCCACTGATTGTAAAGCTTGGGCAAATCCCTGTGAGAATGTACTATATTTTTAAAGTGCTCGCAGAAAAGAGTTTCGCTGGTGGGACGTACACAAAGACGCTCCTCAAGCTTTTCCGAGCCTCCGTAAGTAACCCACGCGCATTCCGGCGCAAAGCCTTCAACGTGGTCAGCCTCCTTCTGCAGGAGAGATTCGGGAATAAACATGGGCATACAAACATTTTCGTGCCCCGTTTCTTTAAACATTTTGTCAAGAATGCTCTGTATATTTTCCCATATAGCGTAGCCGTAAGGTCGTATAACCATACATCCTTTTACGCTGGTATATTCAACGAGCTCTGCCTTTTTACACACGTCTGTGTACCATTTGGCAAAATCTTCGTCCATTGATGTAATGGCTTCAACCATTTTCTTTTGCTGTGCCATAGTCCTTCTCCTTCTTTATTATAATGCAATAATCTTATCATTGCTCTAAGTATTATAAACCATTAAATTAGATATGTAAATGTTTTTTTATCCGACAGTTGAAATTTGTATAAAATTTGTGTGAATTACATAAAATTTGCACAAAAAATTTTTTTAGTGCTTTTGCTTAATTATACATTTTTTTCATTGAAATAATTTTACGGCGTGTTATAATTAGCAATGAAGATAAGTGTTAATAGACATATAGTACTGTTATTTCACTTTCTTTTTCAAAGGCTATCTATTAGCAAGTCTTACAGAAACGGAGGTATGTGAATGGCATTTGCTCCAATGATCATGAAGGTTGATTTGCAGACAGAGCTGACAGAACAGCTGAATATTGAAGAAGTATTCGGATTTGACGTGGGCGGTACCCATATCGGCTTTGATGAGTCAACAGTTGTATCGTGGATAATCATGGCAGCGCTGACCTTAATTGCGTTTATTCTTACCCGTAACCTAAAGGTTCAGGGCGAAATAAGTAAAAGGCAGGCCTTGCTTGAATTATGTTATGAGAAATCAGTGGACTTCTTTAAGGGACTTGTGGGTCCGAAGGCTGAGAGATTTATTCCATGGCTTATGAGTATGGCTTTGTTTATAGGCGTGTCAAACATAATAGGTATATTCGGAATGAAGCCTCCCACCAAAAGTATGCAGGTTACTGCCGCTATGGCGTTAACAAGCATAGTCTTAGTTGAATACAGTGCCTTTAGTGACAAGGGATTCTTAGGCAGAATTAAAGCATTTACAAAGCCGGTGTGGATTATAACTCCCATCAACCTGCTTGAAATATTAACAAAGCCCTTATCATTGTGTATGCGACTTTTCGGAAATGTTTTGGCGGCTTTTACCATTATGGAATTAATTAAGGCATTTGTTCCGGTGGCTGTTCCGGTGGTGCTTAGTCTGTATTTTGATATATTTGACGGACTGCTTCAGGCATACATTTTTGTATTTCTTACCGCTCTTTATCTTCAGGAGTCGGTTGAGGAAGAGGAACCGGACCCGGACAAGTTAAAAAAGAGGTCGGAAAAGGCACAAAGAAAAGCAGAGAAAAAATCAAAAAAGCAGGCGAAAAAATTAACGTCTGAAAATTTATAAAGTTAAGGAGATAAAATTATGGGAATATTAGCAATCGGTGCAGGTATTGCAGTATTAGTTGGTATAGGTGCAGGTATCGGTATAGGTATCGCAACAGGTAAAGCAGTTGAGGCTATCTCACGTCAGCCGGAGGCTTCGGGTAAAATTCAAACATCCTTGCTTCTCGGTGCAGCTCTTGCAGAGGCTACGGCTATTTACGGCCTTATCGTTGCTATACTCATTATGATTTTGCTTAAATAGCCAATATCATAAAAATACAACGAAAGGGAACTTGGCAAATGTTAAAGTTTGACTTCAATTTTCTTTGGACGATAATCAATTTAATCCTTTTCTTCGTGCTTATGAGAGTGTTTCTTTTTAAGCCGATTAAAAAGGTTATTGACGCTCGTAAGGAGTTAATTAATAAACAATTTCAGGATGCTGACGACGTAAACGCTCAGGCTGAGGAATTAAAGCATCAGTATGAGCAGAAATTGGTTGATGCCGACGACGAGAAAAAACGTATCATCGGCGAGGCCCGTGACAGCGCAAAGGTTGAATATAACAAAATTCTTGACAGAGCACAGGCAGACGCCGATAAGCTTAAGGCAGACGCTGAAAAGCAGATTGCATTGGATACCGAAAGTGCAAGGCGTGCCGCAAAGGAGCAGATTGCATCTCTTGCCATGGAGGCTGCCGAAAAGGTAGTAGGTGCAAATGCTTGTGCAAAGACAGACAGCGACATATTTGACGAATTTTTAAATGAAAGCAGTGATGAATAATGACGCATAATTATGATGCTTATGTTGATGCGCTGCTTTCAAAGGAAGCCGGCGTGTCCGACATCGAACAGATGAGAGCCGTTTTGAATTCCGCCGACGAGGTCTGTCAAATTCTTGACAGTCCATCGGTTACGTCATCGGAAAAGGAAAAGGTTATTGACGAGCTTTTTCCCGTTTCAGTCAAGGATGCAGTAAAATTAATGGCGACGGACTGCAATGTGAACTCTTTTGACGAAATATCAAAGGAATACTTAAAGGCTCTTGATAAAAAGAATAATATTGCCAATGCCACGGTAATCTGCGTAAATCCACCCAGCGATGAGCAGCTTGAGGGAATTAAGAGGTTTATCTGCAAGGAGACGAACGCAGGCTCGGCGAAGGTAGAAATAATAATTGACGAAAGTCTTATAGGCGGCTTTATTATTCAGGTTGACGGAAGGCAATATGACAGAAGCCTTAAAAGCAAAATATCTAAAATTAAGGAAAAGGTTATTGAATCCGCCAGAAAGAATAATGATGTTGACGCAGACAAAATAATATCCATACTTAGAGCAGATGTTAAGGATTATGATTTTGAAACCTCCGGCGAGGAGGTTGGCTCAGTTATCAGTGTAGGTGACGGAATTGCCCGAATCCACGGACTTGACCATGCAATGTACGGCGAAATCATTGTGTTTGAAAACGGCGTAAAGGGTATGGTGCAGGATATTAAAAGAAAGTCCATCGGATGTATTCTGTTCGGCAGCGACGATGGTATTTTTGAGGGTACAAAGGTAAGGCGAACCCACAAAAAAGCAGGTGTTCCCGTAGGCGACGGGTTTATCGGCAGAATTGTAAACGCTCTCGGTGAGCCTATTGACGGCAAGGGTGAAATTAAAGCCGATGATTACCGTCTTGTTGAACAGCCGGCACCCTCTATTGTTGATAGAAAAAAAGTAACACAGCCTCTTGAAACAGGTATTCTTGCAATAGATTCAATGTTTCCCATAGGCAGAGGTCAGCGTGAGCTTATTATCGGTGACCGCCAAACCGGTAAAACCTCTATTGCCCTTGATACAATTCTTAACCAAAAGGGAAAAAACTGTATTTGCATTTATAACGCAATCGGTCAGAAAACATCAACTGTTGCAAAGCTTGTGGGCACTCTTAAAAAGCATGGCGCACTTGACTATACGGTAGTTGTATGCTCAACTGCCGCAGACCCTGCTTCATTGCAGTATATTTCGCCATATTCTGCAACCGCAATTGCAGAATACTTTATGTATAAGGGCAAGGATTGTCTTATTGTATATGATGATTTAAGCAAGCATGCGGTGGCTTACCGTGCCATTTCATTATTGCTTGAGCGTTCACCGGGACGTGAGGCTTATCCCGGCGACGTATTCTATCTTCATTCAAGACTTCTTGAGCGATCAAGTCATCTTTGTGATGAAAAGGGAGGCGGCTCAATAACCGCCTTGCCGATAATTGAAACACAGGCAGGCGACGTTTCTGCTTATATACCAACCAATGTAATTTCAATTACAGACGGTCAGATTTTCCTTGAAAGCGACCTGTTCTTCAGCGGTCAGCGACCGGCGGTTAATGTAGGCTTGTCTGTATCCCGTGTTGGCGGCGATGCTCAAACAAAGGCTATGAAAAAGGCAGCAGGCTCTCTGCGTGTTGACTTGGCGCAGTTTAGAGAAATGGAAGTGTTTACACAGTTTTCCTCTGATTTGGATGAGGAAACAAAGGCAGAGCTTGTTTATGGCAAAGGACTTATGGAGCTTCTTAAGCAGCCCTTGGGCAGACCTATGTCTCTGTCGGAGCAGGTGGTGACTCTCGTTGCCGCTATCGGTAAAAAATTTGTTAATGTGCCTGTTGATAAAATCAAGTCCTATCAAATGAAGATGCTTGAATATTTTGATACCGAGCACAGCGACATAATGAGTGAGATTGAAGGCCCTAAGGTTCTTGACGACTCACTTAAGGCCGCAATACTTGACGCTGTTGATAAATTCAGCACAGAATATGACGAAGGTAATGAATAATGCCTAATGCCAGAGAAATACAAAGCCGTATGAAGTCTATTAAGGATACTATGAAAATTACCAATGCAATGTATATGGTATCCTCTTCAAAGCTTCAAAAGGCACGCAGAGATTTAAAAAATACCGAGCCGTATTTTGAAATGGTACAGGAAAGCCTTGCTAAAATACTTGACATTTATCCGGACGCAGGTAATAAATTTTTTGACCTGCGCACCGGTAAATCCGGAAAGAACAGAACAACGGGCTATCTTGTTATTACGGCTGATAAGGGCCTTGCCGGCGCATACAACCACAATGTTATTAAGCTTGCCGAAAAAACCATAAACGGCGAGGAAGAAAGTAAATTGTTTGTTGTAGGCCAGCTTGGCAGGCACTATTTTGAAAAAAAGAATATTCCAATAGATATTCATTTCAATTATACCGCCCAAAACCCAACTATGAACAGGTCAAGGCAGATTTCCGCAAGACTTGTGGATTTGTTTGTGGGCGGCGAAATTGACGAGCTGTATGTTATATATACCAAAATGGTAAACTCAATGACGGTGGAAGCTGTCAGCAAGCGTATTCTTCCGTTAAAGAAGGAAAAGCTTGAGCAAGGGGAATTTGATAATAATATCTATGCCTCCTGCGAATTTATGCCCGACGCCGAAACGGTGTTTGATACCATTGTACCGGACTATATTTCCGGATTTATTTACGGTGCACTTATTGAGAGCTTTTGCAGTGAACACAACGCTCGTATGATGGCTATGCAGACTGCCACCGACAGTGCATCTCAAATGATAAAAAACCTTACAATACAGTTCAACCGTGCCCGTCAAGCAGCTATAACCCAGGAAATTACCGAGGTTATCAGCGGCTCAAAGGCGCAGAAAAATAAACAATCAGGTAACCTTTAACCCTTACAGGAATTAAAGGACGCAGGTGATAAAATGAACACAGGAAAAATTGTTCAGGTAATGGGTCCCGTTGTTGACGTTGAATTTACGGGCTCACTGCCGAAAATTAAGGATGCCCTTGAGGTTGAAAACGGAGAGTCAAAGGCGGTGATGGAGGTTGCACAGCATATTGGCGACAACGTGGTGCGCTGTATTATGCTTGCAGGCTCGGAGGGACTTTACAGAGATATGCAGGTTGCGGCAACCGGTAGCTCAATAAAGGTTCCCGTAGGTGAAAAGACGCTGGGCAGACTTTTCAACGTAGTAGGCGAAACAATAGATGATTTGGAAAGCCTTGATAAAGAGGAGCATTGGTCAATCCACCGTAATCCTCCTTCATTTGAGGACCAATCCTCAGAGGTTGAAATTCTTGAAACAGGAATAAAGGTAATTGATTTGCTCACCCCTTATCAAAAGGGCGGTAAAATCGGACTTTTCGGCGGTGCCGGCGTAGGTAAAACCGTGCTTATTCAGGAGCTTATTACCAATGTTGCAACACAGCACGGCGGATATTCAATATTCACCGGCGTAGGCGAGCGTTCACGTGAAGGCAACGACCTTTGGAACGAAATGAAGGAGTCGGGTGTTATTAATAAAACCGCTCTTGTTTTCGGTCAGATGAACGAGCCTCCCGGAGCACGTATGCGTGTTGCGGAAACAGGACTTACAATGGCAGAATATTTCCGTGATGTTGAGCATCAGGACGTTCTGCTGTTTATTGACAATATATTCAGATTTATTCAGGCAGGCTCGGAGGTGTCGTCGCTTTTGGGCAGAATGCCGTCGGCAGTAGGCTATCAGCCTACCCTTGCAACAGATTTGGGTCAGCTTCAGGAGCGTATCGCCTCCACTAAAAACGGCTCTATTACATCTGTTCAGGCGGTTTATGTGCCTGCCGATGACCTTACGGACCCGGCTCCGTCAACTACATTTGCCCACCTTGATGCTACAACGGTGCTTTCTCGTAAAATTGTTGAAAAGGGTATTTATCCTGCCGTTGACCCTCTTGAATCAAACTCACGTATTCTTGAGGCTGATGTTGTAGGAGAGGAGCATTATACTGTAGCCCGTAAGGTGCAGGAATATCTGCAAAGGTATAAGGAGCTTCAGGATATTATTGCAATTCTCGGTATGGAGGAGCTGTCCGATGATGATAAGCAGGCAGTGTTCCGTGCCAGAAAGATTGAAAAATTCCTGTCACAGCCCTTCCATGTTGCAGAGCATTTCACAGGCTTAAAGGGCGTTTATGTACCTCTTAAAGAGTCGGTAAGAGGATTTAAGGCTATTGTTGACGGTGAGGTTGACGATTTGCCTGAAGCCGCTTTCTTCAATGTGGGTACAATTGATGACGCCGTAGAAAAAGCAAAAACACTGTAAAATTCGGAAAGATTATGTGATATTATGACTGATACCTTTAAATTAAAAGTGGTGGCGTCAAACAAAGTGTTTTTTGACGGCGACTGTCTTTCACTTACAATTCCTACCATTGACGGAGGAACAATGGCATATCTTGCCCACCATTCTAATACTGTAGCGCCCGTTAACGTAGGCGAAATGAAAATAAAAAATGCATCCGGTGAGGAAATCTTTGCATTTGTAGGCAACGGACTTTTGGAATTCTTCGGCAACGAATGCACTCTTGTTTGCATTTCAGCCGAGCTGCCGGAGGAAATTGATGCACGCCGTGCAAAAGAGGCGGAGATGCGTGCCCAGGAGGAGATGAGGCAAAAGCAGTCACTGCTTGAATACCATCAGTCTCAGGCGGATTTGGCACGTGCTATGGAGCGCTTAAAGGTTAAAAACCGCCACGAAATATAAATATTTTTGCCTTCCTGTATTTTTTTGACGGGGAGGCATTTTGTTTGATTGACAACAAATAGCATATTTGTTATAATCAGTTTATTATATTATAGGCGGTATCTTATATGCTATCTTTAATTCCAAAACCTAAAATTTGCTTTGAAAGAAAGGGTACCTTTACCCTGCCGGAGAATGTGGTTGTAAAATCCGATTTTGATTTACCGCTTCTTCAGGCGCAGATTGGTGAAAGTTCATATTTTGTTATAGAAAAGGATGAGGATATTTCATCGGAGGGTTATATACTTTCTGTTAGCGAAGATGGAATTAAAATCTCTGCATCCACCAAAACAGGAGCCTATTACGCATTACAGACTGTCCGTAAAATTGGCAAAACCGATTTAGGTTTAAAGGAAATACCGTGCTGTGACATCAATGATGAGCCAAAATTCGCTTGGCGAGGTCTTCAGCTTGATGTTTCACGCCATTTCTTTGATGTTGACGAAATTAAGCGACTTCTTGATTTGATGTTCGCAGAAAAATTAAATGTATTTCATTGGCATCTTACCGATGACCAGGGTTGGCGAATTGAAATAAAAAAATATCCGCTTCTTACCGAGGTGGGCTCAAAAAGAAAATACTCCCAAACAGGCGGATGGAAGTCATTGCTTACAGATGATGTTCCGTATAGCGGATATTACACTCAGGAGCAGATTAAGGAAGTTGTTGCCTACGCTAAGGAAAGAGGTATCAGCGTTGTGCCGGAAATTGATTTTCCCGCTCACTGTGCCGCCGCAATGGCAGCGTATAAGCATCTTGCCTGCCGAGAGATTGATACCGAGGTTCCCGGATATTTCGGCGGAATGATTCCTCAGGTAAGGGATCATAATTTTAAGTGGAACAGAACTGTATGCTGCGGCAAGGAGTCAACCTTTGAATTTATTTTCAATGTACTCGACGAGGTGTGTGAGCTATTTGATTCACCCTATGTCCATATGGGCGGCGACGAGGCACCCAAAAATGAGTGGAAGGAATGTCCCGCCTGTCAGAAGATTATGAAGGAAAACGGTATATCAGACGAGGTACAGCTTCAGGGCTGGTTTGAAAACAGGATTTCCGCATACCTTAAAGAAAAGGGCAAAAGGCTTATCGGTTGGAACGAGGTTCTTGAATCGGATAATCTTAATACACAGGATAAAAATATTGTTGTTCAGTATTGGACTCCTAAGAGAGATAAAAATGCAGAAAAATATGTTAATTCCGGCGGCAGTATGATTATGAGCAATCATCAGTCCTTCTACTTTGATATGACCTACTCTCAGTATCCGCTTGATAAAACATATAATTACAATCCGGAAAACTACGGTGTTAATAAAGATAATTTAAAAAATGTTCTTGGTGTTGAGGGCGAGCTGTGGAGCGAATTTATCCGTGACAGAGAGAAGCTTGATATGCAGGCATTCCCGCGTGTGCAGGCTCTGGCGGAAAATGCGTGGACTCCTCAGGAATCGCTTGACTGGGATGATTTTAAAAAGAGACTTGACGAGTATAAAGACGTGTTGGAGGCACTGGGCGTAAATTATGCCGTTGACAGTGTTTCACTTCCAAAAAGTCCTATTCTGCGTACAAAGGCGCAGTATGAGTTCTTTAGAAGTAATCCATACTTTGAAGTAGAACTCAATAGAGAATATAAGTCTAAAGGAGAAAGGTAAATGAAATTCAGCGAATTTCCAAAGGCTGTAATCAAGGAAAATGTTGATTACACAGTCAAAGAGATTACTAACGTAATCAAAAGATACGGTCCCCGTGAATCAGGTAATGAGAATTGTATGGCTACTCAAAAGCATATCAAAAAGGAGATGGATACCTTTTGCGATGAAACAGGATTTGAGTCGTACAAAATGGCGCCTAAGGCATTTCTTCAGTGGACCAAATTTGTATCGGCGGCTATCATTATTGCGGTTGTTACCTGTCTGATACTTGTTTTTACAAACGTGTTCAGCGGTGTTGGTCCCAGCGATTTTTTCGTTCCACAGTGTATCGTAGGCGGTGTTGTTGCCGTATCTCTGCTTATCACTGTTATGGAATTTCTTATGTATAAGCGTTTTATGGACGTGTTTTATAAGAAGATTGAGGGACATAATTTCTACGCTAAGCGTAAGCCCACAGGAGAGATTAAGAAGAGAATTATAATTTCAGGCCACTGCGATTCCGCTTACGAATGGAGACATATTTATTACGGTAAAAAATCTCCTCTTATGACAATCCTTATGGCTTGGGCAATAGTAGGCGCAATTGCTTCCTTTGTTGTTGCCATTGTAACAGTTATCGCCAATTTTGTTGATATGGGTTCCTTCGGCGACTTTCTTATCAATTACAGCTTTTATTGGCACTGCTTTACCGCTCTCGGTATGGTAACTCTGTTCTTCTTTGTAGATTTTAAAACAATTTCTCCCGGTGCAAACGACAACCTTACAGGTACTTATGCCGCAGTATGCGCATTGCGTATGCTTGATATGGCAGGCGTTGAGTTTGAGAATACAGAGGTTGTTGCAATGATTACAGACGGCGAGGAAGCAGGTCTCAGAGGATGCAAGCAGTGGGCAAAGGACCACTATGACGAGTATGTTAACTCCGGCGTTGAAACTGCAATTCTCTGCGTTGATACCCTTACCGACCTTGAATATCTCAATGTTTATAACCGTGATATGACAGGTACTGTTAAGCATAATCAGAAGTTCAGCCAGCTTGTTATGGATTCTGCCGTTGAGGCCGGTCACGATGATTTGAAGTTTGCAAATGTATTCTTCGGTTCATCCGACGCCGCAGCATTTTCACAGGCAGGCATTACCGCCACCTGTCTTGCAGCTATGGACCCGGCTCCTGCCGATTACTACCATAACAGACGTGACAGCTATGACAGACTTGTACCTGAGGCTATTGAAACAGGTTACGAGGTTATTATGTCAACAATTCTCAATTTTGACGAAAAAGGTCTTAACTGATAAAATATTATTTAACCCTCGCTTCACTCTTGGCGGGGGTTATTTCTTTTAATTTGACCAAAATGATATATTGTGGTATAATTATCTGCGGTTTTTGAAAATGATAAGGAGGCGGAATATGAAAAAGATAATATCCCTGCTGATGTCGCTTATTATGATTTTAGGCATTTTTACGGTAAATTCCACTGTCGCATATTCTGCCGATAAGGTATATGCTCAGGACAAGCTGGAGGAGATTCAAAAGATTTCCGGCTTCATTCCCGGCAAAACCGCTATTGTTACAGGCAACTGCTACGGCTTTGTGTCAAAGGTGTGCGAAAAGCTTTACGGTGTGGAATATAACGGTGAGGGCCTTTACGGTAATTATAAATGCACCCATTCTACAGGTAATTATTACACCGTGGCTACTCTTACAACTTCATCAAATGCTGCGGCAGAGGCAAATAATATAATTAATTTCTTTATTAAATATGCCGTTCCGGGCGACGTAATTCACTACGGCGTTCTAACCTCCGGCACCTCAAATACAGGTACCCACACCTTTATGATTCAAAGCATAGACAGTAAAAAGATGGAGATATACCATTCCAATTATGAAACACGTGAGTATGGGCGTTCCACCTGCCATATTGATACTATTTATTGGGACAGTCTGCGTGAAAATCCCACATCAAACGTATATGATTCCAACGGCCATCTGTACTCCCTTAATGCTATTTTTCATAACAAAATGAAGCAGGGCGGTATGGGTGTTTCCATAAATCGTCATTCAAAATATACCGATAAATTTATTTTTGTGGGTGCGGCAGTGCCTGAAATTACCACTACCAGAAGCAGCAGCACCTCCGTTAAGGTTAGCTGGGATAAAATTCAAGGTGCATCAAAGTATCAGGTTCAGTATAAAAAATCCACCGAATCCTCATACACTACCGCCTCATCAACAGTTACATCTACGTCCTATGATGTAAAAAATCTTACATTAGGCACAACATATAATTTCAGAGTTAGGGCATATATCAGCGGAAAATGGTTTGATTACAGCGACGCTGAAAGCAAAAAGGTTCTTCCACCCACAATTACACAGGTTACATTTAGTAACACCAAGGACGGAATTAAAATGACTTGGGGCAAGCGCAGTGATATTACAGGTGTTAATATTTACCGTGCAACATCTGCCGACGGTACATATACAAAAATTAAAACTGTTACGGATAATACCGTTTCCTCCTATACCGATAAAAGTATTAAATACGGTACGGAGTATTACTATAAATTTGAGAGATATATTAAGAAATCCTCAAATACCTACAGTACAAAGTCCGAGGCAAAAAAAGCGGAATACAGACTTTCCGTGCCTGTGATTTCATCATCAAGGCTTAATAGCACAACTCTTAAATTTACCTTCAAGGGTGATGAATTAAGGGATAAGTTCGTTTATTATGTCAGTGATTCAAAGGGCAACAGTGTAAAGGGCTCTACGGCAACAACAGATAACTATGCCGTTATTTCAAATCTTACGGTAGGTGAGGAATATACCCTTTATTGTGCTCAGCGCAACGGTATGGGCACCTCCGCCTACGGAATTAAATCAACACAGGCTTTGCCTGCCTCCACATCTGAAATAAAGGCGGAAAAAATAACATCAGGCATAAAAATTACATTTAAAAAAGCCGATGATGTGACAGGCAATGTTGTATATAGAAGCACATCAAAGGACGGTACATACAGTAAAATTGCCGTGCTTGACACAACAGATTTAACAAGCTATACGGATAAAACAGTTAAGTATAACACGGTTTATTATTACAAAATAAGACGTTTCCTTGAAAAGGAAGGTAAAACCTATTACAGCTCTTATACTCCTGCAACTGCCGGAGTAAAGAATACAGTAGCAACAGTGTCATCTGTTTCCACTTTAAGGAAATCGCCTACGGCGGTGACTGTAAAGTGGAAGGCTGCAAACAATGCCTCAAGGTATCAGGTTCAGTACAAGCTGTCCGGCGGAAGCTGGAAAACTGCGGGGACAACCGCTTCTCTTTCATATACAGTAACGGGACTTACTATTGATAAAACCTACTATTTCAGAGTCAAAGGATATAATTCCATAGGCAGCGGCTCGTACAGCTCATCTGTCAGCAAAAAGGTTTTGCCGCCTACACCTGCCGCACCTACAACAAAGGTTACCTCCACAGGCACACGTATATATTGGAAAAATCAAAGCTATGCAACAGGGTATAAAATTTACCGTTCAAAATCAAAAGCAGGTACGTATTCACTTATAAAAACCGTCAGCAGTAATAAAGTCAGCTCCTGGACGGACACATCTGTTAAATACGGCAGCGGATATTATTACAAGGTGGTTTGCTATGTTAAAAAATCAGGCAAAACCTACAACAGTCCAAATTCGGATTACGCTTACAGGAAATATACTCTCGCAAAGCCGAGCGTTACCGCCTCGGTTAAGAACATTACAACTGTTACCGTTAAGTATAAGGCAGTAACAGGTGCCTCAAAATACACTATACAGTATAAGGAAAACGGCGGAAGCTGGAAAAGCGTAAGCACCGACAAAACCTCAAAGGATATTACTTATCTAAAAACGGGTAAAAAATACTACTTTAGGGTAAAGGCAGTATCCTCGGTGGGCTCCGGCGAATACAGTACGTCGGTCAGCGTTCAAATGTAATGTAAAATTAAATGTGCTAAATTTTTACATTATTTGATAAAATACTTGACAATTTTATTTGTTTTGTATATAATCTATGCGATATAAATAAAGTATCAAATACCCCTGACAGCAGGTCGGAGGGAGGGAATATAGTGAGCCAGGTAAAAGTTAAGGATAACGAGTCTCTTGACAGTGCACTCAGACGTTTTAAGCGTCAAACCTCACGTGACGGTATTATCCAGGAGGTAAGAAAAAGAGAGCATTACGAGAAGCCTTCAGTAGCCCGTAAAAAGAAGAGCGAGGCTGCCCGCAAGAGAAAGTACAAGTAAAGACAATTTAGGGCGATTTTTATCGCCCTATTATTGTTTAAATTACTTATTGGAGAGAATACTATGTCAGACGGCAAAAAAATTCTTGTTTTAAACGGCCCTAATCTAAATATGACCGGTATCAGAAAAAAAGATGTTTACGGTGCCGAAACCCTTGATGATATTAATAAATATCTTAAGGAATACGCCCAATCTAAAGGTGCAGACCTGTCTTTTTACCAGTCTAATCACGAGGGCAGTATTATTGATATTATTCATAAATCAAAGGACGAGTATGACGGCGTTGTGATAAATGCCGGCGCATATACCCATTACTCCTATGCCATACGTGATGCTATTGAGTCGGTAAAGGATTTCACACCTTTTGTTGAGGTTCATATGTCGGATATCCATAGCAGAGAGGATTTTCGCAAAATTTCAGTAATTACCGACGTTTGCGTTAAGCAAATTTCCGGATTTGGTAAGGACAGTTATAAAATGGGTATTGATTTATTACTTGAAATATTATAAAATAGATAGGTAAATAATTCTTGGAGGTATAAATAATGGTATCAGCAGGTGATTTCAGAAACGGCGTCACATTTGAAATGGACGGCAAGGTTTACCAAATCATTGAATTTCAGCATGTAAAACCCGGTAAGGGCGCTGCATTCGTAAGAGCAAAAATTAAAAATGTAATTGAAGGCGCTGTGGTTGAAAAGACCTTCAATCCAAATGATAAATATCCTACCGCATATATCGAGAGAAAGGATATGAGCTATTCATACAGTGATGACGGAATGTATTACTTTATGGATAACGAAACCTTTGATATGATTCCGGTTGCAGAGGCTGACCTTCCCGACAACTTTAGATTTGTTAAGGAAAACGATATCTGCAAAATTCTTTCTTACAAGGGCAAGGTATTCGGCGTTGAGCCTCCTACCTTCGTAACTCTTGAGGTTACTCATACAGAGCCCGGCGTAAAGGGCAATACTGCCACCAATACACTTAAGCCTGCAACAGTTGAAACAGGAGCGGAAATTCGTGTTCCTCTCTTTATCAACGAAGGCGATATGATTAGAATAGACACCCGTACTTGTGAATATATGGAGCGTGCATAATGGAAACTACCGAAAGCTTAGGCTATCTCAAGGGACTTCTTGACGGAATGGAGCTTGACGATAACAAAAAAGAAACAAAGATTTATAAGGCAATTATTGATGTACTTGAAAACCTTACCGAGGATGTAGAGGATATTACAGAAGGTATGGAAATTCTTGCAGAGCAGATTGACAGCGTTGATGAGGATTTGGCAGCCGTTGAAGAGGTTGTTTATGATGATGACTTTGACTGTGATTGCTGCTGCGATGACGAGTGCGAGGAGTACGAAATTGAATGTCCTGCCTGCGGTGAAATTATTACAGTAGATGAGGACACGGTTTTGCAGGGTAGCATTGTTTGCCCCAACTGCGGTGAAACACTTGAATTTGAAGTAGAGTGCGACTGCGACGATTGCGAAGATTGTGAATAATTGAAATTAAAATACAGGCTGTTCTGTTGCGAACAGCCTGTATTTTTTGTTATTAAATTACCTTAAAGCATCGGATACTGCGTCTCCTGCCTTATCTACTGCGCCGCCAACGCCGTCGGCAACGTCGTCAACGCCCTCGCCTATATCGTTTGCCACATTGTCTGCACGTTCACTTACAGTATCGGTTGTGCTTGATACGGAAGTGTTGCTTGTAGTGCTTTTGTCAGTGGTTACTGTGGTTTGAGAAGTGCTTTCGGTTGTTGTCATATCGTTGTCATTTCTGCCGCAGCCTACAAGGATTGAAGCCGTAACAATTACGGATAAGACAAGTACCGCAATTTTCTTTTTCATTTATATCACCCTTCTGTATTTTTGACTCTTTCACACAATTTATACAAACATTTTAAAAAAATTTAAAAACTCCAAATGTTATATAAATGTTATGTTAATTTTTAAATAAACTATTTGTTTTGGATGTCGTACTACATC
>CAMFRO010000012.1 GCA_945982035.1 uncultured Clostridia bacterium | reverse complement strand
ATATATAATAATCTTGTTAATTTTAATTTGTTAGGAGGCTGGGCAATGGCTTCAAAGGATTATGATGATTTACTTGAGTCATTTATGAATAATTCTCAAAAGGTTTATAATGACGACAAGGACAACCTGAAAAAAAACGGAGGCAAGCTCCCCAGTTCATATAATGTTACATCAACTTCTAACAGTAACGGCTCAAAGCCTGTTAGAAACAGAAGTGCACGTAACGTAAATAACACTTCTTCAAACAAAAGCACTAACAACACAAATAACGGTGGGGGTTCTGCAAAGGCAGTCTTTTCTAATATAGGAAAATTCCTTTTGGCAATAATTATGATTGTCGGAGTTGTAGGAATTGTATGTCTTTCGGTAATTACCGTTTATGGTTACAGTGTAGTTTACGGTGACCCTGTATTTGATCTTAATGAAGAAAAATACAGTCAAAATCAAACCTCATTTATTTACGGCTACGATGACAAGGATAAGCTTGTGGAGATTTCACGTCTGCATGGCGAGGAGAACAGAATTTGGGTTAACAGTACTGATATGAGCGATTACCTTGATGAAGCATTTATCGCCGTAGAAGACGAGCGCTTTGAAAGTCATAAGGGTGTTGACTGGAAAAGGACATTTGCCGTAACCTTCTATAATCTTATCGGTAAAAACGAACAGGGCGGTTCCACAATAACACAGCAGTTAATTAAGAACTTAACTGATGAGAATGATGTTACATTTGTACGTAAGTTTAACGAAATTCTTTCTGCACTTAACCTTGAAAAGAATTATTCAAAGGACGAAATAATCGAGGCTTACCTTAATACAGTATATCTTTCTCATGGCTGCTACGGTGTAAAAACGGCGGCTGAAACCTATTTTGGTAAAGAGGTTGATGATCTTAATATTGCCGAATGTGCCAGTCTTGCCGCTATTACAAAATCGCCGACTAAATTTGACCCACTGATAAATCCGGAAAATAACAGGGAACGTCAGCTTTCAATTCTTAACAAAATGAAGGAACAGGGACTAATTAGTAACGAGCAGTATAATGAAGCGGTTGAATACGAAATGATATTCACCAACAGTAAGAATTATAAAGGAAGCAAGGTTAAGAAGACCAAATCCGATAAAACAGAAAATGAAACATACTCATATTATACTGATTATGTGTATTTTGATGTTCTTGACGACCTGCAAAAAATGGGATATAGTGAGAAGAAAGCTAAGAGCCTCATTAACGGCGGCGGTCTCAAAATCTATTGTGCAGTTGATTTTGAAATTCAGGATATTATTGAAGATGTCTATGAAAATTACAGAAGAATGCCCGATGAAACAGTACAGGGTGCCTGTGTTGTAATGGATTATAAGGGCAGAGTTTTGGGTGTTGTAGGCGGTACAGGTAAGAAAAAAGGTAAGCTTACTCTTAATCGTGCCACAATGTCAAAGCGTCAGCCCGGTTCAACAATTAAGCCACTTTCGGTTTATGCTCCGGCACTTCAAAAAAGTCTTGATGATGACAATGTAAACATTTATTGGTCAACTCCTACCAAGGATACACCGCTGACAAAAATTGACGGAAAGCCTTTCCCGACCAATGAGGGTGGATGGTATTCCGGTAATACGGTTTCAGTTCAGTACGGTCTGTCACGTTCTCTTAACACAATATCCGCACAGACTCTTGACAAAATAGGAATTGACTATTCATTTGATTTTATTTCAAATAGATTTCATGTTTCAACCCTTGACAATGTCAGCGACTGTAACTTGGCACCTATGGCAACAGGATCGCTTACTAACGGTGCCACTGTACTTGAAATGACTTCGGCTTATGCGTCATTTGGCAATGGAGGCTATTATTATGAGCCATATAGCTATTATAAGATAGAGGATAGCCAAGGCAATGTTCTTATTGAAAAAGACCCTGACGGAACAAGAGAAAGCGCACTTTCAGAGAATACGGCGTGGGTTATGAATAAAATGCTTCAGACTGTAATGACACAGGGTACAGGTACCACCTACAAAATCAGCAATGTAGAATGTTTCGGTAAAACCGGTACAACCTCTGATGATAAGGATAGATGGTTTGTTGGCGGTACACCTGAATATGTGTGCGGTGTATGGTACGGCTACGATAAGCAAAAGGAAATTCACTATTATCTTTCTTCCAACCCAAGCGGTACTCTATGGAATTTAGTTATGAGAAATATTTATTCCGAAAAAGGCGTTAAGGAGAGAAAATTTGACGTCAGCGATGGAATTAAATATAGGGAATACTGCGGTGGTTGCGGAAAACTCAGAACAGGAACAGGAAACTGGGGATGGTTCGACGAGGATAATATGCCGGGTTACTGTGGCGGCGGACATTCAGGTAGTGCAGGTTCAACTTCCAAGAAGGATGATGACGACGATAAGAAAAAAGATAAGACAACTACAACTGCTAAGAAGAATGATTCTGCTGAAAATAAAAACAATTCACAAAGTACCACTTCTCAGTCAACCACAAAGGCAACTACTGCTGCTACCACCGAAGCAACGACCGAATCTAAATCAACAACCGCTGCAGATGAATAATATTAAGTAAAAGATGCAAAGGACTTTGACAATTACGTCGGGTCCTTTGCCTAAATTGTAAATTTTACTTTTCAATTAGGTGAATTATGAAAATTATGGCGATTGATTACGGCGATGCCAGAACAGGCGTCGCCTTTTCGGATATTAAAGGAATACTTGCATCTCCTTACTGTGTGATTAACGAGTCCTATATTCCTAAATTAGTGGATAAAATTGTTGAAATAGCGCTTGAGGAAAAAGCTCAGCTAATTGTAATAGGACTGCCGAGAAATATGGACGGCTCCTACGGTTACAGATGTGATGAGTGCCGTAAATTAGGCGAGGAGCTTTCTAAAAAAATAGATATTGATATTAAATATCAGGACGAAAGGCTTACAACAGTTATGGCTCACAGCGTTCTTTCTGACAACAATGTAAGAGGCAAAAAACGGAAAAATATTGTTGACGCCGTTTCAGCCGTGATGATACTTCAAAGCTATCTTGATAAATAAATTATTTATGTAATTAAAGCTCTAATGTCACCGTAAATTATTATGGTGATAGTTTTGAGATTTAATGTTTGCAAAACAGAAATAGTTATTGAATTTTCTTTTATACTTATTATATCCTTTGCTTTGCTGACCGGCAGTTATAGCATTATTTACGTGCTTTTATTTTCGTGCCTCCACGAATTAGGTCATCTTACGGTGCTTTTTATTTATAAATGTATTCCCGAGTGCATAACCTTTTCATGCTGTGGAATAGGCTTAAAATATAAATACAGTTTTTCATTTTTTAGGGAAATATTATTTTTCAGTGCAGGATTGATTGTAAATTTTGTTTTTTTCCTGCTAAACATTCAAAGAGAGATTAATTATGCGTTGTTCCTGATTAATTTTCTTCCTGTTTACCCGCTGGATGGCGGAAGATTGCTAAAATTAATATTAAATAATAAACTAAGCTTGAGCATATCCGACAATATATATAGATGTGTCAGTGCATTTATTATTACCGCACTGATTATTTTTAGCATTTATACAAAAAATCTGTCGCTTATAATAATAAGTATTTATGTTATAATTTTCACACTTAACAACACTCCGGAATAAGAGGTTTAGTGTGAAAAATCACACTAAACTGATTGTATTGCTCTTAAAATTTGCCTATGGCATAATTTTGAGATGGCTATAATCACCATTAACGCCTTGTCAACTACTGCAGGGGTTAATGATTTCTTATGAACAATTTGCAGCCTGAAAGGCTATGGTGATTAATATGGTAAAAAAAGAAGTAGAAAAAATACTGCAATATGTACAAAAGCCTGCACGCTATGTAGGTGGAGAGCTTAATAGCTATGTGAAGGACAGCGAAAGTGTTGAATTAAGATATGCCTTTTGCTTTCCCGATACCTATGAAATCGGTATGAGTCATTTGGGTATGAAAATTCTTTATGGTCTTGTGAACCAGCGTGATGACGCTTGGTGCGAAAGGGTTTTTGCCCCTGACAATGATATGGAAGAGCAAATGAGGAAAAATAATATTCCGCTTTTCGCTCTTGAATCCGGTGATTATATTAAGAATTTTGATATGATAGGATTTACCTTGCAGTATGAGCTGTCATATACAAATGTACTAAATATGCTTGATTTAGCAGACGTACCGATTTTCTCAAAGGACAGAAAGAATTTAACTCCGATAGTATGCTGCGGCGGTCCCTGTACCTGTAATCCCGAGCCTATCGCAGATTTCTTTGATATTGTATTTTTAGGTGAAGGTGAAAACTCAACAAACGAGGTCCTTGACCTGCTTAAAGAATGTAAGAAAAGTAACGCTACAAAAGAGGAATTTTTATTAAAGGCTAAGGATATTGACGGCGTGTATGTTCCGTCATTTTATGAGGATAGCTATAACGATGATGGAACTCTTAAAGAATTAAAACCACTTAATTCTGCACCTAAAAAGGTTAAAAAAGCCATAGTCAGTGACCTTAATAATGTTTATTATCCTAAAGAGTTTGTTGTGCCTTTTGTAAACATTGTTCATGACAGAGCAGTGGAGGAAATCTTTAGAGGATGTATAAGAGGATGTCGTTTTTGCCAGGCAGGGTTTATTTATCGTCCTATAAGGGAAAAGAGCGTTGAGACTATTAACAGACAATGCAAGGATTTGATTGACTCTACAGGCTATGATGAAATCTCTCTTTGCTCGCTTTCTACCTCTGACCACAGTAATGTTAACGAGATGCTGACGTCATTGATTGATTGGACAGTTAAGGATAAAATTAATCTTTCACTTCCCAGTCTTAGAGTTGATAATTTTTCCGATGAGCTTGTGGATAAGCTTAATAAAGTAAGAAAAAGCGGTCTTACATTTGCTCCCGAAGCAGGAACGCAAAGACTCCGTGATGTAATCAACAAAAATGTTACACGTGACGAGGTTCTTAACACCTGTAACAAAGCATTCGATAACGGCTGGACAAGCGTTAAGCTTTATTTTATGATGGGACTTCCTACTGAAACGATGGAGGATATTGAGGGCATAGTAAATCTTGCTATGGACGTTGTGCACGCATTTTACAATAATCCTAATAGACAAAAGGGCACCGGTGTTCAGGTTTCGGTTTCATGTTCCTCTTTCATACCAAAGCCCTTCACTCCATTTCAATGGGAGCCGGAGGACAGTATGGAATCATTAAAAGCAAAGCAGGCACATCTGCTGGAGTCCATTCCATCTAAAAAGATTAAAGTATCCTACCACGAAACACCTACGTCACTTTTGGAGGGCGTTTTGGCAAGAGGTGACAGACGTCTTTCAAAGGTAATTTATACCGCATTTAAACAGGGGTGTAAATTTGACTCCTGGGATGACCAATTCAAGTTTGATGTGTGGATGGACGCTTTCAAGAAGCATGGCATTGACCCATATTTTTACACCAAGCGTAAAAGACCGTTTGATGAAATTTTGCCCTGGGACCACCTTGATTTCGGCGTAAGCAGGAAATTCCTTGAAAAAGAGAATATTAAGGCCCACGAAAACAAAACAACTCCTCATTGCAGAATTAAATGTTCAGGCTGCGGAGCAAACCGTCTTAACGGAGGTAACTGCGATGCGAGAAATTAGACTTAGATTTTCAAAAACAGGTCAGGCTAAATACATAAGCCACCTTGATACCAACAGAGTATTTTCAAGAGCCTTTGCAAGAGCAAAAATCAATCTTTGGTTTACGGAGGGCTTTAATCCGCATCCTTATATGAGCTTTTCCTTGCCCCTTTCCTTAGGCGTTGAGAGCCTTTGCGAAAATGTTGATATACGTATTCTCGACGATATATCAAATGATGAAATAAAAAAACGTATGAACGATGCTCTGCCTAACGGAATTAAAATTATCAGCGTGTATGATGATTTTATGGATTGCAGTGAAATTAAATACAGCGACTATGTATATAAAATTGAATTTGCCGACAATGAAGCAGCATTTGCTAAAATCAATGAGGCATTAAGTGCGGATTCAATTATGGCGCTGAAAAAAGGAAAACAAGGCAGGAAAAAAGTTTTAAAGGAAACAGATATAAAGAAATTTATTGTTAAATATAATCTGTCTATCCGGGATAATATGATTGTTCTTAATACAAGACTTCTTGCCGGTCCTGAAAAAAATCTTAATCCTTCGCTTTTGTTTGATACCATTATCCGTTTAATTGATATGGACTTTGAATGGAAATCAATCTCTCGTATATCATTAATTACTGTAGATTTTAAGGAATATAAGTAATAATTCGTATATTACAGATTATAAATTCAAAAAAACACTTGCAATTTTTTACTCTTTATGATAATATATATCAGCATTTGTTCCGTTGCTGCTTCCGGCAACGCGTAAATGTCAGGCGTTTAGCATTTTGGAAGATGGTCCGCTGTCCTTATCAGATATGAACATCTCATAAAATAATAAGGAGGAAATAAAATGGACGCACTTAAAGTTATTGCACAGGATTGCACAAAAGAACAGACTCCTCAGTTCTCTATCGGTGACACCGTAAGAGTTTCCGTAAACATCCGTGAGGGTTCAAGAGAGAGAATCCAGATGTTTGAGGGTACTGTTATCGCCAAGAAGGGCTCAGGTATCTCCGAAACATTTACAGTTCGCCGTATTTCTTACGGTGTAGGTATTGAGCGTGTATTTCCGCTTCATTCACCTAACGTTGTTGATGTTAAGGTTGTACGTTCAGGTAAGGTTAGAAGAGCAAAGCTCTACTATCTTCGTGACAGAGTCGGCAAGGCTGCAAAGGTTAAAGAAAACCTTAAATAAGAATTTAGCCGTATCATTAGATACGGCTGATTTTTTTATATTGAATTTGCATTTTAATTAAGATTTATGTATAATAATTAGGTTGAAAGGCAGGTGCAGTTATGCCTGAATATATAAAGCAAAATGTTCAGTGGTTTCCCGGACACATGGCTAAAACAAGACGACTTATTAAAGAATCGCTTAATCTTGTTGACGGGGTTGTGGAGCTTACGGATGCAAGAATACCATCAAGCTCGAGAAATCCCGAAATTGACAGTATTATAAAAAACAAACCGAGAATAATCCTTCTTAACAAGTGCGATTTGGCGGACCCTTCCGCTACGTCGCTTTGGCTTAATTACTTTGAAAGGCTGGGATACTGTGCGCTTGCTGTTGACTGTAGAAGCGGAAAAGGGCTTAATAAGTTTGACTCTGCAGTTAAAACCGCATTAAAGGATGTAATTAAAAAGAACGAAGAACGAGGTATGGGCAAAAAGCCGCTGAGGCTTATGGTTGTAGGCACACCGAATACCGGTAAATCTTCATTTATTAACCGTATGGGTAAAAATTCAAAGGCAAAGGTTGCCGATAAAGCGGGCGTTACTAAGCAGAATCAATGGTTTAATGTTGGTGGCGGAATACAGCTTCTTGACACACCGGGCGTTTTATGGCCAAAATTTGACGACCCTGAAACAGGGGATAAGCTGGCATTTACAGGTGCAGTAAAGGATGAGGTTACCGACAAGGAAACATTATCCTGCCGATTACTTGAAAGTCTTGCAAAAACCCGTCCTGCTTCAATTGAGGAGCGTTATAAAATTGATAACGTCAGCGGATTTCAGGGTTGGGAAATTCTTGAAATGATAGGTAAAAAAAGAGGATTTCTTTTAAAGGGCGGAGAAATTGATTATGAGCGTGCCGCTGCTATTGTTACCGATGAATTCAGAGGGGGAAAATTAGGCAGAATTACGTTAGAGCTGCCGTAAATTATGAATAATAACGATAAAGACACAGATATGCTGTTTTATGAAAAACAGGCACGAGACAACGGTTATAGTGTAATATGCGGTATTGACGAAGCAGGCAGAGGTCCTCTTGCGGGTCCGGTATGTGCCGCTGCCGTAATTTTGCCGGAGGGTCTTATTATAGACGGTGTTAACGATTCAAAAAAGCTCTCTGCAAAAAAACGAGAGGAGCTTTTTGATAAAATCATTGACGAATGTCTTGATTATTCAATTGCCACTGCTGACGAAAAAGAAATTGATGAAATAAATATTCTTCAGGCAACCTTTCTGGCAATGTGCAGAGCAGTTGACGGTTTAAAAATCAAACCGGATATAGCATTTATTGACGGTAATAAGGAGCCGGGACTTGCCATATCCCAGCAGACAATTGTAAAAGGTGATTCAAAATCAATGTCTGTTGCCGCCGCTTCAATTCTTGCAAAAGTAACAAGGGACAGATATATGCTTGAAATGGCAGAGAAATATCCTCACTACGCCTTTGAAAAGCACAAGGGCTACGGCACAAAGCTTCATTATCAAATGCTTGATGAATACGGACCATGTGAAATTCACAGAACAACATTTTTAAAAACCTGGAACAATAAATAATATGAACAGTTTAGGAAAAGCCGCAGAAGCAAGAGCAGGGGATTATCTAATAAAAAATGGATACACTTTGCTTGATGTAAACTATAAAACACGCTTCGGCGAGATAGATTTAATTGCAAATAATAATACATATATAATTTTCTGCGAGGTAAAAATGCGAGATAAAAGCTCAATCGCATCACCGAGAGAATTTGTTGATAAAAGCAAGCAGAATAAAATAATTGCCTGTGCAAAAATGTATTTGTCAGTAAATCCCACAAATTTACAGCCGAGATTTGACGTAATTGAAGTTATTTGTCACAATAACAGAATAAAATCCGTTAAACATCTTGAAAATGCTTTCACTTTATAATATTATAGATATGATTAACAGGTATAGGAGATATTGGTTATGTTTTATACATCTACAAGAAATAAAAGCATAAAGGTAACTGCCTCTCAGGCAATCGCTCAGGGTATCAGCGAAGAGGGTGGTCTTTTCGTACCCTGTGAAATTCCACAGGTTTCTCTTGATACGGTTGGTAAAATGGTTTCAATGCCATACACCGAAAGAGCAAAAACTATATTAAAGGAATATCTTACTGACTTTTCCGAGGAAGAGCTTGATTACTGCGTTGAGGGTGCTTATGCCGCTGAAAAATTCAGCAGTGATAAAATTGCACCCACTGTTTGCGTAAATAAAAACGAGAATATTTTGGAGCTTTGGCACGGTCCTACATGTGCATTCAAGGATATGGCACTTCAGTTATTACCATATCTTATGACTGTTTCTGCAAAGAAAACAGCCGAGGGTAAAACTATTGTAATCCTTGTAGCAACCTCCGGTGATACAGGAAAAGCCGCTCTTGAGGGATTTAAGGATGTAGAAAATACAAAAATTCTTGTGTTTTATCCTGTTGATGGCGTTTCACCTATGCAGAAGCTTCAAATGACAACACAAGAGGGCGAAAATGTTGCGGTTTGCGCTATCAAGGGTAACTTTGATGATGCACAGAGCGCAGTTAAATCAATTTTCACCAACGATGATATTAAGGCAAAGCTTGCTGAAAAGAATATGATGTTCTCGTCGGCAAACTCAATTAACTGGGGACGACTTGTACCACAGATTGTATATTATTTTTCAACCTACTGTGACCTGCTTGACACAGGTAAAATTGCATTAGGCGACGAGATTAACGTAGTTGTTCCCACAGGTAATTTTGGAAATATACTCGCCGCATATTACGCTAAGAGAATGGGACTTCCTATTAAAAAGCTTGTTTGTGCTTCTAACTCAAATAATGTTCTTACCGATTTCCTTACATCAGGTTATTATAATAAGAACAGAGAGTTCTTTACAACTACATCACCATCAATGGATATTCTTATTTCATCTAACCTTGAAAGACTTTTATACCACATCAGTGGTGATGACGATGCACTTGTGTCAGATCTGATGAATAAGCTTTCAAGCAACGGCGAATATAAGGTATCGGATAAGCTTATTAATGATATTAAAGAATTGTTTGCCGCAGGCTACTGCGATGAAAAATCAGTATTTGCCACCATTAAGGAGCAGTTTGACGATTACGGCTATCTTTGCGATACCCATACCGCAGTTGCAGTCAGTGTATATCTTGATTATGTAAAAAATACAAATGATGATATACCAACAGTTATAGATTCAACTGCATCGCCGTATAAATTTTCTGCAAGTGTTCTTGACGCAGTTACAGGAGAAAAATCAACTCTTGATGAATTTGATATTGTTGACGAGCTCAGTAAGGTAACAAAAACCTCTGTTCCCAAGCCGCTTCAGGCACTAAAGGAAAAGAATGTTAGATTTACGCAGGTTTGCAGTAAAGAAAATATGAGCGATATGGTATTTACTCTGCTGAATTTATAATTAATCGGCGGCTCAAAATATGAGCCGCCATTTTGTTGATTTTAAATTATTTGCAGTTGCAGTCTTCACAGCATTCAAATGTTTCGCAGGCAGTTTCAGCAGTTTTTGTTGCTGATTTATTACCAACTGTAATATGACCTGCCGTACAAGCGTTGCTCATATCATGATAAACGCAATTTTTAACCTCGCAAGAGATTCCTTTGATTTCATTATTCATTTTTTTCACTCCCTTCTATGTTATTTTTAGTTGAAATTTCAAAATTATTCAAGGAGATTTTATGTCACTTTTCGCTATTGCCGACACACATTTGTCCTTTGGAACAAATAAGCCTATGGATTCATTTCCCGGCTGGAATAATTATACCGACAGACTGCAAATCAACTGGAACAGTATTGTAAAAGAAAGCGATACAGTTGTTATTGCAGGGGATATAAGCTGGGCAATGAATTTTGACGAGCTTACAGCTGATTTTGATTATATTCACAAACTAAACGGTGAAAAAATAATATTGAAGGGCAATCACGATTACTGGTGGAACACCGCCTCAAAAATGAATAAATTTATTGAATCAATGGGCTTTGACACAATAAAAATTCTTCACAACAATTCTTTTACAGTCGGTGATGTAAGCGTTTGCGGCAGTAGAGGCTGGATGTTTGAAAGCGAAGAAGAGCACGATGAAAAAATATTAAACAGGGAATTACAAAGAATAAAACTATCAATAGACAGTGCGGAATGTGAAGAAAAAATTATTTTTTTGCATTATCCGCCGCTTACTGCAAATCTTAAATGTGAGGAAATAATATCCTTATTAAATGAGAACGGTATAAAAAAATGCTTTTATGGGCATCTTCACGGTGTGGCGGCAAAAATAGCCGTTGATGGAATTGTTGACGGTATTGATTTTAAACTGATTTCCTGCGACAGATTAAATTTTGTACCAAAGTTGATTAAAAAATTTTAAATATTGTTGTTTTTTTATTTTATGTATGTTATAATGCCATACCGATGATAAAATAAATAAATTTAAGGAGGTCATTAATATGGCACTTAAGTCATCTAATAAAGTAGATACAAACGTATATGAAATTGAGGTTACTGTTGATTCCGAAACCTTTACTAACGCCTGCAAATCCGCTTATATGAAGCAAAGAAAATCTATTCAGCTTCCCGGATTTAGAAAGGGCAAGGCTACTCAGGGTATGATTGAAAAGGTTTACGGCGAAGGTGCTTTCTTTGAAGAAGCACTTGAGATCGTTTATCCTCAGGCTGTATCCGAGGCAATCAACGAGGCAGGTATTAATGCTGTTGATTCTCCTTATGACCTTGAAGTACCTGTTATGAGTAAATCCGAGGGTGTAGAAATGAAAATGAAGGTTACTTCATATCCTGAGGTAAAGCTTGGCGAATACAAAGGACTTGAGGCAAAGATGCTTGAAACCGAGGCCACTGATGAGGATGTGGAGGAAGAGCTTAAAAATATGCAGGACCGCAATAGCAGACTTATCACCGTAGAGGATAGAGAAGCACAGATGGGCGACACTGCAGAGATTGATTTTGAAGGCTTTAACGACGGCGTTGCTTTTGAAGGCGGTAAAGGCGAGAACTATCCTCTTGAGCTCGGTTCAAACTCCTTTATCCCCGGCTTTGAAGAGCAGGTTGCAGGTCATAAAGCAGGCGAGGAATTTGATGTAAATGTTACCTTCCCTGAGGAATATACTCCGGAACTTGCAGGTAAGGATGCAGTTTTCAAGGTTAAGATTAACGAGATTAAAACTAAGGAGCTTCCTGAGCTTGACGATGAATTCGCTAAGGATGTTTCCGAATTTGACACACTTGACGAGTTGAAGGATGACATTAGAAAGCAGATTAGCGAAAAGAAAGAAAATGACGCTAAAGCTGATTTTGAAAATCAGCTTATTGAACAGGTTGTTGATAATATGGAGGTTGAAATTCCCGAATGTATGATCAACAACAGATGTGATGAAATGGTACAGGATTACTCATACCGTTTGCAGATGCAGGGACTTGATCTTGATACATATCTTTCATATATGGGTCAGGACAGAGAAGCGTTCAAGGCATCATTTATTGAGGGTGCTAAAAAGCAGGTTGAAGCTTCTGTAGCTCTTACAGCAATTATTGAGGCTGAAAATATTGAGGCAACCGAAGAAGAAATTGACGCAGAGATTGCAAAACTTGCAGAGCAGTATCAAATGGACGCAGAGCAGATTAAAAATGCCGTTCCTGCTGATCAGCTTGCAAAGGATATTCAAACAAGAAAGGCTGTTGACCTTATCGTTGACAGTGCAAAAAAAGCATAGGGTAACGGTGATAATCCGAACCTGTCAAAATGCTGTATTTAAGCGATATTTGTCGCTTACCCTAATTACTAATTTATTTTTAAAGGATAGTGATTTATATGGCATCAATGCCTTATGTTATTGAACAGTCAAGCTCAGGAGAACGCAGTGTAGATATTTTTTCACGTCTGCTCTCCGACAGGATTATTGTTCTTTCAGATGAAGTAAACGATACAACCGCATCGTTAGTTGTAGCTCAGCTTTTGTTCCTTGAGGGACAGGACAGTGAAAAAGACATTTCTCTTTATATTAATTCACCCGGCGGTTCTGTTACCGCAGGTCTGGCAATTTACGATACAATGCAGTATATAAAGTGCGACGTATCTACAATTTGTATGGGTATGGCTGCAAGCATGGGAGCATTTTTGCTTTCCAGCGGTGCAAAAGGAAAGAGAATTGCTCTGCCTAACAGTGAAATTCTTATCCACCAGCCTCTTATCGGCGGAAACGGAATTACAGGTCAGGCAACAGATGTTGAAATCGCTGCCCGTGACCTTATCAAAACTAAAGAAAAGCTTAACAGAATTCTTGCTAAAAACTGCGGTAAGGATATTGAGGTTATTGCAAAGGATACAGATCGTGACAATAGAATGAGTGCACAGGAAGCAATGGAATACGGTCTTGTTGATAAGGTTATAGAAAAAAGATAAAGGGGCTTTACTTTAATGAGCAGAAACGACGAAGATTCACGCATGGCAAGATGTTCCTTTTGCGGTAAATCCGAATCAATGGTTCACAAGTTAATAGAGGGTCCCAACGTATTTATCTGCGATGAATGTGTTGCTTTGTGCTGCGATTTAATCGGAGAACCCTTTCACGAAAGAAAAGAGTCATCAAAAGAAGAGACTTTCGTACTGCCTAAGCCGCAGGAAATCAAGGATAAGCTTGATGAATATGTTATTGGTCAAGACGATGCAAAAAAGGCATTGAGCGTTGCTGTATATAACCATTATAAGCGTATTTACTATGGAAACGACGGTGACATTGAGCTTCAAAAAAGCAATATTTTGCTTTTAGGCCCCACAGGTGTCGGTAAAACAATGTTGGCGCAGACTCTGGCAAAAATTCTCAATGTTCCTTTTGCCATTGCAGATGCCACCACTCTTACTGAGGCCGGATATGTAGGAGAGGATGTAGAAAATATTTTGCTTCGTCTTATCCAAGCGGCTGACTTTGACATTGAAAAAGCACAGCGTGGTATTATCTACGTTGATGAAATTGACAAGATTTCACGCAAAAGTGAAAACCGCTCAATTACACGTGATGTTAGTGGTGAAGGTGTACAGCAGGCATTGCTTAAAATTCTTGAAGGCACTGTTTCTAATGTTCCTCCCGGAGGCGGTCGCAAGCATCCTCAGCAGGAATTTATTCAGATAGACACAACTAATATTTTGTTTATTTGCGGCGGAGCTTTTGATGGAATTGAAAAAATCATTGAAAAAAGAATTGGCAAAAACTCTCTTGGCTTCAACACAGAATTAGACAGTACTAAGGAAGTAGACAAGGACGAAATTTTGAAAAACGTCATTCAGCACGATTTGGTTAAATACGGTCTTATTCCCGAGCTTATAGGAAGAATCCCTGTACTGACCGTGCTGGAAAATCTTGATAAGTCGGCGCTGGTAAGGATTATGACTGAGCCGAAGAACTCCATTGTTAAGCAGTATGTTAAGCTGTTTGAAATGGATGGAGTAACGCTTGATTTCAGACCGGAGGCACTTGAGGCAATGGCTGATATTACCCTGGAAAGAAAAACAGGCGCAAGAGGTTTAAGAAGCGTTTTTGAAAGTGTTTTAAACGAGCTTATGTTTACGATACCCTCAGATTATACAATTGAGCGTATAACCATTACCGAGGACTGCGTAAGGAACGGTGCAAACCCTGTAATAAGAAGAAATAAGCAGAAGCAACCGCTTAAACTCACTTCAAACGAACTGAAAAATGCATAAATTTAACCGACTGAACTGCGTTTCAGTCGGTTTTTTCGTTAATATTACTGTATTTTAATTATTTATATCAAAAATGTTGCGTTTAAAATAGATTTATATTATAATAGATACTAATTATTTTTGAGGAAAATTAATATGGATAACAATATTACTATTATTGATAACGCAGAACAATTTGATAATGTACCTGTAATACCCTTGAGGGGGCTTGTTGTATTTCCTAAAATGTCACTGCATTTTGATGTAGGAAGAAAAAAGAGCATCTCTGCATTGCGTAATGCAATGAAAGGTGACCAAAAGATTTTTCTTGTCAGTCAAAAGGATATAGGTGTTGCAGACCCGACTATTGATGATATGTACAGTGTGGGTGTTATCTGTGAAATTAAGCAGATGATAAAAATTCCAAATAGTCAAAATTTACGTGTGGTTGTTGAGGGACTCAAAAGAGGACGTCTTGTAACATTAAGTCAGGTTAAGCCGTTTTTATGTGGAATTATTGACGGTATCAGCGAAATTAAATGTGTTACGACTCCGCAGGACGAGGCATACACAAAAATCGTTAAGGAGCAATTTGAATACTATGCTTCTATGGTGCCTAAAATCTCAGGAGAGGTAATTTCCAAGGTAATAGGTACAAGCGACATCGGTGAGCTTGCCGACTACGTATGCTCAAATACCTTTATTGATTATGCAGATAAGCAGACGGTACTTCAAACCATTGATCCGTCACAAAGGCTTAAAATCCTTGTTGAGCTTATTGAAAAAGAGTGTATTATGCTTGAAACGCAGGCAGAAATACAGGAAAAGGTTCAGAAGGAAATTGACAAAAATCAACGTGATTACTATTTGAGAGAGGAATTGCGTGTAATTTCCGAATCTCTTGGTGAGGGTGATAATCCTGCTGCTGAAGCAGATGAGTACAAATCACGTATCAACGAATTGCAATGCAGTGACGAAATTAAGAAAAAATTAAACAAGGAATGCGATAAGCTTTCACGTATGCCCGGTGGATCTCACGAGGCAACTGTTGTGAGAAATTATCTTGATAAATGTCTTGAAATACCTTTTGGTAAATACTCAAAAGATTCAATCGACTTGAAGAAATCCCGTAAAATTCTTGATAATGACCATTACGGACTTGATAAGGTTAAAACGCGAATTATTGAATCACTTGCAGTACTCAAAAGAAATCCCGATTTTAACGGTCAGATTATCTGTTTATACGGACCTCCCGGAGTCGGAAAAACGAGTATTGTTAAATCACTTGCAAAATCTATGAATAGGGAATATGTACGGGTAGCATTAGGGGGTGTTCACGACGAGGCTGAAATTAGAGGCCATCGCAGAACATACATAGGTGCAATGCCCGGTAGAATCATTGAAGCGGTGATTAAAAGCAAAACAATGAATCCTGTTATTCTCCTTGACGAGATTGACAAGGTAGGTCAGGATTACAAGGGTGACCCTGCATCGGCACTGCTTGAAGCACTTGATCCGGAGCAAAATGTTAATTTTAACGACCACTATATAGATTTTTCTGTTGATTTAAGCAAAGTATTGTTTATTACTACTGCTAATGATACATCAACTATTTCTGCTCCGTTATATGACAGAATGGAAATTATTGAGCTTAATTCATACACCACCGAGGAAAAATTCAATATCGCAAAAAAGCATCTTGTAAAAAAAGAGATGAAAAAGCACTCACTATCAAGCAGGGAATTTAAGATTACCGACGGTGCGATATATAAAGTCATTGAATGTTACACAAGAGAAGCCGGCGTCAGAGCATTGGAAAAGCAAATTTCTACCCTTTGCAGAAAAGCGTCTGTTAAGCTTGAAAACGGTGAAAAATCATTTAAAGCGGATGTTAAAAATTTAAATAATTATCTTGGCGTAGAAAAATATCAAAAGGACACCATTGATAAGCACAACTCTGTCGGCACAGTAAACGGTCTCGCTTGGACCTCCGTTGGAGGAACAATGCTTCCTATTGAGGTTTCTGCACTTGAAGGCACCGGTAAAATTGAACTTACCGGGAATTTGGGCGACGTAATGAAGGAAAGTGCAAAGACCGCTGTAAGCTATGTCAGAAGCAAGGCTTTGGAATTCGGCATTGACACTGATTTTTACAAGACTAAGGATATACATATTCACACACCGGAGGCGGCGGTGCCGAAGGACGGTCCATCGGCAGGACTTGCTATTACAACGGCTGTTGTCAGCGAGCTTACCGGTATTCCTATCCGCAGTGATATTGCAATGACAGGAGAAATTTCTTTAAAGGGAAAGGCTCTTCCTATCGGTGGCTTAAAAGAAAAATCAATGGCGGCATATAAAGCGGGTTGTACTACGGTGATTATTCCAAAGGACAACTGCAAAGACCTTCAGGAAATAAGCGATGAGGTTAAAAAATCCGTTAATTTTGTATCAGTAAGCAAATTTGACGAGCTTTTATCTTATGCACTTGAATATATGCCACAATCTGCAGAAAAAATTAAAAAGAAAGCTACGGATAAGATTATAAACGATGAGGGCAAGGACAGCACAGCTGTCATTACACAGTAAATTATGAATTATAATAATGCAAAATTTGACAAAGCCTACGGAATATCCGCTCAGCTTCCTGCTTCAAGTAAAGCTGAGATTGCATTTGCCGGGCGTTCAAACGTAGGTAAAAGTTCACTATTAAACAAGCTTTTTAATAGAAAATCTCTTGCACGAGTAAGCTCTGTTCCGGGAAAAACAATTACTGTTAACTTTTACAATGTTGACAATGTAAATTTTGTAGATTTGCCCGGTTACGGCTACGCAAAAATAAGCAAGCAGGAAAAAAGCAGGTTCGGTGAGCTTATGGAAGGATATTTTCAAAGCGGACGTAATATAAAGCTTGTTGTCCAGCTTGTTGATATGCGCCATAAACCGTCAGCCGATGATTATTCTATGATAGAATTTTTAAAGCACAACAATATACCTTTTATCATCGTAATGACTAAGGCGGATAAGTTAAAGGTAAAAGAGTATGAAAAACGTCTTGAAAACACTAAAGAAGAATTAGCCTGCGCAGGAGATGTTCCTGTGATACCGTTTTCCTCAGTTAACGGCGAGGGACTTGATAAGATTAAATCATTGATAGAAGAATCACTTTAAGTGATGAATACGGAGGACACACCAATGAACAAAAGACCATTTGTAAGCCTTGAAAAGGCACAGGAAATTATTAAGGAATATCCCACACCCTTTCATTTGTATGACGAAAGGGGAATAAGAGAAAACGTAAAGGCTCTTAAAGAGGCATTTTCCTGGAATGAAGGATTTAAGGAATACTTTGCGGTAAAAGCAACTCCTAATCCCTTTTTGATTAACATTTTAAGGGAATACGGCTGCGGTTGTGATTGCTCTTCTAAGACAGAGCTTATGATGTCAAGAACAATAGGGGCAACAGGGGATGACATTATGTTTTCCTCAAACGATACTCCCATTGAAGAATTTAAAATGTGCGATGATTTAGGTGGTATCATCAACCTTGATGACATAACACATATTGAAGCGGTAGAAAAGGCCTGTGGAAGGCTGCCTGAAAAAATGAGTTGTCGTTACAATCCCGGCGGAATGTTCAAAATCAGCAACGACATTATGGACAATCCGGGCGATGCAAAATACGGTATGACAACACCGCAGATTTTTGAAGCATTTAAGATTATGAAGTCAAAGGGCGTAAAGGAATTTGGTATCCATGCTTTTCTTGCCAGCAACACAGTAACAAACGACTACTATCCAATGCTTGCTAAGGTTCTTTTTGAGCTTGCGGTTGATTTGAAGAAGGAAACAGGCGCAGATATTAAGTTTATCAACCTTTCCGGTGGCGTAGGCATTCCTTATAAGCCCGACCAGGAGCCTAACGATATTAAGGTTATCGGTGAAGGTGTACATAAGGTATATGATGAGGTTCTCGTTCCGGCAGGAATGGGCGATGTGGCTATTTATACTGAAATGGGCAGATTTATGTTGGGTCCCTACGGTGGTCTTGTTACAACAGCAATCAACGAAAAGCACACCCATAAGGAATACATCGGCGTTGACGCATGTGCAGTAAATCTTATGCGTCCTGCAATTTACGGCGCATATCATCATATTACCGTTTTGGGTAAGGAGGACGAGCCTTGTAATAACAAGTACGATGTAACAGGCTCTCTTTGTGAAAACAGTGATAAATTTGCCATTGACAGAATGCTTCCAAAGGTAGATATGGGCGATATACTGTTTATTCACGATACAGGTGCTCACGGCTTCTCAATGGGATACAACTATAACGGTAAATTAAAGAGTGCAGAAATCCTGCTTAAGGAGGACGGAAGCTATCAGCTTATCCGCCGTGCGGAAACACCAAAGGATTATTTTGCAACATTTGACTGCTTTGATTTCTACGATGATTTGATTAAAGAATAAAATTTTAAAAAATCTCCGAAATTTCGGGGATTTTTTCTTTACTTTCAAACTTTAGTGTGTTAAAATATAAAAAGTCACTAAAAATATATTTTCGGAGGCTGTTATGAACAATAAATTAGAAGATAAAAACCTTGATTTCCTTTTTAAAGCAGTTCTTGCACTTGAAACAAGAGAGGAGTGCTATGACTTTTTTGAGGACCTTTGCACAGTACAGGAGCTTAAGGCGTTAAGTCAGCGAATTGTTGTTGCAAAAATGCTCTCTGAAAAATGTGTTTACACCGATATTGTGAATGAAACAGGTGCATCAACTGCCACAATAAGCAGAGTTAACCGTTCTCTTCAATACGGATGCGACGGTTATGATAAAATTTTTGGAAGAATTAAAGAGGATGAAGATGAGCAGCTATAATCTTTTTGCTTCTTTTTATGATGAATTAACAGAAAATGTTGATTATAAAGTCAGAAGTGAGTACATTTCTGGCTTTTTTCTTGCTAATGGCGTAAATAGCGGTACAATACTTGATTTAGCCTGCGGCACCTGTTCAATGTCTGCCGAGCTTGCAGAAAAAGGGTATAATATTGTAGGCATTGACTCATCTCAGGAAATGCTTACACTTGCCGAAAACAAGCTTTGTGCCAAAGGCATTAAACATACTCTAATTAATGCAAAAATGCAGGATTTTACCCTTGCAGAGAGCGTTGATGGCTGCATTTGCTGCCTTGACAGTATAAATCATATCACCGATTATAACGATGTTGAAAAAACCTTTAAAAATGTATATAAATCGCTGAAGGCCGGCGGTGTGTTTGTTTTTGACGTCAACACTTCATATAAGCATAATAATGTTCTTGCGGACAATACCTTTGTGTTTGATGAAGATAATTATTATCTTGTGTGGGATAATGAGATTTGTGATGATAACACTGTTAGAATTATTCTTGATTTCTTCATACCACAGAATAATTTGTACAGTAGATATTCCGAAGAATTTTATGAAAAAGCATTCGAATCTTCAGTTTTAAAAAAATCCCTGACAGACTGCGGATTTAATGTGTTGGGAGTTTATGATGAATTAACGAAAAATTCCGAAAATCCAAACAGTGAACGCTTATATTTTGTTTGTAAAAAAGGAGATACAAATGAGTAAAATTGTAAGATATATAACGCAGGACGGCAGTGCTTATGTCATTGCCTGTGATTCTACTGATATGGTTGCCGAAATGGAGCAGATACACAAGCCATCCGCAACGGTTACGGCGGCTTTGGGACGTCTTATGACCGCCTGTTCAATGATGGGTAATATGCTCAAGGGAAATGACGATTCCATTACCGTAAGAATTAACGGCGGCGGCCCGGCAGGGGATTTAATTGCTGTGTCCGACTCCAAAGGAAATGCACGTGCTTATGTTCAAAATCCAATAGTTGAAATACCTCTCAATAATGTAGGGAAGCTTGATGTAAAAGGTGCAGTAGGCACTGAAGGACAGCTTTATGTAATTAAAGACATAGGTATGAAGGAGCCTTATATAGGTCAGACTCCAATTGTCAGTGGAGAAATTGCAGAGGATATTACTAATTATTTCGCAGTGTCGGAGCAAACACCCAGCGTGTGCGCATTAGGCGTGCTTGTAAACCCTGATTTAACTGTATGTAAGGCAGGTGGCTTTATTATTCAACTTTTGCCGTTTTGTGAGGATGAAGTGATAGACAAAATTGAAGCGAATATAAATAGTATTGACTCAGTTACAACTATGCTGACATCAGGTATGACCGCCGACGATATTGCAAAAAAGGCTCTTGATGGATTTGACCTTGATAAGCTTGATGAGAGCAATGCATCTTATAAATGCAACTGCTCTAAGGAAAGAGTGGAGGCGGCATTAATAAGCACAGGTCTTGCAAGCCTTGAGGAAATGGCCGGCTCAAACGAGGATACTCAGGTGGAGTGTCATTTTTGCAATAAGAAATATATTTTTACCCCACAGGACATTGGTAATCTTATTAAAAAATCAAAATAAAAAAGTTAAAAAAAGGTATTGACATTTATCCTTTTATATTGTATTATATAACCCGTCGCAAGTGCGACACACGGGAGCATAGCTCAGCTGGGAGAGCATCTGCCTTACAAGCAGAGGGTCACAGG
>CAMFRO010000011.1 GCA_945982035.1 uncultured Clostridia bacterium | reverse complement strand
CCTAAGCCTTCGTCGGCAGCGTCAGATGTGTATAAGAGACAGATTATATTCTTGCAACTCCGTCTTTTACTGCAGCGTCGGCAACTGCTTTTGCCACAGTATCCTTAATACGAGGGTCAAAGGCATAGGGAAGAATATAATCTGCCTCAAGCTTATCATCATCAACAAGAGATGCGATGGCATAAGCGGCGGCAATTTTCATATTCTCGGTAATTTGACTTGCTCTTACATCAAGGGCGCCACGGAAAATACCCGGAAAAGCCACAACATTATTAATTTGGTTGGGGAAATCCGACCTGCCTGTACCAACAATCTTAGCACCTGCCGCCTTTGCCTCATCAGGCATAATTTCGGGGGTAGGATTAGCCATAGCCAAAACGATTGGGTCAGGATTCATTGTCTTAATCATATCCTGTGTAAGTACTCCGGGAGCAGAAACGCCGATGAAAATATCGGTGTTTTTAACTGCGTCGGCAAGTGTTCCCTTAGTCATTTCCCTGTTTGTAACCTTTGCAATAGCATCCTTTGAAGGATTAAGCTTTTCTCTACCCTCATAGATTGCTCCTGTACGGTCACAGAGAATAACATCACGCAAGCCGAGAGTCATAAGCAGCTTTGCAATAGCAATACCTGCCGCACCGGAACCGTTAATTACGGCTTTACAGTCGCCAAGAGCCTTACCTGTAAGCTTTGTTGCATTGATAAGTGCGGCGGAAACTACAACAGCAGTACCGTGCTGGTCATCGTGAAAAATAGGAATGTCACATTTAGCCTTGAGCTTTTCCTCAATTTCAAAGCAGCGTGGAGCGGCAATATCCTCAAGGTTAATGCCGCCGAAGGAACCGCTGATGTTGTAAACTGTTTCAACAAACTCGTCAACGTCCTTTGTTCTTACGCAAAGAGGAAATGCGTCAACTCCGCCAAATTCCTTAAACAGAACACACTTACCCTCCATAACCGGCATACCCGCCTCCGGTCCTATATCTCCAAGACCGAGTACGGCTGATCCGTCTGTTATAACGGCAACCATATTCCAGCGGCGAGTAAGCTCCCAGCTCTTATTATAATCCTCTTGAATTGCAAGACACGGCTCCGCTACGCCGGGAGTGTAAGCAAGAGAAAGAGCGTCCTTATCGCCGACCTTTGCCCTTGCAACAACCTCAACCTTGCCCTTCCATTCTCCGTGAAGCTTTAACGATTCTTTACGATAGTCCATTTTTATACCCTCTTATATTTGTTATATTTTATTTTATATTTAGTCTTCCCATGGGAACTTGTACTGAGTAAGTCCAAGCTCGTCACGAACCTGATTCATCTCCTTTTGAACAGACTCGTTAATGGGAACGCCATGGTCCTTTCTCTCCTGCCATACAAGCCATTCCTTCTCCCCTGCGGTGTAGATTTTTTCTGCGCCGGGAGCCTTCCTTGAATTGCGGACAGAGCGTATAATGTCTCCTGCCTTCTTTCTTGTTTCCTCCTCACCAACAAAGTGATTTGTGTCAATGGCGATAAAGAAGTGGCCGAGATGATAAGGCACAAGATTTCCATTTTCATCCTTGCCGTTAAGAGCCTTTCCGTACTGACCGTCCTGGAGTGCAGCTGAAAGCAGTTCAATAACCATAGCATATCCGTAGCCTTTGTAGCCGCCCAAAGCTTCGCCGATACCGCCCAATGTAGTAAGGGCTGCCTCGCCGTTTCTTATCTTTTTAAGCGCAACACCTGCGTCGCCCTCAATAGATTCGCCGTCAAGACCGATAATAGTGCCGGGATGAACCTCCTCGCCTATTCTCTCGTAATACTCAATCTTACCGTTTTGCGTAATTGAAGTAGCACAGTCAATTACAAAATCAAAATCCTCGTCGGTGGGAATACCGATTGTAAGCGGATTTGTACCGAACATACCCTCAACACCGAAGGTTGGCGCAACAGAAGGACGGGCATTTGTACCGGTGATGCCGATACAGCCCTGCTTTGTTGCCTGGGTTGCATAATAGCCTGCGATACCGTAGTGACAGGAATTTCTTACCGCAACCATACCAAGACCGTACTGCTTTGCTTTATCAATAGCCATCTGCATTGACTTATAGCCTATTACCTGGCCCATACCGTCGTGACCGTCAACCACTGCGGTACAGGGAGTTTCCTTAACAACCTCAAAATTTGTAACAGGGTTTTGAATTCCTGCTTTAATTCTGTCAAGATATATAGGCTTAAACCTGTTACAGCCGTGGCTTTCAATGCCTCGTCTGTCCGATTCAAGCAATACATCCGTACAGATTTTTGCGTCCTCCTCGGGAATACCATAGCCGACAAAGGCGTCGGTGATAAAGTTAATCAAGGTATCCCAGGGACATACTACCTTTCCCATAATAAAATCTCCTTATCTTAATGCAGGGCATAGAAAGCAACGCTCCCGCATCATATTATTACAGTCGTATGGTGTGCCGTTACCGACACACCTAATATGACTGATAATTTATCTTTCCCAATTTCGTGAGCGTTCAACCGCTCTTTTCCATTCGGAATATTTTTTGTTTCTCAGTTGAGCCTCCATCGACGGAACAAAAATTTTATCTACCTGGCGGTTTCGCTCAATCTCCTCGGTGCTTTCCCACACTCCGGTAGCAAGACCTGCAAGATATGCGGCACCGAGAGCCGTAGCCTCTCTGTTAACAGGACGGTTTACATTACATCCTGTCATATCCGCCTGCATCTGCATCATAATATCCGACACGGACGCACCGCCGTCAACACGCAAATCCTTAAGCATAATGTCGCTGTCCGACATCATAGCCTCCAACAAATCCGTCATCTGATAGGTTATGCTTTCAAGCACGGCACGGCAGACGTGCTTTTTGTTTATGGACCTGGTAAGACCTATCATTATTCCACGGGCATACATATCCCAATAAGGAGCACCCAAGCCTGTAAAGGCAGGCACAATATATAGTCCGTTTGTATCAGGCACCATTTCTGCCAAATCGTCGCACTCCTTGGCAGTGCTGATAAGCTCAAGCTCGTCACGAAGCCATTTGATTACAGAGCCTGCGTTAAATGCTGAGCCCTCCAAATCGTAAGTAACCTTGCCGTCAAGGCCCCAAGCAACGCCGGACAGAAGATTTGACTTGCTGTCAATTCTCTCCTCCCCTGTATTCATAAGCAGGAAGCAACCTGTACCATAAGTATTTTTAGCCTGACCCTTTTCAAAGCATCCCTGACCGAACAGAGCGCCCGGCTGGTCGCCGACTGCGCCGGCAATAGGCACACCCTTAAGCTCCTCAATACCTGTTATAGGTGCAACCTCACCGTAAATCTGACTTGACGGAACAGGCTTTGGAAGCATACACATAGGTATTCCCATTTTTTCGCACAAATATTCATCCCAGCAGAGCTTATCAATGTCAAAAAGCATTGTACGGCAGGCATTTGAATAATCGGTAACGTGTACCTTGCCGTGAGTGAGGTTCCAAATAAGCCATGTATCTATTGTGCCGAAAAGCAGCTCGCCGTTTTCCGCACGCTCTCTGGCGCCCTCAACATTGTCAAGAATCCATTTGATTTTTGTGGCACTGAAATACGCATCAATCAAAAGCCCTGTTGTGCTTTTAACATAGCTTGAAAGGCCTTCGCTTTTAAGCTGCTCGCAGTAGTCGGCAGTCCTTCTGCACTGCCAAACGATAGCATTATAAACAGGCTTTCCTGTTTCCTTATCCCAAATAACAGTAGTTTCCCTCTGATTGGTGATACCGATACCTGCAATCTGATTTGGGTCGCCCTCAAACTCACGCACGCACCCCATCATTGCGCTAATCATACTGAACAATATTTCGTTTGCATCGTGTTCAACCCAACCGTTCTGCGGATAATACTGTGTAAATTCATTCTGACTTTTTGCTACAATTTCGCCTTTTTTGTTAAAAATTATTGCACGGGAGCTTGTAGTACCCTGGTCCAGAGCCATTACATATTTTTCAGCCATTATTAAATCCCTCTCACATAAAAATAAAGGTTAGTATTACTAACCCTTATTTTACTATATAAAATATTAATATGTCAACAAAGCAAAAGTTACGAAAATAGCCCTGCTAATTTGTTTAATTTGACTTAAATGTATTATTTCAATATACAAATTGTGAAAAATACATAAATTATCAGTCGTTTGAGCCCATATTGTTTTCAATAAAATTAACGATATCCTCAACGGTTTTCATCTGCTCAATGGTTTCGTCGGGAACTTCTATTGAATACTCATCCTCAATGCTCATAACAATGTCAATGGCGTCAAGGCTGTCTGCGCCCAAATCGTCCACCAAGCTTGACGTAAGTTCAACATCATCTTCGTTGACTCCGAGTTGTTCAACAAGTATTTCTTTAACTTCGTCAAAAATCATAACAAACACTCCTTAAAAAATTTGTTGTTAATATCACTGCGTTGTGTTATTATCATATTATAAACTTTTTAACGATTTGTCAATAACGAGGTTAAAATTTATGAAATCATTTGCACTAATAGGCTATCCGCTCGGCCATTCAATGAGCGGAATAATTCACAGAGAATTATTTAAAATAAGCGGTATTCAGGCAGATTACACCCTGATGGAAACCGCTCCTGAGCATCTTGAAAAAGATTTTGAGCAGTTAAAAAAATTGAACGGTTTTAATGTTACTATCCCACATAAAATAAATATAATACCTATGCTTGACGAGCTTTCTGACAGAGCAAGGCTGTTTGGTGCGGTAAACACCGTTGATATAAAAGGCTCAAAAGCCACAGGTCACAATACCGACTGCCACGGCTTTTTGCGTGCGCTTAGTATGGCGGATATTGAGCTTGGCGGGAGGGTTCTTCTCTGCGGCAGCGGCGGTGTGTCAAGAATGTTTGCCTTTGAAAGTGTAATGGCAGGAGCCGACCTGACAATAGCAGTTAGAGAGGCTGATGTGCCGGCAGCAGAGGAAATAAGAAAAGAAATTAGGGAAAAGCTGGACAAGGATATTAAAACAGCTTTACTGTCCGATGTGGAAAAGGGCTGGGATTTAATAATTAACGGAACTCCCGTGGGAATGTACCCCAACGTAAACGCCTGTCCGATAAACGAGGACATAATACTTTCGTCAAAGGCTGTATTTGACGCAGTATATAACCCAAAGGAAACTGTTTTTGTTAAAACTGCAAAGGACTCAGGACTTAAATATTCCAACGGACTGCCGATGCTTGTATGGCAAGCGGCGGTTGCACAGGAAATATGGAACGACGTACACTTTGAACAGAAGGACATCAAAAAGGTTATTGATATCACTCAAGAGGAGCTTGACAAATAATGGACAGTATTGTACTTTGTGGATTTATGGGCAGCGGAAAAACCGTTGTGGGAAAAGAGCTTGCCAAAATAATGGGATGTAAATTTATTGACACGGACGAGCTTATTGAACAGGAACAGGGCGTGGCAATAAAGGCGATTTTTGCAACAAGAGGAGAGGATTATTTTCGTGATTTGGAGCACGATATATGCAAAAGAATTGCCGATATGAAAAACTGCGTAATCTCCACCGGCGGAGGTGCAATGACCTTTCAGCGCAATGTTGATGCACTAAAAGGCAAAAGCAATATAGTTTTTCTTGACGCATCATTTACCGTTATCTGCGACAGAATAGGCGACAGTACAAGCCGTCCTCTTTTTCAAGACAAAGAAAAGGCAAGGGCTCTTTATGACGAAAGGAAAAGCAAATATTCAACCGCCGCAGATTATATAATCAACGGCGATATGTCGGCGAGAAAAACTGCTTTGGAGATAGCTCAAATTTTCAAATAAATTAAAAATGTTGAAAATTCAGACAGTATGTGATATAATGTCACATATTTATGGAGCCTATCTATGATTGAAGCAAACAACCGCTTCACCTGAACTGCTTTTATGTATTCAGGACCTTTTTGAACCGAGGTGTTATAATGAGCGCAAAAAGTGCCGAGCAGGAAATTACTCACGACGTGGCCGTGTTTAAAAAGTACAGAAATCTGCTGGCTGAACTCACACGAAAAAACATTAAATTAAAATACAGAAATTCATGGCTTGGAATATTTTGGAGCTTTCTTCAGCCGCTTTTGAATATGATAGTTTTATCTGTTGTATTCGGCGGAATATTCGGAAAGCACAGCAAGTATATTGTATGCTATCCGGTATTTCTTTTTACAGGAAGATTACTGTTTGACTTTTTCTCAACGTCAACCAAGCAGGCTATGACATCATTTAGGCGAAATGCGGCAATCATCAAAAAGGTATATGTACCAAAATATATGTACCCTGTTTCTTCACTGCTTTCCACCTTTGTAAACTTTGCAATATCACTGCTGTGTCTTGTATGCGTGTGGATATTCTTCAAGGCTACCGGAATACAGGGAGGCGCAGATTTGCACATCACCTGGTATGCACTTCTTTGCGTTGTTCCGATGTTTCTTATTTTGGTTTTTTCAACAGGCGTAGGACTTATCCTTTCTGTTTTATCGGTATATTTTCGTGATATAGAATATATTTGGGACGTTTTGCTAAGACTGCTTTTGTATATGGTTCCTATCCTTTATCCTTTGCAGAAAATCACTACTCCCTGGGTTATTTATGTTATCAAAATTAACCCACTGTATTCTATGATAGAGCTATTTAGGCAATGCGTTTTGTACGGATACATTATGAGCTGGAGGATGTTGCTTTACGCAGCGGTTGTATCGGTATTAACGTTGATTGCAGGAATTATAATTTTCAATTGGAAGAGCGACGATTTAATTTATCATCTATAATAACTATTAACGGCACGGGAAATCCCGTGCCGTTTTGTTTTGCTAATGAAATGATTTGCTAAAGTTGATTTTCTTCTTCGTATTCCTTCGAATACTCTACATTTTGAGTAGTCGGAATAGGGACGCCCATTTCCGTTTTTCCGTCAGGCTGGACGGTGGGATTTGCGGTGCTTTCGCAATATCGGTTTACAATATCCGGCGATAGACGGTATTTTTTTTGATAATCCTTACCTTTATGATTCATCGCCGTTGCTTGTCCTGCCCATCAAATAATTAGATACTGCTTTCATATCCTCAAGGCTGTTCATTTTTGCCCCTGACATTATCATTGACTGCTGCACACTTTTTGGCAGAGAGTCAAAATAGCTTTGCATTTGGGGCGTTAAATTAAATAAATCAGGCATAATTATATCTCCTTTCAATATAATTATGCCCCTTTTTATTTTAAAATCATTTGTCATATTTTTACAAAAAAATCACGCCCGTCACGGCTTTTACACCGAAACGGACGTTATGCAATTAATTTTATTTTTTCTGGGGACCGTTATAGCCATTAGCCTTTTGAAATGCGGCAATCTTATCAATTACGCCTAAAACAACGTCAAAGCCGTCGCCCACGGTTTCCATTTCAAAACGCTCAGGCATATCGCGCCATGTGTGATAGTAATATGTTAAAACCGGATTTTGCGCCGCAAATGTAACGGATTTAATTCCCGCCTTTGTCATAGGAGTACTATCGCAACCGCCAACAGGATTATGAATACAGCCGTTTGTTTTGCTTTCAATTCCAAGCTCTGCAAAGGTGTCCTTAAACATTTTTTCCATATCGGTATCAAAGCGTGTAAACTGCCAGTCGTCCTGAATAACAACCTCAAAATACTCTTTATCTGCAACAGAGTCAATGTTAATATTCCAAGCGTTCTTTGAAAGGTCGTCGTCCTTATGCTCGGCGGCAAATGCCATTGAGCCTCTGAGACCTGCCTCCTCAGAGCCACAGTTAAGGTCAACAATTCTGCATCTCTCAGGCATCTTTTCGGGATGCTCCTTGAAATACTTAATAACTGCATAGCTGAGAGCACAGCCGGTTGCATTGTCCATAGCACCTCTTGATGCATTCTTTTCGTTGGGGTCAGCCCACATTACAACAAACATACTGCCGATGGCGGTAATAATAGGAATGAAATACATTGCAAGTGTAAATCTACCAAAGGACGCTGATTCAATAAGCCTATAAGCCCAAGCGGCGCCTGTATCTATTCCGAGATTAATAATTGCCATTGCAATAGAAACTGCAATTTCATAGAAAACACAGATTGCACCGAAGCCTACCTTGCCGTAGGTGGAAATGATACCCAAAACAGGCTTATCCTTATATTTGTATGCGTGCTCCGAATGCCTCCATGTCCAGCTTGTGTCGGTGTGACCCGAAAGAATTATTGTATAATCATATTCACCGCCGGGAGGCAAAAGCTCGCCGTATGTATTCTGTGAAATAGCCTGCTTAAAGAACATATCAAACCAGGTTTTATAAAGGAATACACCTGCTACAAGCCAAACGAGAACAACAATTCCGCTCAGCGCCATTCCGTACCATAATGTGTGTATGGAAAGGGCAAAATAAACAAGCAAGCTTAAAATTACACCTGCCCAGCCTGCGTAGGGAATTCCGCCGATTGACGCTCTCGGAGATACTGCAAACTCCTCCTGCTTAGGCTCAATACCGATTTCACGGAGCTTGTCACCCATATAGTCGGCATACTTTTTTTCGCCTTCGGAGCCCGGCAAACGGGAGCCGATTTTCTTTGCGGCATGCGTTACGATGTCAAAGGCTTCCTGGGCATACCGTCTGTTTTCTTCTTTCATAGCTTGACCTCCTAATGAAATTATATGAAATTATTTTAGCACATTAAAGCAATAATTTCAAGACAAGTGGTGAATAAACAGACCGGATAACAATTTTGGCTCAAACCAGGTGGATTTAGGAGGCATAATTTTATCTGCGTCCGCTATATCCATTAAGTCATCAACTGTTGTGGGAAACATTGAAAAAGCAAGGCACATATCGCTGTCTGCTCTTTTTTCAAGCTCATCAAGCCCTCTTATTCCGCCGATAAAGTCTATTCTGTCATCATTTTTAGGGTCTTTAATTCCTAAAACCGGTTCCAGCAGATTGTTCTGCAAAATTGAAACATCAAGCCGTGCAACCGGGTCATTTTCGTCATAGGTGCCTTTTTTGGCTGATAAAATATACCATTTTTTGCCGTAGTACATACCGAATGTATGCTTTCTTATAGGGTGGAATTGGTGGTCCGTTTCGGAAATATCAAAATTTTTCTTCACAAGAGCGGTAAATTCTTCAAATGAACAGCCGTTCAAATCCTTTACAACACGGTTGTAATCCATAATTTCAAGCTCGTTGTCTGGGAAAGCCACTGCAAGAAAATAATTAAATTCATCATAGCAAGTGTATCCGGGATTTTCCTTTCTGCGCAGCTGTCCGACCTTAACGGCAGAGGCACATCTGTGATGACCGTCGGCAATATACATACTATCAATACCGTCAAAAGCATTTACAAGCTTGTCAATAACGCTGTCATCATCAACAACCCACACGGTTTGGCGCACACCATCTGCGTAAAAATCATAAACAGGCTCGTTTTCGCTCATCCACATTGACACAGCCATATCAATGCTATGCTTTTGCCTGTAGGTCAGAAAAATCGGTCCCGTGTTGGCATCGCAGGTATTTACGTGATTAATTCTGTCCTGCTCCTTTTTAGCAAGAGTGTGTTCGTGCTTTTTTATAATGTTATTGAGGTAATCGTCAATTGAGGCACATCCGACTATACCCACCTGGGATCTACCGTTCATAATCTGCTTGTAGATATAAAGGCATGGCTTGTCGTCCTGTATTAAATCGCCGTTACTTTCAAGATTTAACAGGTTTTCTCTCGCCTTGTCATAAACCGCCTGAGAATAGGGGTCTGTGTTCTCAGGCAAATCAATTTCCGCCTTGTCAACGTGCAAAAATGACAAAGGCTTGCCCTGAACCTGCGCTCTCGCCTCCTCGCTGTTCATAACATCGTAGGGTAATGCAGGTATAAGTTCCTGATTTTTTCTCGCAGGGCGAAACGCTTTGAATGGTCTAAATACTGCCATAGCTTTCTCCTTTTCATAGGGTAACGGTAATAATCCGAACCATAGGAATATGATTATCTATTATATTACATAACTACGGCATTGTAAACAAAAGTGTTAAAATTCTATTATCTAAACATTATACACAAATATGTAACGCCGTTTTGGTTAAAGTTTCTGTACTCGTTGCCCAAAACCGCCGTTGAGGACTGAACAAGCTTTAAGCTTTTACCGGAAAGTGTTACACCTGTGTTTGAGCCGCTGGCAGTAAAAACGGCAAAATAGTTATAATTCGCCTCGTTGGAAATATCCGTTACCGAAGGCGTATAATTTACTGCAAATACTATGCCCCAAACCGGAGTAAAATCACAGTTCAGTGCAAGAGTGCGTGAGGAAGAACCGTTGCCGAAATATGTTTGAATATAATACGGATTGTTCCACGCCTGCTTTTCAGCATTGCTTGTGTGAGCCACGGCGTCAGAGCAATGATTTGCCAAAGCGTTGTCAATTATAACATTGTCCGTATTAAAATCCTCTCTTTTAGGTATGTCGGAGCTTATCCAACTGTTAAGTCCGTAATTTTCTGTTTTATTTGTACTGCTCATATATTTATCTCCTAAAATTCAATTTCAATTTCACTGCCCTCTATGGTATCAATTATGCCAAAGGGCAAAAGCAATGCATCCATTTGATGAAAAGTCAACTCGCATTTATCACGCTCCCACCAGGAAAGTCCGAGGCCGGAGCATTTCGTATGAGTAAAGGGAAGGATATATCCTCTAATGAATCTGCCCAAACGACAAAAATCATCATAATCAACATCACGAAAAATCATACAATCCTCTGAAAATTCAAGGGTTCCGGAGCCAATAAGGGAAAATTTTTCGTAAAATTCTGCTTTGTCAAAGGCGGCGAAGCCTGCACTTAAAACACCGATAATGCTCTCCTTTACCTGCTCTGTGCTTTTTTCGGTTACGTCAATATCAAGCAATGACACATATTTTTCAAGGGAATTTAAGGTATCTCCCTGCATAAAGATTTCAGACGAAATACTATCAATATAATCCCTAACCATACTTAAGCCATGGGCGTATGCGGTAATTTCGGCGGTGGAAAATCCTTTTTCGCCGAACTGTATTCCTATGCCCGAAAGCAGATTTTTCATTCGCTCAAATTCACTGTTCATAGCATTTCACCGTCACAGTACCAAATTTAAAATATTTGCCGCCGGGGCAATAAATAACTCCGTTGGAGGCGTTTGAGCTCATCACATCGCAGAACCGTACTCCATCAACGGCACAAACTGCCGATGCCGCTCTGCTGAGTATAAGATTTTCCTCCACCGATAGAGACTCAATATAATTCACAAGGGCATTTTTAATTTTCTCCTCGGTGTCCTCCGTGTCAAAATTGTCAATATATGCCTCAACTGACATATTTGCCGGATAGCTTTCGGCTCTGCTAACCTGAATATCACAAAGGGCAATTTGTGATATCATAAGCGCATCCTTCACCTTATCAATCGTATCCTGTGTCAGCTCGCCGCTTTTTGTTCTCACATATACACAAATGGTTTTGCTGTCGCTTGGCTTAACAAGGCAGTCGGTAATATCGTCTGTTTTGAGAATAACATTTCTCATTGATTCCGCCGATACACCGTTGGAGGGCACGCTGTAAGAATAAGCTATGCGTTTTTGCAGTGCGCCGTCACTTTCTTCGTCATATCCGCCTGTAAAGGGCGTTTCGTTAACGACAGAATAAACGGATTTGGGCGGATTAACCATAACGGTAACCTCCCCTGCCGCCGCATTGTACTGCTCTCCTGCCTCGGTTGAAGAAGCGTTGACTGTAACGGAAAGCTCTCCGGCAGGAATAACGGCATTTTCGTCTGTTGAAAACTGAATATACGGTCTGCCGGCGCAGGAGCATATTGTACCCTTTTCCACCGCCACATCCTCCGGGGCAGGCTCAATCAAGCCAAATGTCAATGTGCCTGTGGACCCGGTGGGAGTTTTTCTTGTAATGCCTCGCATTTCGGCGTGACGGTCAAGATACTGACCGGTTGCCGTTTTTGCAAACGCCTGTTTAAGTATATAGTCACCGTAGCATTTAAGAGAAAAAAGCTCGCTTGCCACCGCTTTGAATCTGGCGCCTAAATCACCGTTCAAATCTACGTTTTCACCGCTTATTTCAAAGAATTTGTTTTTCATTGAATTAAGTATTTCATCATAAGTCAAATTCACGCTTTATCTCCACCTGCCTTTCTTCATTGTTAATAATTAAATCAAAAATGTATTTGTCCTGCGCCGTCTGCGCCTTTTTTACAAAAACTCCGTCAATGCCGTCCAGCGCCTGTCTTGCGCAGCACAAAGCATACTCGTCCTGAGGTGTGCAGGTAATATCCGACAACAAACTGCCGAAATTTTTGTCGGGATAAAATTTCCCTCTGTGAGCGGTCAAAATCAAAATCACCGACTGCACTATCTCATCAATAAAATCAATTTTTTCCAAGCTGTTTTTTCCACTGCATTTCACATAGTCGCCGTTAACAAGTTTTTCGGTCATTTTATCATCCTTTCTCCTTAATTTTTCCGTCAGGAGTAACTGTAAGGGAATTGATAATAACGCTTCCGTCATTTTTCAGCACCAAAGATGCGCCCCCTGCCGACTGTATCCTAATTTCTCCCGGTTCAAGCCCCGATGTAATGTTTTTTGTACCCACAGCCGCACCGCCGTCGCAGGAGGGTATAAGAAGAACATCCTCTCCCGACGGCACGGCGCAGGAATAGCCGAAAGGAGTGTAGGTGCTGATATTTCTAACCTTTGCGGAGCCGCTTGCCTCCGTTTCATCACTGCTGTTTAGGGTTAATTTTACATTCTCGGCGCTTTGATTTTCACGGCCTTTGCCGATATTTTTACTCAGCCACATATCTAATCTCCTTTAAATCAATATTTTTGCTGAGAGTCAGCGTTGTATATTCGCCATTCTTGTCAAAGGTATAAACAATTTCACTTATGTAATATCCGTCGGTGCTGTCAACTGTTTTGCTATCATATTTTACACCGCTGTACAGATTTGCATTAACAAATCCGCCAACCTTCAACTCAATACAATTGTAATTACTGCTATATTTTTTTAAACGGTTTAGCACCGTGCCATCCTGTCTCCACTTAGGCAATGACGACACATTTACAAGAACGCCTCTGTTAATACCTCTTTGTTCAAGATAACGGCTTTTTAAATGGTACTTATAGGAAGTATCATTTTTAATTTTATAGTCAATCCGGCTCACTGCACCAACTCGGTTAATTAGGATTTTTTCACTTTCAATATCCTTGCTGTCAATAGAAATAACACTGTCATAATCCGGCAGCATAATTTTGTTATCCGGTGTAATAACAATGTCGCTGCCGATAATTCCGCAGACAAAATCATTAACGGCAGAGTATCTGCTTGTGCCTTTGCCCACCGTATAATCCGAATTGCACACAATATCCTCTATCTCGCACTCAAACCCGAATTCACGTGCGTTATCTATGCAGAGAGAGCCTGCGGTGGGCCTGTTATATGTAACAGGCTCCGCCTCGTTATCCGTCAGCAGACAGGCGGAGGAACGGGCATATACAAAGCACCTTCTACCCTGTCCCTCAACTGTTTCTCTTTGGGTGTCGCAGTATCCGTTAAAAACAAGCCCTTCACCGCTGTAAACATGCACCCGGTTAATTTCGCTCATGCTTCTTTCGGTGAAATAATTAATTCTTATACCGTCACAGGCGGCACCGGCGGTTCTTGAAAGCTCAACAGAAGAAATATTTTCGGCATAAAAATCATTACCGTCAATATCGGTAAAAATTATTTTCAGCACAGTATCACCCTGTCTCCCTCTCTAACGGAAAAGGCGTCTGCAAAATCATTAACCGCCATAAGATTTTCAATATTACGGCTTGTTCTGTTGGCAATATCAAACATATTTTCTCCGTTTTTTGCAAAGGTATATCCAAAATCACAGTCCGTTTTTTTACCCGATATATCCTCTGTAAATTCAAAGGAATACTCAATGCGGTTTTTGTCCGCCGAAGCAGTAACCGTAAAAGAGGTGAAATGCGCCTTTATCGGAGCAAACCCCGGTATAAACAAATATGATGAGCCTTTTCGTCTGAATACACGTGATAGCTTTTCGGCACATAGATAGGCGTCCTCACCCGTAAAATATCCCCCTCCGCTTATTATTTCGGGGTTTTGTGAGATTTCATTAACACGGCAAAAGGAAAAAACGCCGCCGTTTACTTTAACGTTTTTTGACTGAATCCTTTTCAGCGTTGACGGATTAACGCCGAAGGTAAAGCCTTTATAGCTCATTTTTATCAACTGCATCAATCATTTTCCTCCTGAGATTTGTCATATCTGTTGGAGTCAAGGAAAATGTAGTCGGAAATTTCCTTAACACTGCTTAAATCCTGAGCGTCACTCATTTTCCTCACCTCCCAAATCAATGTCCGAGCTGATTTTAATTTTGCATCTTACCCAAAGGCTGTTACAGGCTGAATCATAGTTTACCTGCGACATTGAAATACCGAAAGCACAGTAATCCTGCGCTTTTTCAAGCACCTGCCTTGCAAGGCTGAAAAGCAGGGATGACTCCATATTTTCAGGCACATATATATCGGCAATTAGACAAACCGTGCCATATACATAGCAATCACCTAAGGATATATTTTCCGCCTCAATTTCACCTGCCGCCACCGCTATAAACGGCTTTTTCGGAAAGGTGGGCTTAATGCTTATAGGATATGCGTTTATAATCCTTGCACAGTCCGAAATTTTACTCTCTTTAAGCTTTTCGGTAAAGCCTTGAGATATATTATAAAGATTCATCCGACGCCTCCTCATATACACGCTTCATCATACCGGTATAAAACTGCACTCTGTCGCCTGCTTTAACACGTTCCTTTTTTAAAAACACATATTTTATTCCGTCACATTCAAGTCGTGCGCCATCACTTAAAGCACAAATATCAACATCAACCGGACCTATATACTGATAGTATTCCTTTCTTGATCTGCCGATTTCAGTTACCGTATCCTCAAACCTGGATTTGTTTTTTCTCCATGTTTGAATTATTACGGCGTGAAGCTCAATAACATTTTCGCCGTCAATAACAGTAACGCTCTGACCGAGCTTTTCAAGATATTTTTTACATTCCTTGCTGTAATCCATAACAATCAGACATCAATAAAAGCAAAACCGCTGTCGCTGATGATTGAGGCACATTGCTCCTGAGCCTGCTGCAAAAACAATTTCGCACGGCTTAGTGCATCACTGCCACGGCTCAGGCTTATGTCGCCGGCGGTAAAGGAGGTAATATCGTCCGCACCTGCCGCAAGGCATACGGAATAATTCGCCTGCGCCGCCGCCAGCATAACTATTCTTTCGTCGCTGTGCAGACTTTCATCAGCCGCCTTTTTTTCAGCAGAGGACACGGCGGCTTCAATTATAACGCCAAACCGTTCAATATCGCTGTCATCATAATCGCATACCGCACGCAGTATATCCTCAACTCTGTCAATGCTTATCACTGCCCTTCCTCCTTTTTCAGATAATTCAAAAATTATACGCTTAGCAGCTTTGAAGCACCGCTGAAGATTTTTGAAAATCCTGCAATGCTTGTAACGGCAGCTCTTTCAAGCTGGCGGTCAATGAGCTTATCAAAATCGGTCAAAACTCCGCCTGCCTGAACCTTTTCAACAGCACAGCTTTTATCAAGACCCAGAAAGCCGTTACTGATATGGTCAACCTTAACAAGCTCTGCACCCAGCGGTGTAATCATATCACCTGTGGCGTGGAAATTAAGACCTGCATAAGAATCCTTAAATTCGCTCATATTAAGAAGCTTGGCAATCTCGTTAGGACCGGCAAGAATGGTTGTAAGATTGTAGGGTGAAAATGAATTCCAAAGATTAACCAAATCACTGTATTCGATTTCACTGCCTTTAATATTCATAATCTCAATTCCATCGTCGCATATAGCGTCAATGGCGTCCTTGACCTGACTTTTTGCAATGTACGCACCAATCTGCTTGAGAGTAACCGTAAACACGTCAAGCTTTTGGAATTTAATGGCCTCATAAGAAGCAATCAACATTCTGCCTCTCTTTTTAAGTGGTGTAAGCGTCTCCTTAGTGCGAATTACCGTCTGTGGAATCTGTGCACCTTCTGCCACGTCGGAAAGCTCCTTGTCCTCATCAAGAGGTACACTTTCAATGGCCCTGTAATCAAGGGAATCAATGTTTGTTGTTGACGCGACAATTTTACCGAGAATATCGTTTTCCTCCATACCCTGTCTTACGGCTCTTGAAACATATTCAGGGAAAAGTGCCGAGGAATCTGTTGTTTGGAAAAACTTTGAAACGCTGTCGGAGCCTGCGCCTGATACCTTTATGTCAAAACGCTTAAGCTGTCGCTGATAAGCGTCAAGTCCCTCCAACTCGGTGCCAATGTAATTTTCCGACGGGTCAAGCTCCTCAAGTGATTTTGTAAAGCCTTTGCCGGTGGTATAAAGTCCTTTTTCAAGTTTAATGTTATCGTATGACATATAGTCTTACCTCCTTAATTAAAGAATAAACCCTACTGTTTTATTTACCGTATCAACCTTAAGCACCTTATACGCCTTCATTGCGTTTGAGGATGAGGACGGAACCTTAACTCCGCCGTTACCGTCAGCCACAAGATAAACCATACCTGTACCGGGTGCTGTTGATGAATAGTGAAGCTCAACATAACCGTCGGTCTGCACACCTGCAAGATCGTTTCTCTCGGTTACGCATACGCCGATAAAATTGCTTTCAGCCGATGCCTTAATTGACTTTGAGGCTGAATTTACAGTTACGGGATATGAAATTTCCGCATTTTCGTTTTCAAAGGTTAAAACCTCTGTTTTATATCCGTTAAAAGAAATACTCATAATAATCCTCCTGAATAATTGTTAAATTCTGAATTGTGAATTTTTAATTTGATTTTTTGTTGCTTTTCCTGCAAGCTGAGGCTTGGGAGGCACGCTGTCCTCACTCTTTTGAAGGCTATCCCTAAATGAAATAAGCTCCTTTGCCGTCATAACCCCTACAAGAGAGGAGAACAGCTTTGTCTCCACCTTGGGCAATGCCTTGCAAAACAACCTTGTAACCTCCTTAACAAGCTCATCTCTGTACTGTCCTGCAATCTGCGAATCCTCCTCAAGACAGGTAATATAATCTGCAATCTCTCTGCTCTGGGATTTTGTGATAGTTAAATCACCGTCTGCTGATTTTATTGCTTTAATAATGTTTTCCAATGCTTCGTCCCCCTTAATACGAAATGATTTTGTCACACCTGCGTTGCGCTGGGCAGGCACCGCTACAAAGCTCCACTCATAGGCGTCTCCTGCGTCGGACAGTGTATAATAGCATTGCTTCGAGCCATAGACCTTGCCTGCAATATGGCCGCATCCCGACGTTCTTGAATCCTTACCGCACACAGAGCATACACGGCTTTTCATTGAGCAGGAAACGGAAACCTCTTTTTTTATCCCTGCCTCAATGTCACGGATAATGCCCGCATTATCGTCGCTTTTTACCATATACGCCTTTGCTTTAAGAAAATACAAATCCTCGCCGTCGGCGGTTTTACAGCCCTCCTGTTTTTCAACACGTGTATCAAAAATTCTGGCTATCTGGTCACTGCTTTTCATAGAATGGTCAAAAATTCCCGTTTTTCCCTCAAAAAGTGACTTCATCTCATTAAGGGCGGAAAGGGAAAATTTTTCGTAATCTCTGTCAATATCGTTGCTGCAAAGATTTACATTAAATACAAAAAGCTCATCCCTGTCAAAATCCTTTTGAGTGTATCTGCGTATCTTTTCGTAATCCTCGTCACAAAGAGAAACGCTTTTTTCAACACCGAAAGCCGTCATTATTCATCCTCCTTGATAATTTGTTCTGCCCTGGCATTGTAGAATTTCGCCTGGGCAATTTGTGTCTGGTCCTGAAGAGTAATATCATCCCATACAACGCTGACAGGTGCCGAAATGCCCCTTAATCTCAAATACGTATCACCGATTTTTTTAAGTATCGGAGTAATAATTCGGCGATAGGCTTTAAGCTCGGTTGTAAGAATGTCCGCCTGCTGCTGACTCATACGCTCGGTGGTGGACCAGCTTAGTCCGAACATATAGGGCATAAGCCCTGTTTTTGCAATAATCTGCTCCAGCATCTGACGAACAGGTACCTCGCTGTCAAGCACCTGATTATCTGCACCGATTACCTTTACATTCACATCGCCTACAGCGACAAAATCCTTAACGCTGTCCTTTGAGCTCATAGCATCCTTCCACGCCTGCGCCATCTGATTGGCACGCTCCTTGGCAAATGCCTTGTCGGCAGAATCATTTTGAGGCTTGTATGTAACCGCATACCGCAAATTACCTACTCTTTCCCAGTTTGTACCTATTGTGTTATAGATTTTAAGCAGAATATCGCACACAAAGGGCAATCCCTGCAAAAGTCCCGTACCGGAAATTTTACCGGGCTTGGGGTTCAGCACCGCAAACAAAATAAGCTCCGGGTTTTTAACAGGCATAGGGGAACTGCCGGAGGAATTGAAAAATTCCAAATCAATACCGTTTTGACTCCGCTTCACATCAACAGAACGGGTCTCGCCGTTGTAAAGAGCATATATTTCGTTTTCGTCCGCCACAATCTCACCGATAGCCGTTCCGCAGGTGAGAAGCTGGTCAAAGAATCCGTCAACAAAGCTCTGTATTCCCTGCTGATTTCCTCCCACGTTTACCGTGTCAAAGAATTCTCCCATCTCTCTGTCAAGATTTTCATTGCCTGTTTCAAAGGTAAAGCCTCCGATGAGTCTTACAATTTTGTTAATTGCACTGTCAACGATAGGAACACCCTCACGCAGAGCGTAATACAGCGAATCGGTGCCGTCGGACAGGGGCGTGTAGCCGTTAAGCTGCCAAAAGGGATGCCCTGCCGTATTTCCCGTCTGTACAACACAGGCGGAATCCGGTGAATTACTGCTTTTTTTACTTCGGGCAAAAATGCTCAAAGTGTCACTTCCTTTCAACTGCTATGGAGAATGAAAAATCTCCATACTGTCTATGAACAACAGTGCTGACGAAATATCTTATATCATCCATAGCATGGTCGTTTTCTTTTTTGGGAGCGTCACGGCGTATATCATTATCCCATCGGTACATAGTAAATTCCCTAAGCGTGTCGGAGCATTTGGGAGAAATAAATATCTCCTGCTCCTTAAGTGCTCTGCATACCTCATTAATGCCCTTGAGCACATCATTGTCGGCTTTGATTACCTTGTATTTACCGTGTCTGCGCACTGTCTCGATAAACGAGGCTGCCGAGGGGTCAATGATAACAGCAGTAATCGTCCTGTTCCCTGCGAGCCTTTCAAGTTGGGCATAGTATTCCTCGTCAGTTAACTGAACGCCTTTATCTCTTGAGGAATGGTAATACTCGTCAATCCTGTACCAACCGTCGTCTCCCCGTCCCCAAAGTCCCAGCGAAAAGGGATTAACCGTTCCGTAATCGCAGGACATATAGTATTCGGTAAAGTCCGAGCCGTCCTTAACATTGTATTTTGGGTTAAACATCGGATAAACAAGACCGTCTGCGGCAACCCATTTACCCTCAATGAAACGCTGATAAAACGCTCCCGAATAAAGATTTTTGTAGCGATTTTTTACCTGCTGTGACAGCGAGGGATTGTCGTCCATGGTGAAATGGAGATAAACCATATTTTTTTCCTGTGCCTTTTTTATCCACTCGTTGTAAAACCAGTGATAAGGGTGCTCGGGATTACAGTTAAACCAGAACTTTGCGTTTTCCAATGAGCATCTCGCCAGCGCCTGCTCCACAAATGAACGGGGCATAAGCGCCGCCTCGTCCAGCAGAACACCGCCCAGGGTCATACCCTGTATCAGCGAAGCGGAAGACTCGTCCCTTCCGCCGAAAAGGTAAAACCTGTTTTTCCTGCCTCCCTTACTGATTTCCAAATAATTACGGCTCAGCTTTTCCTCTGCCTTGAACCCCAGCGACTCCAGTACGGGAACAAGAGGAGTAACCACATTTCGTCTCAGTGAAGCAATGGTTTTTCCGCACAGGGCAAAGGAAGTATCGTTGAAAGCGTAAAACGCCCAGCTCACAAAGGATAGCGACATACACAGCGTTTTCCCCGAACGCACTGAGCCATCACAGATTATTCCGTTTTTTGTGCTGAGAGGGTTATTTTTGCACCACCAGTTAAGAGTGATTAACTGTTTTCTTGAAAAAGGTGTGAACTTAATCATCTGCAATACCGCTTGCTGCGTTTTCAGCGCTTTTTTCAAGTGCCTCGTAAAAGCTTAAACCCTCGTCGCCCTTGCCGGCAGCAGCCTCTCTCAGCTTTTCGCACGCCTTAATTCTGTCAAAAAACTTAATCTCCATACCTCCGCCCTTGGGGCGTTTTATTTCACTGACGTTAAAAAGATTAAGCCTTGGTAGCCTTTCAAGCGCAGTGCTTTCGTCCAAAAATAATAGTGATACTGCGTCGGCTGTACTGCCGAAGGCAAGCTTTGACAGTCCGTCGTTTACTTTTTCCTGAACGCTCTTTTTTCTTCCTGCCATTTCGTACCTCCTGTCATAATTTTTTCAGCAGAAAATCGCCGAAGAGATATAACTCCCTTCACTAATAGAGTGGAAAAAGCCGTTTTTATTCACCTTTTATGCATAATCGGACTGTGAATCGTTAAAATAAATTTATTTTTCGCCTTTTATTCAGGTTTTGCGTATATTTTGAGCAAATGTAATTTTTGTGTAAAATCTATTGCATTACCGTTTGTCCCTTTGTTATAATCAAGGTATAAAATTTAAGGGAGTTTTTACAATGCAGACTTTGATTGAAATAATAAAGGCGTTTGTGTTGGGCGTTGTTGAGGGTATTACCGAATGGCTTCCCATAAGCTCAACAGGTCACATGATTCTTGTGGATGAATTTCTGCACCTTAACGTCAGCGAAGATTTTTTAGAGATGTTTTTAGTGGTTATTCAGCTGGGTGCAATCCTTGCGGTAGTGGTGCTTTATTGGGGTAAGCTTTGGCCCTTTGGAATTAAGGATAAAAAAATATATCCGAAAAAAGACATTTGGCAGATGTGGTTTAAGGTAGTTGTGTCCTGCGTGCCTGCTGCCGTTGTGGGCGTGTTTTTTGATGATAAAATCAACGAGCTTTTCTACAACTGGCAGACTGTGGCGATTATGCTTATCGTTTTCGGCATACTGTTTATAGTTATAGAAAATGTCAACAAGAAAAAAGAGGCGAAAATAAACTCCATAGCGGAGCTTACTTACACCTCTGCACTTATTATAGGTATGTTTCAGCTTATAGCCGCTGTGTTCCCCGGTACCTCACGCTCCGGTGCAACAATTCTCGGCGCTATACTTATCGGCGTATCACGTACTGTTGCCGCAGAATACACATTCTTCCTGGCAGTGCCGGTAATGTTCGGCGCCAGTGCCCTTAAGCTTTTAAAATTCGGATTTAATTTTACCGCCGACGAGCTTTTAATACTCTTCGTAGGTCTTGTAACAGCCTTTCTTGTATCCATTCTTGCCATCAAATTTCTTATGGGCTACATTAAAAAGCACGATTTCAAGGCATTTGGTTGGTACAGAATTGTCCTTGGCATAATCGTAATCGGCTATTTCCTGCTTTTCGCAAAATAAAGAATTATAAAACTAAATTGTATAACAAAATCCGCCTGATATTTTCAGGCGGATTTTCAGCGTGTAGAAAAAGTCAATTTTTATATTTCTACACGCTGGCAGACTTTGAGAAATGGAGCTGAATTTCGTTTTCTTGCGAGTGGGAGCTGTACGATGGTACTGCCTCCGAGCAAAAAACGAAAAACGCCAAAAGCGGCATAAATTCAATGAACTGCCCCAGATTGTGCAGACAGTACAAAAACAGCCTAATTGGTAGAAAAT
>CAMFRO010000010.1 GCA_945982035.1 uncultured Clostridia bacterium | reverse complement strand
ATGGAAAAATTCCATTAGTCCTTTTTTGGAGCTGGTGATCAGACTTGAACTGACGGCCTATTGATTACGAATCAATTGCGCTACCAACTGCGCCACACCAGCAATTATTTAATTTTGCATATAAGCGCAATATGCACAGCGTTTTTGACACTGTGCATATATTTTACTGTATAGAATGAAAAAAATCAAGTATTATTTGAGCAAATCAAGCAAAGTTTCATAAACAAAATCCACGGATGCCTGACGGACCTTATTTCTGCCTATGGCACCGAACTGCTTTGTATAGGTTTTCACCTTGCCGTTAATATAAAACCCAAAGCAGACCATACCAACCGGCTTTTTTGCCGTTCCGCCGCCGGGACCTGCTACTCCGGTAACACCAACGCCCACCTGTGATTTTGCAGTATTTGCGACACCCTGTGCCATTTCGCACGCAACATTTTCCGATACCACTCCGTATTGCAAAATAGTATCAGCCTTTACGCCTAAAAACTTAATTTTTGCCTCATTGGCGTAAGTCACAAATGAAACGTCAAGCACCTGAGAAGCATTTGTAACATCAACAAGTGCGGCACAGCACATACCGCCTGTACAGGATTCAGCAAAGGATATATGGTATTTTTTATCCATTAACAATTCTACTGTTTTTTCCTGTGCATCCATATTATCACCTGTTTTTTATAGTAACTGTTGTCTTATCAACTATATGATTTATAACATTGTGAACCTTGATATTAAGGTCACCGGTTTCACATTCAAAGCTTTCGCCGTTTTTAGGCACTCTTTCAAGAACGGAGCATACGTAACCGTTAAAGGTATCGTATGTATCGCAGGGCATATCTACACCCAAAGCCTTTGATACATCGTCCAAATCGGCACAGCCGTAAATACACCAGCTATTTTCAGTAAGCCTTGAAATATCCTCCGGCTTTGGCTCCTCCTCGGTTTCATACATATCGCCAACAAGAGCTTCAAGCAAATCATGTAGAGTAATTATACCCGTCAGTCCTCCGTATTCATCTACCACAACAGCAAAGTAACGGCGTGTTTTTTTCATTGATTTAAATAGCACGTTTGCCTTCATACCCTCGGGTACAAAAAACGGCTTATCAACAGCATTTGCAAGGATGGACTCCTTTGATTTATCATCAAGTCTGAAATAGTCCTTGGTATCAAGCACCCCTACAATATCCTCGTGGTTATCGTCATAAATCGGGAAAAATGAATATCTGTTGGAATCTATTGTTTTCTCCCACTCGTCAGCACTGTCGTTTAAATCTATTGAAGCCACGTCAATTCTATGGGTGCAAATTTGTTCAAGAGTAATATCGTCAAATTCAAAAACATTGTAAATCATTTCGCTTTCGGAGGTTTTAATTGTTCCCTGCTCGTTACCCTGAGCAAGAAGCATACGTATCTCCTCCTCGCTGACTCTGTCATCGCTTTCATTCGGGTCTATGCCGAAAAGGCGCAGAATTAAATTTGTTGAAGCGGTTAGTATAAAAACTATGGGTTTAAATACCGTTGAAACGCCGGTAAGAAGCCCCGACAGTCCCAAAGCCATACTCTCTGCCTTTTTAATAGCAAGACGTTTAGGTACAAGCTCACCGAATACAATATTGAAATAAGCAAGGATTATTGTAATAACCACAATCGTAATATTACTTACAAGAGATTTAGAAACAGAGGTGCCTGTTTTCATTATCGCATCAACAATAGGCTGGGCAAATTTATCTGCCGCAAAGGCGGAACTAAGAAGTCCTGCCAAGGTGATAGCAACTTGAATTGTGGCAAGAAAACGGGAGGGCTCGCTGACAAGCTTTGACAGACGAACGGCTCGTTTGTCACCCTCGGACGTCATTTTATTGAGCTTAGCATCGCTCATTGAAATTGCCGCAATTTCCGCACTTGCAAAAACTGCGTTTAAAAAAATCAGAACTATTAATAATATAACCGAACCAATCATAATTAATTAGCTTATCCTTTAGTTTACTTAATATTATTTTGAATTTTTGCAGCGGTAAGAGTATTTTTCATAAGCATTGCAATTGTCATAGGGCCTACGCCGCCCGGTACCGGTGTGATAAAGGAGCATTTGTCCTTAACATTTTCAAAATCCACGTCGCCGCAGAGCTTTCCGTTTTCGTCACGGTTCATACCTACGTCAATAACAACTGCACCCTCTTTAACCATATCAGCTGTAACGAATTTTGCTCTACCCACAGCCGCAACAAGAATATCTGCCCTTGATGTTACCGACGGTAAATCCTTTGTTTTTGAATGGGCAATTTCAACAGTGGCGTTTTCGTGAAGCAAAAGCATTGCCTGGGGTTTTCCCACAATATTACTTCTGCCGATAACCACGGCGTTTTTACCGCACACATCAACGCCTGTTGAATGAATAAGCTCCATTACACCGGCAGGGGTACAGGGCAGATAATTATAGTCACCAATCATTATTTTACCCACATTTACAGGATGAAATGCATCTACGTCCTTAATAGGGTCAATAAGATTTATAACCTCCTTGTCGTCAAGATGTTCCGGCAAAGGAAGCTGGCACAAAATACCGCTGATTTTATCATCTGCATTAAGCTTTTTAACCAAATCGTTAAGCTCCTGCTGAGTAGTATTTTCATCAAGTGCATATTTTACACTGTAAAATCCGCACTCCTCGCAGGCTCTTTCCTTATTTCTTACATAAACCTGAGATGCAGGGTCATCGCCAACAATTATTACTGCAAGACCCGGTGTAACGCCTTTTTTCTTCAGTTGTTCACACTCCTGCCTTACCTGCTCCTTAACTGCCTTTGAAACAGCCTTTCCGTCAATTATCTGCATTTTCATTCTCCTTTTTCTTACTTTTCATATCTATTTCTATTGAAGAAAATCCGTCCTTATCATTCAAAATGATTTTATCATTTACCGCACCGGGTGGAGCAATAACAAGTGCTTTGGGAAGATTTCCCTTTTTATACCTAACCATACAGTATATGAAAAACGCCATTGCAACAACCACTATTATCAGGGACAAAAGCTGACTTACTCTGATAGTGGTATCACCTACATAAAGAGAGTCGGTACGCATACCCTCAACAACCATACGCTCCGCACCGTAAAGCACTCCGTAAAGCATAAAGATTTCGCCTTTGAATTTTCTGTACTTTGTAACGATAATATGAAGAATAACAAACGAAAGCAGACACCATACGCTTTCATACAAAAATGTGGGATGTACTGCGGTGGCAGGGTCAACGTCAATACCCTTAGCCGCCAAGGTATCCGCAGAAGCCTCAAGGGTGTCACGGATTTTTGTACTCCACATTCTAAACAGTGCGGTGTCGGTATTTGTACCGAAAGCCTCCTGATTAAAGAAATTGCCCCATCTGCCTATGCCCTGTCCGATAAGCAAGCCGAGAGCACCTAAATCCAGCAGGTTTAAATAGTTGATTTTACCTATTTTACAGCCGATGGCGGCACCGATAAGCGCACCGATAATACCGCCGTAAATGGCAATTCCGCCGTTCCATATAGCAGGAATTTCCGACAAATGAACAGAATAATAATCCCATTCAAATGCCACGTAATAAAGTCTTGCGCCGACTATTCCGAATAGCGTTCCCCAAATAAGCACATCGGTCATACCGTCAAGGCTCATTTTCCACTTATACGCCATACGTCCGCCGTAAAGAACGGCAAGAGTAAAGCCGAAGGCAATAATTATACCGTACCAATGCACACTGTAGCCGAACACGGTAAAGGCAACGGAGGGCAGATTAAAGCTTATGCCCAAGCCGTCAAAAAACACTCTTGTATAATCACTCATACATTTTTTCCATCCTTATTTTTTACTACTGACAATGCGGAATACTCCTCCCTCATCATACCGTCAAGACGTTTTTGAATATCGTCAACTGTGACAGATTTATATATATCGAGAGAGTCAAACATATTCCAATCATTAAAATCACAGGCAATAATAGCGTTTGCAATACTGTCAATATCATTATACTGCATAATCTCTCTGCCGTACAGGGAACGGCGAACACACTCAAAGGCATCTTGGTCTATTCCCTCGCTTTTAAGTCGTGCAATCTCTTTTTTTATTTCATCGGCAACAGCCTCGGGATTTTTACTTTCACCCTCAAACATTACGGCTTCATACCCATAGCCGATAAAATATTCCTTACCGAAGGAGGCGTTAATAAGTCCCTCGTCCAACAGTCTTTTATAAAGAGGAGATGTATCGCCGGCAATGATTTCAAGCAGAATGTCGGTGTAGATACTGTCCTTCAACGACTGCACAGGCTTTTCACAGGCCTCCTTGTATCCGAAGGCAAAAACGGGTACGCTCATTGCAAGATTATACTCATCATAATCCTTAACAATATCTCTCGGCTCGTCCTCAAATGATTTTTCAATAGAAAGAGGCTTTGCCGGAATTAGGAACTCGTCGCAGACAGAAAGAACATCATCAACAGTAACATTACCAACAACGGCAAGTGCCATATTATTTAAATTGTAAAAGGTGTTGTAGCAGTCATACAAAAGCTTGTCCGTAATCTGTGCGATAGACTCCACAGTGCCTGCAATATCTATTCTTACAGGGTGATTATGATAAAGGCATCTTAAAAGATTAAAGGTGCTCATCCAATCGGCAACGTCATAATACATCGTAATTTCCTGACCGATTATTCCCTGCTCCTTTGCAACGGTTTCGGCAGTAAAATAGGGATGCTGTACGAAATCAAGGAGAATTTTCAAATTTTCCTTAAAATTACCGCTGCACTGAAACAGATAGCAGGTTTTGTCAAAGGAGGTATAAGCGTTGGCGCTGGCTCCTGTTTTAGCATATCTTGCAAAGGCGTCCAAATCCTCGCTTTCAAACAACTTATGCTCAAGAAAATGGGCAATACCCTCCGGCACCTGAGTCCATTTTTCACTGTCGCTTCTCTTAAATCTTGTATCAATAGAGCCGTATTTCGTTCCGAAAATTGCATAAGCCGAGGAATAGCTTTCCTTTGGCATTACATAGATTTTAAGTCCTGACGGATGCTTTATAACATAATATTTTTCATTCAATATATCCGATACTATCTCTTTCATTATTCAGCCTCCTTAATACAGGTAAGTTTATAAACAGTGTCAAGAGAAATAAGGCTTGCACAGTGCTGAATCTGCTCTTTAGTAACATTGTCATTGTTCTCTGCCGATTGTGCGGGAGACACAGTTTTATCATCGGCAATCTGCACCGAATACCAGCTGAGCAGGCTCAACGAATCGTCCGTTACGCCATTAATCATATCGGTAAGACCGATTTTTGACGAAGCAAATTCCTCATCAAAATTACCTTTTTTTATTTCATAAAGCTGATTTAGTATTTCGTTTACAGCCTTGTCCATATTTTCTTCTTCGCAGCCGCACTGAATCATAATACAGCTTTTTCTTCTGTCATATCGGGCAGAGCAATAATAGCAAAGTGAAAGTTTTTCACGTACGTTGGCAAAAAGCTTGGAATACGGACCGCCGCCGAACACATCGCAAAAAGCACGCATTGCGTCGGTGTTTTCGTCATCACTTTTCATATTAACTCTAAATCCAAGCACAAGCTTGCCCTGTTTAACATCAATACGCTCCTCGGCGTTGTTAATGCTAAGCGCCTGCGGAATAAACACCGCCGTCTGAGGCTTGACATAATTACGCTCAACAGACGAAAACTTTTCGCTGATCATCTGCTCAATATCCTTTGTATCGCAGGAGCCTACAACTGTAAAGCGCACCTTTGACCCTTCAACAAGATATTTTAATGCGTCCTTTAGCTCCCGGGCAGTAACGCAGTTAACATCGTCAACTGTGCCGTATTTGTTAATTGCAAAAGGCTCGCCTTTAAACATAATCTGTTGGGCACGGTTAAGACTGTATATGCGTTTTTCGTTTTCTTCGCTTTCAATTTTCTCAGCCACAAGCCGTTTTTCACGTTGAATATCGACTTGACGGAAATTACCGTTATCATCAAAGTTAGGATTAAAAATCAGCGAAAGCAAAAGCTCGGCACACTCAAGAGCAATGCTTGTACCCATAAGGCTGAACCTGTCGTCAAGGCTTGTTATATTAAGGGAAAGCATTTGGTTCTCACCTGTTTTTGCAACGCTTGCTCTCAATGATGCGCCGTAAAGATATGCAAGCTTTTTGTTCAACTGCTCCATTGCGGGAAATTCGGCTCCCGTATGGGACAGCATATTAATCAAAACGGCGTTTACCGATGCGGCTTTACTGTCAGTCAGAGGACAGAGAAATGATGCCGATATTTCGTTTGTTTTAAATCTGTGTGCCGGAACGCTGACAAGCTCAACTCCGGGAAACAACTCTTTTTTTATAAAATCGCTCAATTATAATTCCTCGCAATCCTATTACATTCTTTAAATACTTAATATAACATATTATTGGATTAAATTCCATAAATAATTACAATAAAATGTAAAGTAAAGCTAAAATTAACATACTATCTGCATTTTCGCTTGACAAAACAAGGATAAGTGCAAGTATAAGAGCGAAGGAATCATCCTCTTTATGAGCCGCAGGACTTATTTTTTCGCTACTGTCCGCTGTGGAATTTGTATTATTTTGCGGCATCGGTTGAATTTTAGATGCATTATTTTCAACGCTTTCGTCATTGTCATCAACATAATTTTTCGCACGGCGACGCATTTCCTGAACACGCATTTTTGCGTCGTTTATATCGGAGGAAGAAAACTGAGCCATTAGAACAAATCCTTTAGATAGGGCAAAACCTCAAATAGTTTAAGAATTTTTATCGCCTGGTCTGCTTTTTCACGGGAACGGGGCGACAAATGTGGTTTAAGCGCTACAATCAAATCTGTATTTTTTGATGATGCGCTGTTCATTTTATCAAATATGCTTTTTGCCTTCATCATCATATTAAAATCAATTTGGCTTAAGCCTAAATCATTAGAATTATTTTCGGTACTATCGGAATTATTTTTTTGTTCCTGTGCGGCGTCGCCGCCTAATATTGACGACGCCACACCCTTGAGCATATTAATATCATCATCGGACAGCGATGAAATAATATCATTTATATTATCCATATTTTAACGTCACTGACCCTTCATTAATTTTTCAAGCAGTTCCTTTGCTTCGGGAGTTGAAAGAAGCTTTTGTGCCGCATCCTTATTGGACAGAACCGATTTAAGTTTTTTTGAGGCGGAGTCGGAAAGATTTTTATTGATAAAATCATCAACGCTTCCGCTTTGCGCTGCTTTCTTAAGCTCGTTAATATCAATATTTGCTTTTTTTGCCGCTTTTTTTAAATATTCATCATTTATATTTTCTGCCATTGAATAAATCATCTCCTTGTTATATAATAATTATGAAATGAAAGGGGGTATTATGAATGAGAATAATCGTAACATCCGACTCGCACAGAATGAAAAGATTTATTTATGAAATAATTGAAAAGCATCTCGGCGACGCCGATTTATTCATTAATTTGGGGGACGGCGAGGACGATATTGACAATGCTTTACTGCTTTATCCGCAGATTAAGCTTGAGCGTGTTGCGGGAAACTGCGATTTCGGCAGTAATCTTCCTTTATACAAAACCATTACCTGCGCCGGTAAAAAAATATTTTTTACCCACGGGCATCCTTTCGGTGTAAAGCACGGATATGATGAAATTATACAAAAGGCACATGATGAAAATGCCGACATCTGTCTTTTCGGTCATACACACATACCGTTTACGCAATACCTTGACGGTATATATTATATGAATCCCGGCGCCGTAATGTGCTCAAGCTACGGCATAATTGACATCACCGATAAAGGAATTATGGCATATCCTACTAATTTATAAATCAAAAAAAGACCGTGAAGGGCAATGAGCCTCGCTTCACGGTCTATTATTTTGAAATTAACTGTCCCGGCGGAGCACAAGCTCCTTACATACATCTACAATATGCTCTATTCTTTTCACCATTTCCATTGGAGTTTCTTTCATTCCCTTTTGCACCCAAGCTATTGTGACGCCGGAAATGCCATAGCCGAAAAATTCTGCAATTGATTCATCGGATTTATTATCGGTATTATCAATTCCGACAGAATTTTTAATATTTTTCATAGTCTCAATTAACTGTTTAATGGCGATGGAGCTGATAAATCTGTTTAAATCATCGGAATTAATTTTTATGGCGTTTTTATAAAAACTTTTATCGTTGCTCATAGCAGTAAACATATCGTAGAATTTATCGTACATTGTATCAAGGTTAAAGCCGTCCATCAATGGTGAAAGCAGCTCGTCATAAATAAGCCAGTCTAAAAGGTCATATCTGTCCTGAAAATGATAATAAAAAGTCTGACGGTGAATATTGCATTTTTCAGTAATATCCGAAACAGTGATCTTATCAAAAGATGTTGTGTTCATAAGTTCTTTAAGAGCATCGGCAAGCTTTCTTTTAGTAATCATTGAACAACTGGTTTTATCGGTTTTATCCATCATCTTGCCTCCTGTGTTTCGTTTAATATTACATCAATAATATCACAAATTATTTAACAGTACAAGTATATACATTCAAAAAGACCCGGTAACATTAAGTTATCGGGTCTTCAAAGTGAGTAGGAGTAAAAATGCGCTGCATATTAATCAAAGACAAATTGTCCGTCTTTGAAGTTAACGGTGCATTTTGTACTTGGCTTAACGGTACCGTCAAGGATTAATTCGGAAAGTCTATCCTCAATCTTTGATTGAATAGCACGCCTTAAAGGACGGGCTCCGTAAACCTTGTCAAAGCCTGCGTCGGCAATAGCGCTGATTGCCTCGTCTGTAAATTCAACATCAATATCCATATCGCCCAGGCGTTTTTTAAGGGTAACAAGCATACGTCTTGCAATCTCCTTAATATCGTCCTTTTCAAGCTGGTTAAACACAATAATCTCATCAAGACGGTTGAGAAATTCCGGCTTAAATGTGCGTTTAAGGTCGGGCATAACAAGCTCTTCAATAGTCTTATTGGAATCCTCTTTTTCGTGGCTGAATCCAAGTGCTTGCTTATTATCGGTAATTTTTGACGCACCCACGTTGGAGGTCATTATGATAATAGCATTTTTAAAGGACACCTTTCTGCCCTGTGAGTCGGTAAGAACACCGTCCTCCAAAATTTGCAAAAGCATATTGAACACATCGGGATGAGCCTTTTCAATTTCATCAAAAAGAACTACCGAATAGGGCTTGCGGCGGATTTTTTCGGTTAACTGACCGCCTTCGTCAAAGCCCACATATCCCGGAGGCGAACCGATAAGCTTTGACACGGTATGCTTTTCCATATACTCGGACATATCAAGCTTGATAATTGCGTTTTCGTCGCCGAACATAGCCTCGGCAAGAGCCTTGCAAAGCTCAGTCTTGCCAACACCGGTAGGTCCTAAGAAGATAAATGAACCGATAGGTCTATTGGGATTTTTCAGTCCCACTCTGCCACGGCGAATAGCCTTTGAAATAGCGGATACTGCTTTATCCTGTCCAACAATTCTCTTATGAAGAATATCCTCCATATTAAGCAGTCTTTCGGACTCCTCTTTTGTAAGCTGACTTACCGGAATACCGGTCCAGCCCGAAACAATAGCGGCAATATCCTCGGTTGAAACTGCCTTAACGTCATGGGAGGAGGCATTTTTCCATTTTTCCTTTTCTCCGTCAAGCAGGTCCTTAAGGCTTTTTTCCTTATCACGAATTGTAGCGGCAGATTCAAAATCCTGTGCCGCAACTGCCGATTGCTTTTCCTGCTCAAGACGCTTTATTTCCTCTTCCATTGATTTAAGGTTATCGGGAATTGTATATGCGTTAAGACGCACCTTTGATGCCGCCTCATCAATAAGGTCAATGGCTTTGTCGGGCAGGTATCTGTCGGCTATATAGCGAGATGACATTTTTACTGCACTTTCAATTGCTTCATCTGTTATTTTTACCTTATGATGAGCCTCATATTTATCACGAAGTCCCTTTAAAATTAATATGGACTCTTCCTCGGTAGGCTCTCCTACAGTAACAGGCTGAAAACGTCTTTCAAGGGCGGCGTCCTTTTCAATATTCTTTCTGTACTCGTCTATCGTGGTAGCACCGATTACCTGAATTTCGCCTCTTGCAAGAGAGGGCTTAAGAATATTTGCGGCGTCAACTGCGCCCTCGGCAGCACCTGCGCCCATAATTGTATGAACCTCGTCAATGAACAAAATTACATCCTTTGCGTTTTTAACCTCGTCCATTGCCTTTTTAATTCTCTCCTCAAAGTCACCACGATATTTTGTACCGGCAACCATAGAGGTAAGGTCAAGTGCCACAATTTTTTTATTTTTAAGAAGCTCAGGTACCTCGTCCTGAACTATTTTTAGGGCAAGTCCCTCTGCGATTGCCGTTTTGCCTACGCCCGGCTCACCGATAAGACAAGGGTTGTTTTTATTACGTCTTGACAAAATCTGAATAACACGCTGAATTTCTTTTTCCCTGCCAATTACAGGATCAATTTTGCCCTGCTTTGCCATATCGGTTAAATCCTTGCCGAACTCATCAAGGGTTGGAGTTTTGCTCTTGCCTTTTTTATTGCTTTTTGACGACTGGGAGGTGTCGCTTTCTCCGCTGGAGATTGACTGACAAAGCTCGTCAATCAATGCTCTTTCGTCAACACCCAAATCATTTATAAATTTAACTGCGTAGGAGTCGCTTTCACGCAGGAGCGATAGCAGTAAATGCTCCGTTCCCACAAATGAATGCATCATTCCCCTTGCTATTTGAAATGACAGCTCTATGATTCGTTTTGAACGCGGTGTAAAATCATCCGGAGACAATCTTGTAGGATTGCCTACGCCGATTTCCTTTTTAATCAGTTCATCAACATCATCAAAAGTAATACCCTTATTTGAGAGAGCCACGGCTGCCATACCCGTTCCCTCTTTAAGCAGACCCGCAAGAATATGCTCGCTGCCTATATAGTTATGGCCGTAATTTTCAGCCGATTTTATTGCAAGGTTAAGCACCTCGTTGGCTTTCTGCGTGAAAGAATTAAACTTATACATAGTTAATACCTCCAAATTCACGGCAGAAATTCTGCCGCTTTATTCTAATTTTTCTCTAACAAGACGGGCTCTGAGCTCACTGCACATATCCTCGGAAATGTCTGCGCCTGCTTTGTCAACTATCGTTGCGTTAAGCATTGTAAACATCAGCTCTCCCGCCGTACTGTAATCTATATCAAAATATCCAAGTGATATACCAAGTCGTACAAGCGATACCATATCAAGCAATTCCGACTCATTAAGCTTTCTTGCCATTTTGAGTATGCCCAAGGTTCGGTAAATTTTATCCTCAAAATCTTTATCCTGCGAAAGCTGTTCTCTTGCCGCTCGCTCCTGCTTAACTATCTGAGTACAGATTGCATCCACATTATCTATTGCGCTTTTTTCGCTGATGCCGAGAGATACCAAATTTGAAAGGACATAAACATCACCTGCGCCATCCTTGTGAAGCGGTCTTAAAGACAGTCCTAATTTTGACACCATAGCAGACAGCTTATAAAGTGCATTCTGCTGAACAAGAGCAGGCAGATGCAGGGCGAAGGACGCTTTAAGTCCCGTACCTAAATTAATAGGTGATGATGTAAGAAATCCCAATTTATCGGAATAGGCAATTTTCAGCGACCTGATAAAAATATCGTCAAGCTCATTTGCCTTTCGGTATGCTTCGTTCAAATCCTGCCCTGCTTCAAAAGCATTTATTTTAATATGGTCTTCCTCGCACATCATAATTGAAATATCTTCATCTGCGCTGAGCATAAAAGCAGAATTTTCGGTATCCTTTGCAAACTGAGGACTGATATATTGCTTTTCGGCATAAGACAGTGCTTTTGCCCTGCTTGCATCGGCAAGATTTATAACATCAAATTCGTTTGCAACAGGAGAGCTTTTAACCGTGGCATAAATCTTTTTTGTAACGTTTTTTCTAACCTCCCTGCTCATACGATTGGGAAACGGAAAATCTGCTAAATTTCGGGCAAGCCTGATTTTTGAATACAATACTACGTCGGAATTTTTCTTGCTTTCCTGATACCACCTACTCATTATTAATCCTCCTTGCCAAGCTCGTTGATTTTGTCACGCAAAACCGCGGCATCCTCAAATCTCTGCTCCTTGATTGCCTGTTTTAGCTGAGCCTTTAATTCATCAATCTCGGACACAGGCTTTTGCTCCTCTTTTTCTTCAGTGTAGGTAACATTTTTACCTACATGCTTTGCTCTGCCGTGGAGCTTTTCAATGCCGGGAGCCAGCCTGTCTTCAAACTTATCATAGCAATTTGCGCAACCCACTCTGCCTGTATTAACGATGTCGTTAAAGGAGGAGCCGCAGTAGCCGCATCTTTCAATGCCTGCAAGTGAATTAAGTGCCGCTGCTCCTGCACCCAGGAAATTTCCGAAAAAGGAATCCATTGAAAACGGCTCAAATTCGTCAATAACGCCAAGTTCCTTTGCACATTCGGGGCAAAGATACATTTCCTGAGTTTTGCCGTTTATTGTTCTTTTGATGTGTGTATTAGCCTCATTTTCATGACAATGTGTACATTTCATAATAAATACCTCCGTTTAGTTATATAATCATTACTTAATCAATGTATGCTAAAAGCATCTGTTTCATCTGCCGTGCTCTGATTTTGTTTATGTTGTCGGGTTCAACACCGCGGAAATTGCTTTCGTTAAGTGCGGCGTTCATCATCCTTGCTGTTTTGTCGCTTAACAGGTTTTGATAATTAAGATTGTAGATGTGCGCCTTTGCCGTTCTTTCGTCAATCTCGTCACCTATACTGTTAATCAATCCCATAACGGCGGCGTCTTTACTGTTTGCCCTTGTGATAAGAATGTAGCCTCCGCCTCCCCGACGGCTTTCAATTCGGTAGCCTGCTTCGGGTGTGAAACGTGATGTAATTACATAATTTATCTGGCTGGGCACACAACCGATTTTTGACGCCAAATCATTTCGCTGAATCTGCACCGTAGGCGTATTATCGTCAAACATATCCATAATCATATCGGCGATTAAATCACTCATCTTCATTTTTTAATCATCTTCTTTCGTTTATCATTGGAGCAACGAAGGTCAACTTTATATTTTGACTTTGACTTTCTTTGTCCTTTGACTATGTTATATCACAAAGGTCAGTAAAAGTCAAGAACTTTTTTAAAATTTTTTTGACTTTTTTTGACCTTTGATTTTTTCAAAAAAGAAACGCCTCGGTTTCCCGAGACGTTCCCGATATGCCATGTGACTAAATCAGCATCCGCAATCGTTGCCGCAACCGCAGTTATTGAAACCGCCGCAGAGCAAAAGGATTATGATGAGAATAACGATCCAAGAAGAACCGCCGCAACCACAATTGTTGTTACAACCGCAACCCATAGCCGTACCTCCTTTCCCTTTTCTAAGTCATACTATGAAAAGAGAAAGAAATTGTTACAGTATTGGAAAATTAAATTATTCCGCCGTTTACACCGAGGATTTGTCCTGTAACATAAGCGTTTTCGGCAAAGAACAAAATCGCCTGCGCCGTTTCAAAAGGAGTGCCGAGTCTGCCCAAAGGCACCTGTGATGCAAGCTCATCCTTATCAAAGCAATCATTCATTCTGGTGTCAATAATGCCGGGGCATACGCAATTAACGGTTATTGAGCTGGGGGCAAGCTCCTGTGACAAAGCCTTTGTTAAGCCTATAACCCCTGCCTTAGTCATTGAATAAAGTGTTTCGCAGGAGGCACCGCACTGTCCCCACATTGACGATACGTTAATTATTGCGCCGGTGTGCCTTTTTAGCATATCAAGAGCCTCGTACTTACAGCAAAAATAAACGCCCCGCTGATTGACGCTTTCAACATAATTATAATCATCTGTACTTACATCATTTATCATTTTAATAAGCGACACACCTGCGTTATTTACGGCAACGTCAATATTTTTAACGGTATCAAAAAGATTTTTTATATCGTCAGCATCTGACAAATCGCATTTAACGGCTGTAACTCCGTCATAATCCACAGGAGTATTATTATATGTTACATATACGTTATATCCTTTATCGCGGAAAAGCTGTGCCGTTGCCTTGCCAATACCTGTTGCGCCGCCTGTAATAAGAGCTTTTTTCATAAATTCACCTAATTTACAATAATTAATTAAAAATACAGTTAAATATTATCACGGACTGTTGAATTTTTCAACAAGTTAATATATAATCTATAACAATTAACGAGAAAGGTATGATAATATGGACAGAGATTTTTACACAATTTCGGTTTATGTTGACGAAAACGAAAACCTTATAGGTATTCCCTGCGGTGAAAGCACAAAGTACGGTATAGCTGACATTGACACGGTAATGCTGCTTAAAGCACCCTACACCGACGACGCACTGGAGGCATATATTGAAAAGGTGCTGAATGCCTGCTACACCAAAAAGCACAACGACAACAGCAATGTGTCCACCATTGAAAGATACACAAAAAAGCAGGGCTTTGTTAATGCAACTGCTGATTTTACAATGATTTCTATTGTTAAAACAAGGACAAACTATTCTCTTATGCCCACCTTTAACGATTATGAAAAAGGTCCTCTCGCCATTGATGATGACGAACGCATATTACCGTTAAACTACAATCCCGGCGAGATGGCAGAGATTATTCACGGCTACATTGAGGTTTATATGAAGGCCAATATTTTCTACAAGGAAATGCAGGAGCTTGAAGAAGAAAAGAAAAATAAAAACTAAGAAAATAAATTATTAAGTGAGGACAATATGCACTTATTAGACATTGACAAAGAGAATTACATAGGTCAGGCAGACCCTTTTATACTTGAAAGCAATGGAAAATACTACATTTACACCACGGGACACGATGGTATTTATGCATATTACAGCGATGATTTATTTACCGGATGGAAATTTTACGGCAAGGTTTTCAGCGTTGGAAGCAACGAGGATTACTGGGCACCCAGCGTAATTGAAGCCGATGGTAAATTCTATATGTATTGCAGCTTTGAATACTATGAGGATACTCCGGACAAAGGCGGTCATCATCAGGCTATGTTTGTATCAAGCAGTGATTCTCCCTTGGGTCCGTTTAAAAACGAAAAACAGCTTCTTCATCCTTTCTCAATAGACTCCCACGTTGTAAAAAATGAAAGCGGAATGTTTATTTTTTATTCCACCAATAAATTTGAGGGTGAGAGAATAGGAACATACATAGTAGTTGATAGGCTGATTGACCCATATACTGTTTCGGGTAATCCGGTAACTGTTGTTGAGCCTACTCTTGATGAAGATATTTTCCGTCGTGACAGATACAAGGTCGGTCAGCACTGGCACACCATTGAGGGCGCCTTCTACTTTAAGGAGGGCGACTGGCAGTATCTTATGTATTCGGGCAACTGCTATGAACAGCCCACATATTATATAGGATACGCAAGGGCAAAAACCGACGAAACGGATTTGACAAAGGTTAAATTTGAGAAATATCCTGATGAGAACACATACCACCCTGTTTTAAAGGCAAATGACTTTGAGGAAGGTACAGGACATCACTCAATGATAAAAAAAGACGGTCAATGGTACGCAATTTATCACGCAAGAGATTATGACGACGGATTAAACACAAATGCATTTGATGCAAGAAACGCAAGAATATGCAAGATAAATGTATGCGACGGAATTATCACTGCCAAGCGTTACAAGGACCATATATAAACAGATAATTCATACGGAAGTGGTGAATATGAAAAGCCGTTTTCAAATAAGTGAATCAGTTGAAATAGGAATAGTTCTCGCATTGGCAGGCGGATTTATGGATGCTTATTCCTATATGTGCAGAGGCGAGGTTTTCGCAAATGCGCAAACAGGAAACATACTGTTGTTCGGCATAAATATTTCATCGGGAAATTTTAAAGCCGCACTGTATTACGCATTGCCGGTAACAGCCTTTGCATTTGGAATAGTTATATCCGAGATTATACGTCATCGTTTAACCTCAATCAGTATTTTACATTGGCGACAGATAAGCATTGTTTTTGAGATTTTGATTCTGTTCAGCGTTGGATTTTTTCCTCAAAAATACAACCTGCCGGCAAATTGTCTAACATCTCTCGCCTGCGGAATACAGGTTGAAAGCTTTAGAAAAATCCACGGTAACGGCATTGCAACAACAATGTGTATAGGTAATCTTCGTTCGGCAATGCAGAATTTGAGCGACTACTTTTATTCAAAAAACAGACATTCGCTTAAAAAAGGAATACTGTATTTATCAGTAATATTATTTTTCGCAGTTGGTGCGGTTATCGGTAATCTATTTGTAAATATTATTAGCGAAAAGGCAATTTTTCTTTGTTGTGCAATACTTACCGGAGCATTTTTAATGATGTTCATTGACAGAGAAAAAGCAACATCAAATAAGGCGTAAAAAGGCACGGAGCAGCTTTGGCTCCGTGCTTCAGCGTGTAGAAAAAGTCAAATTATATGTTTCTACACGCTGGCAGACTTTGAGAAATGGAGCTGAATTTCGTTTTCTTGCGAGTGGGAGCTGTACGATGGTACTGCCCCCGAGCAAAAAACGAAAAACGCCAAAAGTGGCATAAATTCAACATTTATGCCACTTTTAAAATTGTTAGGTCGTTGAAAACAAGGCAAACTTGCATTACAATTCTCTACGAGTAGATTTTATTATTTAAACACTTTGGCGTGGTTCAGACCACTTTATCAACAGTCTGAGGCACGGAGCAGCTTTGGCTCCGTGCTTGATTTTATATATGTACAAATTACATAAGAGAAAGGTAAAGCTCTTTGATTTCCTCAACAGATGTTTCACGGGGATTACCGGGACGGCAGGCATCATCGTATGCAGACTGAGCAAGGAAGTCAACATCCTCAGGCTTAACGATTTCTTTAAGGTCCTTAGGAATTCCTACATCTTCACTGAGCTGCTTAACAGCGTCAACAGCCGCCTTTCTTGCATCCTCAATAGACATAGAATCAACACCCTCAACGCCCATAGCCTTTGCAATATCACGATATTTTTCTCCGGTTTCGGGAGCATTGTATTCCATAACAGTAGGAAGAATGATTGCGTTTGCAACACCGTGAGGTGTATCGTAAAGAGCACCGAGAGGATGAGCCATTGAGTGAACAATACCCAAACCAACATTTGAGAAGCCCATACCTGCAACATACTGACCGAGAGCCATTCCCTCTCTGCCTTCCGGTGTGTTATCAACAGCACCGCGAAGTGAACGTGAAATAATCTCTATTGCTTTAATATGGAACATATCACTAAGCTCCCATGCGCCTGCGGTGATATAACCCTCAATAGCATGAGTAAGAGCGTCCATACCTGTTGCAGCGGTAAGTCCCTTAGGCATTGATGACATCATATCCGGGTCAACAACTGCAACAACCGGTATATCCTTAGGGTCAACGCATACCATTTTTCTGTTTTTAGCAACATCTGTGATTACATAGTTAATTGTAACCTCTGCGGCAGTACCTGCTGTTGTAGGAACAGCAATAATAGGTACGCACTTATTTGTTGTAGGAGCAACGCCCTCAAGTGAAACAACATCTGCAAAATCGGGATTTTCAATAATAATACCGATTGCCTTAGCAGTATCCATAGAAGAACCGCCGCCGATTGCGATTATACAGTCAGCACCTGATGCCTTAAATGCAGCAACGCCTGTCTGCACGTTTTCAATAGTAGGATTAGGCTTAATCTCGGAATAAATTTCGTAAGCAATAGAAGCATTATCAAGAACATCTGTTACCTTTTTGGTAACGCCGAATTTGATAAGGTCGGGGTCTGAGCATACAAAGCACTTTTTAAATCCTCTGCCCTTTACCTCTGAGGCAATCTCCTGAATTGCGCCCTTGCCGTGATAAGATGTTTCGTTCAAAACAAATCTGTTAGCCATAATTACATCTCCTTATATAATGTAAATAATATTGTAATTGAGCATAATGCTCATCGTAATAATTATAATTCGGCTAATATAATTTGTCAATAATTTAACAATCTTTCATGGTAAAATATTTTAAAAGTTTTTTAACAATGCAATCTTTTCTTGACAAATGGAAATATGAGGCTATAATAGTAATTAGCACTCTGATACTTAGAGTGCTAACATTAAGAATTTTTTATTTATGAGGTGATTACTTTGAGAAAAAAGCAATTTAAAGCAGAATCAAAAAAACTCCTTGATATGATGATAAATTCTATTTACACCCACAAGGAAATCTTTTTAAGGGAGCTTATTTCCAACGCCAGCGACGCTATTGACAAGTTGTATTTTAAATCCCTTACCGATGACAGTGTTAAAACGAAAAAGGATGAATTTAAAATCAGAATTGACGCCGACAAGGACAATCGCACCCTTACAATTACCGATAACGGTATCGGTATGACACAGGAGGAGCTTGAGCAGAATCTCGGTACTATTGCAAAATCAGGCTCTCTTAATTTCAAAAAGGATAACGAGGGCAATGAAAAGCTTGACGATGTTGAGGTCATCGGTCAGTTCGGCGTAGGCTTTTACTCATCCTTTATGGTAGCGGATAAGGTTGTTGTTGAAAGCAAAGCCTTCGGCAGTGATACCGCCTACCGTTGGGAATCCGAGGGTGCAGACGGCTACACAATCAGCGAATGTGACAAGGCGGATACAGGAACGGTTATTACTCTGCATCTCAAGGAGGACACCGAAAATGACAGATACAGCGACTATCTTGAGGAATACAGAATTTCAGAGCTTGTAAAGAAATACAGCGACTATATTCGTTATCCCATTATTTCGCAAGCATCTCATCAAGCTCCGGACCCTGAAAAAGAGGGCGAATACATTACAGAAATTGCGGACGAAACTCTTAATTCAATGATTCCGCTATGGAGAAAATCAAAAAGTGAAATCAAGCCTGAGGATTACAACGAATTTTACAAGCAAAAGTTTTACGACTACACAGACCCACAGCTTGTTATTCACACAAAAACAGAGGGACAGGCTACCTTTGACGCATTGATGTTCATTCCTGAAAATCCGCCAATGGACTTCTATTCAAAGGATTATGAAAAGGGACTTCAGCTTTATTCAAACGGCGTAATGATTATGGACAAATGCCCCGACCTGCTCCCTGATTATTTCAGCTTTGTAAAGGGTCTTGTTGATAGTGCAGATTTAAGTCTTAACATAAGCCGTGAAATGCTCCAACACGACCACCAGCTTAAAATTATTGCAAAAGCCATAGACAAAAAAATTAAATCCGAGCTTACAAAAATGCTCAAAAATGACAGAGAAAAATACGAAAAATTCTTTTCCACCTTTGGTGTACAGCTTAAATGGGGTGTTTATGCCGATTACGGCATGAACAAGGATGGACTTAAGGATTTGATTATGTTTAAGTCCTCCAACGGCGGATACACAACCCTTAAGGAATATGTTGAGCGTATGGCTGAATCTCAGGACAAAATCTATTATGCCTGTGGTGAAAGCGAGGATAAAATCGCTCTCCTACCCCAGTGTGACGCAGTTAAGGAAAAAGGCTACGAAATTCTCTATTTCACCGATGATGTAGATGAATTTGCAGTACAGATGCTTATGAATTATGATGAAAAAGAATTTGCAAACATCTGTAAGGACGATTTGGATTTAAGCACTGAAGCGGAAAAAGAAACCATCAATAAGAAAAACGAGGAGTCAAAAGAGCTTCTTGACAAAATGAAGGAGATTTTAGGCGACGAGGTAACGGCTGTTAAATTCTCAAACAAGCTGGGACATCACGCAGTATGCCTTACTGCCGAGGGTTATGTAAGCATGGAAATGGCAAAGGTGCTTTCACAGATGCCAAACGGCGGAAACGGTATAAAGGCACAGCTTGTACTGGAAATCAACTGCGATCACCAAATCGCAGACAAGCTTGCTCAGGCTGACGAGGATACTCTTGCAAAATACACAAAGATACTTTACGCTCAGGCAAGACTCATTGCCGGACTGTCAATAGACAATCCAACAGAGCTATCCGACAGTATATGTGATCTTATGGTGTAATTTTCGGGACTGAGAATAATTTAATATTGCACATATAGTGTATTTAATATAAAATATCCATAGGAGGTAAGGCCTATGGATATTTTTTTAATAGTATTATCAGTAATTTTAAGCTTTGTAACAGTAGCTTTACTTATTGTCTTAATCAAAAAAGGCTCATACAACGCATCGTCCTCAAAGGATATTGCTCTTTTAAATCAAAAGATTGACATTAATGCAAATGCAACCGCTCAGCAGTCGGAAAAGATTTCTCAGCAGATGCAGACCTTAACGGAGAAAAACTATCAGCACCAGATCAATTTAATTGAAGTGCTGAATAAAAATTCCGAAAAGCAGGGCAAAATCCTTGCCGATTCAATTAATTCCATGCAAAAAAGCAACGAAGAAAAATTGGAACAAATGCGTTCAACCGTTGATGAAAAGCTGACGGACACACTAAACAAAAGGCTAAACGAATCCTTTAAAACCGTATCGCAACAGTTAAGCGACGTTTATAAATCATTGGGCGAAATGAAGGAGCTTTCGGCAGGCGTTACAGACAATGTAAAGGGGCTTAACCGTGTGCTGACCAATGTAAAAAGCCGAGGCACCTGGGCAGAGGTACAATTAGGCTCAATACTTGACGAAACCATACCGGGAATGTACGAAACCAACGTAAAAACTAATCCTAAATACAACGGTCAGGTAGAGTTTGCCGTAAAAATACCAAATTCCCAGGACAATAGCACCGTATGGCTTCCCATTGACTCAAAATTTCCTATGGAGGATTATGCACGTTTGTCCGCCGCATCGGATGACGGCGATTTAACCGCCCTTGAAAATGCAAAGAAATCTCTGGAGCAACGTGTAAAGGACGAAGGAAAGCTGATAAAGCAATACATTTCCGTACCCGAAACAACGCCCTTTGCGATTATGTATCTTGCAACGGAGGGACTTTATGCAGAAATTATGAGCAGCAAAAACGGTGTTGCCGAAAAGCTGCAAAAGGAAGGAATTATGATTGCCGGTCCCGGCACAATTATTGCATTGCTTAACTCTCTTGCCATGGGATTTCGTTCAATAGCCATCAACAAAAAAGCTAACGAGGTATGGAGAGTTTTAGGTGCAGCAAAGGCTCAATATGAAAAATTCGGCGAACAGCTTGCAAAGGCACAGAGAAAAATCGGCGAGGCATCCAAGGCGTTGGAGGATGCTGACAAGCGAAACCAAATTATACAAAAAAATCTCAAAGGCGTTGAAACCCTTGAGATTTCCGAAAGCGGTAACGTGCTTAATCTTGAATAATATATTTCCGTTATATAAAGCACAACCCCTTTGCAAAATGCAAAGGGGTTTATGTTATTTCATATTATACATTAATCTCAACATCAATGCCTAAAAGGTCTTTGTTTTCGTCAAGAATAGGCTGAATAACCTCTGTGAGAAAATCCTCCGTCTGTTCAGGCGCTCTGCCTACAAAATTCTCCGGTTTGAGAATATTAAGTATTTCCTCTTTTGTAGTCATAAAGGCAGGATCTGATGCAATTCTATCTACAAGGTCATTTTTTCCACCCTGCTGTTTAACAACTGCACCGGCAGCCATAGAATGCTGACGAATTTTTTCGTGGAGCTCCTGACGGTCGCCGCCTTTTTTAACTGCGTCCATCATAATATTTTCCGTAGCCATAAAGGGCAGCTCACTCATAAGCCTTGCTTCAATTACCTTGGGATAAACAACAAGTCCCGATGTAACATTAATATATAAATCAAGTATGCCATCGGTGGCAAGAAAAGCCTCGGCGACAGAAACACGCTTGTTTGCGGAATCGTCCAATGTTCTCTCAAACCATTGGGCAGATGCTGTCCAGGCAGGGTTAAGTGCATCAATCATAACGTAGCGTGAAAGAGATGCAATTCTCTCCGACCTCATAGGATTACGCTTATAAGCCATAGCCGAGGAGCCGATTTGATTTTTCTCAAAGGGCTCTTCAATCTCTTTAAGATTTTGAAGAAGTCTTAAATCGTTTGAAAACTTACAGCAGGACTGAGCTATAAGTCCAAGACAGTTGCAAACGATTGTATCAAGCTTTCTTGCGTATGTTTGACCTGACACGGGGAAGCAAGCCTTGAAGCCCATTTTTTCTGCGATTTTACGGTCAAGTTCTTTACATTTTTCGTGGTCGCCGTCAAAAAGCTCAAGGAAGGAAGCCTGTGTTCCGGTAGTACCCTTTGAGCCTAAAAGCATAAGGCTATCCAAAACGTGCTCAACCTCGTTATAATCCATAACCAAATCCATAAGCCAAAGAGTTGCTCTCTTACCTACGGTAGTAGGCTGTGCCGGCTGAAAATGTGTAAAGCCGAGACAGGGCATATCCTTATACTCATCGGCAAATTTTGCAACAGAGGCAATAGCGTTAACAAGCTTCTTTTTAATAAGAAGCATTGCCTCACGCATAGTGATAACATCAGTATTATCACCTACATAGCAGGAGGTTGCGCCCAAATGGATAATAGGCTTAGCCTTAGGACACTGGTCGCCGTAGGCGTGAACATGGCTCATAACGTCGTGACGGAATTTCTTTTCATATTCCTTAGCAACATCATAATTAATATCGTCCTTATGTGCCTTAAGCTCGTCAATCTGCTCCTGAGTAACATTTAGTCCCAGCTCTTTTTCTGCTTCAGCAAGGGCAATCCACAGTTTTCTCCAGGTTTTAAACTTAAAATCGGGAGAATAGATATACTGCATTTCCTTGCTTGCATATCTTGCATTAAAAGGTGAATTATATGTGTCGTTAGCCATTAGTCAAGTCCCACTCTCTTCATCATTTCAGCGTATGCTTCCTCTACTCCGCCTAAATCACGGCGGAAACGATCCTTATCAAGCTTTTCGTGAGTTTTAATATCCCAGAAACGGCAGGTATCGGGGCTAATCTCATCAGCAAGAACGATTGTACCGTCGGAGGTTTTACCGAATTCAAGCTTGAAATCTATAAGCTCAACTCCGATTGAAGCAAAATATTCTTTAAGAACATCGTTAACCTTAAATGCCATTTTCTTAATGGTATCAACCTCGTCCTGCGTTGCAAATCCGCAGGAAACAGCGTGATAG
>CAMFRO010000009.1 GCA_945982035.1 uncultured Clostridia bacterium | reverse complement strand
ATGTCGGCTGTATTCTTTATAAGGGAAACTGAACAATAAAACACAATTACGGTAATAAGTATTCCTACTGTGCATTTAAGTATAGTTTTTTTACTTACCTTTGCAACCGGATTGTTTTTCACAGCCGTGCCTCCTCTCTCCTAATAACATTTATATTATAATATAATCACTTATGTAAATGCAATAGTTTTTTTAAACTTTTTTTACTATTTTTTAATCTAAATGTCAGTGATTTGAAAGAACGGCGCACAAAGGAGGTTACTTTGTTACAAAAAGGTGACAAAAGTCTGTTGATTGTGATTAAATAAATCACCAGACCGGCTATTGACGAAGCCAAAAAAGCCATACGCATCTGTCCGTCGTAAAAAATCAACTGACAGGTAAAAAACATCACCGCAAACACACAGAGCATAAGAAAATCAATAATGAAATCTACGAATTTCACCATAAATATTTTTCTTACAAATTCCGAAACGGAATAAATTACTCCCCAAAGCAACCCGAGGACAAAAAACACAATTATACACCTAATCACGAAAAAGCCCTCTTAAAAAATCCCTTAGCCTGAGATTTTTCGTTATACACAACAGCTATAATATTACCGCTGACCTTAAGGGTACCGATATCAAGGTCCAAGGCTTCAACATGGAGCTTTTCGCCCTTAATAAGCAAGTCGCCGAAATCGCACTGAGCAGTCACCGCCTCCTCATTAAACTCGGCAACGTCCTTTATACCGCTTACCTGAAGCATTTTTCTGTCCTCAATACAAAGAGTATGTTTATTAAGTTCACTGTTAATTTCGCTCATAAAAAATCCCTCTGTAAACAATATGTATAACAGAGAGATATAATTACAATATTATGATATTATTTTATACATTAACGAAGCATTTTCCTTCAGCGTATGCTCATTGATTTCCAGCACCTCAATGGTTTTAGACGACTGACCTAAGGAAACGGTGATTTTGTCCCCCACCTTAACGTCGTAGGACGCACGCTGAACTCTGCCGTTAACCTCCACCCTGCCGGCGTCGCAGGCCTCATTGGCAACGGTACGCCTCTTTATTATTCTTGATACCTTTAAATATTTGTCAAGCCTCATAGTTTACCTCAAAAAATCAGGCGCTGCCTAAGCAACGCCTAAAAGACCGTATGATTGAATCTTATTTTACAGCATCCTTTAAAGCCTTACCGGCCTTGAAGCCGGGAACCTTTGCTGCTGCAATTTCAATCTTTTCTTTTGTGCGAGGATTAAGACCTGTGCGTGCTGCACGCTCCTTAACATCAAATGTACCGAAGCCAACAAGAGCAACCTTTTCACCGTCTTTAAGTGCCTCTGTAATAGAATCGATTACTGCTGTAACAGCTGCTTCTGCGTCTTTCTTTGAAAGTTCTGCTTTTGTAGCTACTGATGCTACGAGTTCAGTTTTGTTCATAAAATTTCCTCCGTTCCGAATTTAATCGGTCAATATTTCTTTAGCCTTGTCCCACAAATCGTTAAGCACGTCAAGAGAAGCAGATTTCATATCAACGCCCTGTTCTGCGGCAAGCTTTTCAACAATCGTAAAGCGTTTCACAAACTTGTCCGTGGCACCGGTCAGTGCCTCCTCGCTGTCCAAATCAAGAAAGCGTGAAAGGTTGACACAGGTGAACAAAACGTCTCCGAATTCTTCTTCAATTTCCGCCTTGTCATTATGTGATAAAGCTGTTTTTAACTCATTAATCTCCTCATCAAGCTTGTCCGTAACGTCTAAGGCGTCGTTCCAATCAAAGCCTAGCTTGGCGGCCTTGTGCTGAATTTTTTGGGCACGCATAAGAGCAGGAAATTCTCTCGGTACGGCAATCATAGATTCGCTTTGAGATTTCATACCCTTAGTTTTAAGCTTTACAGCGTCCCAATTATCCAGTGCCTGGATTGTATCCTCGGCACATTTATCGCCGAACACATGAGGGTGACGGATAATCAGCTTTTTAACAATATCGTTTGCAACATCGTTAAAATTAAAGCTACCCTTTTCCTCCTCCATCTGTGAATGAAGTGCAACCTGAAGCAAAACATCACCCAATTCTTCCTTTAAAGAATCGCAGTCCTGCTTATTAATAGCCTCAACAACCTCATAGGTTTCCTCGATGAAATTCTTTTTTATAGATTCGTGAGTTTGCTCCATATCCCAAGGACATCCCCCGGGCGAACGAAGCACTCTGACTATTGAAATTAAATCATTAATATCATAAGAATCCTTAAATTCAAAATCAACAGCCATAATATCCTCACATCAGATTAATCAGTCCTTACATAAGATTACTATATTTTTTCTATTTTTTCAAGTATTTAAACTATTTTTTTTACAATTTATGAAAGATTTTATCTCGCTGACAGACAAACAGCCTAAAATTAAACACAAAACGGCAAAAATCATCACACATAATACACCTTTTACGACAAGTGTCACAAATATATTCAATCCTAAATCAATAGATTTAAAAATATAACCGGCACAAGCATACAAGCATATTCCCGCAAAAATAGGTTTTATCAACGCCTGTAAAAAGGAAAAATTCATTTTAGATTCACGAATTGCAATTATAATATTCCAAAGAGCCATAACAAAATATCCGGCAAATCCTGCAATAACTGCACCATTTAATATGAATTTGCTGTTTGACACAAGAATCATATTAAGAGCCACCCTAATTACACCTGACACGCAGTAGGGTAAGATGGATTTTTCCGGCTTTCCTATTGCCTGAACGGCAAAAACCGCCGTACCTGCTATACTGTAAACAGGAACAGTAAGAGAAAACAGCTTAACAATTTCATCGCATCCGTCAATGATATCCTGTGACGATGAATAGAAGAGCGTTAAAATATCACGACTGTTAAGAGCAATAAAAAAGCCGCCGAAAACAGAAAGAAGAGTTGTATATTTAAACACGCAGATACAAAGGGAGGACAGCTTTTCCTTATCCTTTACCTCAACGGCGGCACTTATTGCGGGAACTGCGCTGACTCCAAGAGCCATAGTGATGCCGGGAATAAGGTTTTTAAAATCAAGTGCGGTGCTGAAAATGCCGTAAACATAAGTAACAACATCTTTATCCGATGAGCCTGCGAGCTTAAGGCTTTCTGCGTAAACGCTTTTGAGCAGAGATAAATCCGCATTGCTCAAGGAATACTGGATAGAGGCGGTATCAAGAAACTGAAAGACACTTTGAACAGCGCAGCTAATCATAATAGGAAAAGCAAAGGACAAAAGCTCATTTACGGCAGGTGAGCCGTAATCCTTAATACGTTCAATGGTTCTATCGCACTTAATTCTATGGTACAAAAAGACATAAGCAAGACTAACGAGAGAGCCTAATGTTACACCCATCATTGCGGCGGCAGAGGTATAGGGATAAATCATACTGAGTGCCTCCTGCTCTGAGGAGGCAAAAGAGCCGAGAACAGTACCGGCCTTTTGATATTCCGCAACAAGATACCACATAGAAACACGTGCAAAAAGTATTCCGAATACCATTTTAAACACTGCCTCAATCAGCTGTGAAACCGACGTAGGCACCATATTGAGAAATCCCTCGTAGTATCCACGATAGGAGGCGGCAAGGCAGGAAAACAGAACACATGGTGCAAGAACAGCAACGGTATAAATACAATCCGGTGAGGAGGCAATATACCTTGCATAAGGCTTTGCAAAAAACATCATCAGAGCAGTTCCCGTAATACCGACTGCAAAAAACAGTCTGTCTGCGCCTACACGCAGAGCCTTCAGGCGTTTTTTATCACCGCAGGCATTGTATTTACTGACAAGCTTTGAAAGTGCAACAGGAAAAGCACCCATAGTTATACCGTGTATGGGTATGCAAAGATTGTAGGCATTGGCAAAATATCCTCGCCCTGTGGCACCAATATATGCGGTAAGAGGTATTTTATAAACTGCGCCTATTATTTTTACAATCAATGAAGTGACAAGCAACAAAAATGCTGATGACAGATATTTGTTTTTAAGATTTTTATTCAAAAAATCACCACAAAAAAAGACAGCGCAAAAAGCGCTGCCAATAATTTATTAAATTATTATTCTTCGGAACTGTCCTCAACAACCTCCTGACCTTCGGCAGGAATATCGTTTTCCTTATTCTTTGAAGCACGTTTTGCTTCACGTTCGGCACGTCTCGCTTCCCTTTTGGCGTCCGGCTTAAATGCCGCTGCCGCCTCAGCCTTGATAATTTCAATCTCTTGGCTGATATACTCAATTCTTTCCTTGAGCATTCTGATTTCTTCTATTGAAGCGTTGACATAGTCTTCGCTGACCTGGTCGCCCTCAATAGCTGAATACTGAAGCTTGCCGAATTTTTCGTAAGCCTTAGCAAGCTTTGTTTTACAATCAAGAAATTCAACCATTTTTCTTGAAGCCTCAAGGGTTTCGGCACTCTTTTTCTGCGCCTTTTCGGCATAGCTTTTAGTGCGGGAAAAAACATCTTCAAAATTTGAAAGCTTTGCGTTGTTGAGAACCTCGTCAACACTGGAAATGACATCATTAAGATTTTTCAAAATAAACACCTCTTAACCGGGCACAACCCCGATACTATGAGAATTATAATCTCTATAATGTCATTATATTACATTTTGTATTTTTTTGCAATATACAAAGCAGGCACTTTATAAAAATTTATGATTTATAAAAATCATATATGCCTGTTTTTCTGTTAATTATTTCATCAAAGCCGTTAATATACTCGTAAGGATATTTATAGTTATAAATTCTGTCAATATGTCCGCTTTGTTGGTTTTTAAGCTTTGTAACCGCACCGGCTCCGGCGGCAAGGACTGTATGAGTTTCATCCATCATATACACATTATACAGGCACTCTCTGCCGTTTTTACACCAGCCAACATTCTCAAGATTGCCGAGAGATTTACTTTGGCGGTACATATAGTAAGGAAAATAGCCGTTTTCACGCAGCTTTAAGGCTGAATAATCTATCATTTTACCTGCTACGTCACGCATAGACAGGTCGTAATTTTTGCTTTCCGTAACAAGAAAGGCACCGCTTTTAAGGGAAAGATTATGGACGGTAATGCTTTGTGCATTCAGCTGAACAGCTCTGTCAACACTGCTTTTAAAGGAATTAAGTGTATCTCCGTCAAGCCCTGCAATTAAATCCATATTAATATTGTCAAAGCCTAATTTTTCGGCAAGATTAAAGGCGTCAACGGTTTGCTGTACAGTATGACGTCTGCCGATATTTTCAAGCACCTCATCATTGAAGGTTTGGGGATTTATGCTTATTCTCATAACTCCGTGACGCTTTAACACATTTAGCTTTTCAGCAGTCACGGTATCAGGTCTGCCCGCTTCAACAGTGTATTCAAGAACATTTGAAAAATCAAAATGCTTTTCTACAGTATCAAGCAAAAGCTCAAGCTGTCCGGCGGTTAGGGTTGTAGGAGTTCCTCCGCCGAAATATACAGTACGAAGGTGCAATCCCAAATCCTTTGCGATAGCGGCAATATGCTTTAGCTCCTCACAAAGCAGAGCTACATATTGATCAATAAGTCCCGATGCATTCTCTATACTGTGGGAAACAAAGGAGCAGTAAAGACATCTGCTGGGGCAAAAAGGTATTGAAGCATAAAGAGAAAAGGAGCTTTCATCGGATAATGATATAATTTTATTTTCCGCCTTCATAACATCAAGAGCAAGCTTTGCCTTATCGGGATTTACAAGGCACTTATCAGTAAAATATTCAAGCGCACCCTGCTCGCCCAATTCCTCACATTTTCTGTGCATAAGTCTTGCAGGTCTTACGCCGTAAAGAATACCCCAAGGAGGCAGAAAGGACGTTAACTCGCTTAAAACATTAAACAGCAAAAGGGACATGGCGTTTGCCGTATCCTCGTTTTCGCTAATCTTATATTCACTGTAATTTTGACGGTCATACACCCTTGCATTTACGCTGAGAGTATCCGCCTTTTTCTCGGTTATCACGATTATGTCGCTTTCGCCGTCTGTACAAATTTTCTCCAACGGAAAAAACGCCGTACAGATTTTTTGCGTGTTGTATGACATATTGTGATTAATGTTTTTAAGTACCATAATTATTTCATATAAGGGTTGTTTTTTCTTTCAAAATCAAGAGTAGAAATTCTGTCATGTCCGGGGTAAATATTATAATTACCCTTTAGAGAGGCTATTTTTTTTAGCGACTGCATAATTTCTGCCGAGGAGCCTCCGGGAAAATCCGTTCTTCCGCAGGAGCAAAAAAAGAGTGTATCGCCGGTAAAAATATTATCATCGGCAATATAGCAGACGCCGCCTTTTGTATGACCGGGCGTTGCCATAACTTTAATTATTGTATTGCCGAGAGTGATTATATCGCCGTCACTGACCGTAATATCTGCGGTAAAATCTTCTTGACTTAAGCCGCAATACGCCGCAAGAGAAGCTTTTGAGGAAAGAGTCATGGGGCTGTCCTGCTGAGAAATAACAACCTGACAACCGTATTTTTCCTTAACTGCGGCAACTCCGCCGATATGGTCAAAGTGGCCGTGAGTAAGCAGAATATATTTAAGGCTTGTACCATCAATAAAGGAAAACATCTTTTCGCTGTCCTCGGTGCAATCAACAAGGGCACTTTCCCCTGTTTCCTTATCGGTTAAAATATAACAATTATTCTGTAAATCACCGAACACTTCACTTTTTATCTCTGTCATTTTAAGTCACCACTGTCAAGAATTATTGTAACAGGTCCGTCGTTAACAAGCTCCACCTGCATATCTGCGCCGAATATGCCTGTCTGTACGCTTTTAACGCCTGAATTTTTAAGCTGTTCAACAACATATTCATACAATGCGTTGGCTTCGTCGGGAGGAGCGGAATTTGTAAAAGACGGCCTTCTGCCGTGGGAGCAGTCGGCACAAAGGGTGAATTGAGATACCACCAGCATTTCGCCGTCAATATCAAGGCAGGATAAATTCATTTTGCCGTTTTCATCCTCAAACACACGCAGATTGGGGATTTTTTTAACAAGCTTATCCGCATCCTGCTTAGTGTCACCGTTCATAACACCCAGGAGAATCATAAAGCCCTGCTTACATTCCCCTACTGCTTTTCCGTTAATTTTTACATTTGCATATTTTACACGCTGAATTACTGCTTTCATACTGTCTCCGTTATAAATCACTGCGCTCAATCAGATATACACCCTGTATTCTGTTAAGCATTTTAATTACATTTTCAAGATGCTCCTTACCATTTACGCTTAAGGTTAGAGTTGTAAGGCAATTACCGTCATTAATGGGACGAGCGTTAATTGAATGGATTTTAATATGTGCAGCCGCAAGGGTTGTTGTAATATCAAGCACAACGCCGTCACGGTCTATTGCATAAACATTAAGGGTAGAACGTGCATCAACCTTGATATTGCCGTCCCATCTTGCCTTTACCCAACGCTCCGGCTCCGGCGACTGTGTTATATCAACAGGAACATTTTTACAGTCACGGCGATGAATAGTAAGTCCGTGTCCTCTTGTGATAAATCCGATAATTTGCTCACCGGGGAGAGGATTACAGCATCTTGCCATATTGATAAGACAATTGTCAATACCCTCAACGATAACACCACCGGAGGATTTAGACTCACGGTGAACCTGCTCAACCTTGTTGATAGGCTGCACTGTCGGTTCCTCTTTTTTAGCCCAGTTACGGTTATATTCATCCTTAATACCGGGCATAAGGCGGCTAATCTGTATTCCGCCATATCCTATGGCGGCGTAGAAATCGTCTATTGTGCTGAAATGCTGACGCTCGGCAATTTTTTGCACAAACGCCTCATACTGATTGTCCTCAAATCTAATAAAATTACGCTTGAATTCGTGAACAAGCTGTTCCTTGCCCTGTACGATATTTTCATCACGGCGTTCTTTTTTAAACCAGGAGCGGATTTTTGACCTTGCCTCACCTGTTCTGACAATATTAAGCCAGTCACGAGAGGGGCCCTTGCCCTGCTGATTTGAAGTAAGGACCTCAACAATCTGCCCTGTTTTTAATTTAGTGTCAAGTGGCACAATTCTTCCGTCAACCTTTGCACCAACCATTTTATTACCTACCGCAGAGTGAATGGCATAGGCAAAATCTATTACTGTTGCACCCTTAGGCAAGGATTTAACATCACCCTTTGGTGTGAAAACAAATATTTCTTCAATAGACAAATCACCTTTGATAGTGGTAACCATATCAACGGCGTCCTCAGCGGCATTACCTGTTTCAAGCATACGGTTAATCCATTGAAGAGAGGTGTCAAAATTATCCTTGCCGCCCTTGCCCAGCTTATATTTCCAATGAGCCGCAATACCGAATTCAGCGGTTCTGTGCATTTCCCAGGTTCTTATTTGAATTTCAAAGGGTATGCCCTGCTTTGACAAAACCGTGGTGTGAAGCGACTGATACATATTAGGCTTGGGGGTGGAAATATAGTCCTTAAATCTGCCGGGCAGAGGTGTAAACATATCGTGGACGATACCGAGTGCGTTATAGCAATCAATCATAGAATCAACAATAATACGCACGGCGTAGATATCGTATATTTCCTCAAAATTCTTACCCTTAATATACACCTTACGGAATATGCCGTGTACAGACTTAACCCTTGAAGTAATCTGGCAGTTTTTCATAATAGGAATAAGCTTATCACTAATCTGCTGCTTTATATCGGCAAGAAACACCTCGCCCTCTTCCTTTTTCATAGAAAGATTATTCTCTATCTCTTTATAAGCAATGGGGTCAAGATAGCGAATTGCCAGATCCTCAAGCTCCTCCTTAAAGGCACGAATACCCAAGCGGTGGGCTATTGGGGCATATATTTCCAGCGTTTCAAGAGATTTTTCACGCTGCTTGTAAGGGGGCATATGCTGGAGAGTTCGCATATTATGCAATCTGTCCGCAAGCTTAATAATAATTACACGCACATCCTGATTCATTGCAATGAACATTTTGCGTATGTTTTCCGCCTGAACCTCCTCACGGGTGGAAAGAGGAATTTGGCCAAGCTTTGTTACTCCGTCAACAAGAAGTGCAACTGTTTCACCAAAATTCTTTTGTATATAATCAAGGTCGTATTTTGTATCCTCAACAACATCGTGAAGCAATGCGGCGATGATACACTCGTTATCCATACCGAAGTCAAAAAGTATTTTTGCAACGGCAACAGGGTGCATTATATAAGGCTCACCGGATCGTCTGCGCTGATCCTTGTGGGCGTCTCTTGCAAGCATATATGCCTTTTCTATTTTTTTGCTGTCATAGGACTTATTCTGCTTGACCTGTTCAAAAAACTCGTCAAATCTGTCGTTGTATTCCTCAGTCAATATTCAATCTTCCTTTCAGGAAAGTAATAATTTGAGTATCTTCTAAATCAACCTTCTGATTTACAGTATTTACCGTAATTTTTCCGTCATCTAAATTAATAAGACCTGCCTGCTTAAATGCTTTAAGGGCAAATTTAAGCTGACCATAAGTAATACTGCTTTGCATTTCAAAATACAAATCATCAAATGAATAATTATAGCCGCCGTTTTTCTTTAGATAACGATATACATCAGCACACACGTTTCGGTGGGGATAAAGAGAATTACAAGCAGTTCCCTTATTAATAAACATCTGATAGTCGTTAAGCTCACTAAAATACTTGTCGTCATCTGTGGAGGCGAGTCGCACATCAACGGCACGCACGGAAAGATACCATTTGCCCTTGTACAGATTTTTTGATACCTTAACCGCAAGATTAAGCATATCGCCCTGTTTATATGGGAATTTATCCACCGGAGTTGAAAATTTGACAACCTTAATTGTTCTGCCCTTTTTCTCAAGCTCCATTCTTATATGCTTACCCTCGCTGAGAGGAGTAACGCTAACCAGGCTCATATTAAATATGCCGAAAACCGCAGGAGGATTCATTTCTCCGCAGGGCTCCAATGCCTTTAGGTTGTCAACCAAATCAAGAGTTAAATAAAAGGGTGACAGCTTGCAATCAAGGACAATTTGACCGGCGGGCATTACAGGATAATTCTCATAGGCGTATTCATTTATATGCTGCCTGAACAAATCGATTTTATCCTTGTCAATGGTAATTCCTGCCGCCAAGGGATGTCCGCCGAACTGAATCAAATCCTCGCTGCAGGCACTGATTGCCTCAAAAATGTTAAATCCCTCAACAGACCTGGCAGAGCCTCTTGCAGCAGAGCTTTCATCAACACCTATTATTATAGCAGGCTTTGAATATTTTTCCACTATATGAGAGGCAACAATACCGATAACGCCGTGGTGATAACCCTCGCCGTCAATAACGATAACCCTGCCCTGCACAAGATTAGGATTTTTACTTATTTTTTCATCAATATCGTCAAGAATATTTTTTTCAATTTCCTGACGATGAGTATTGTCAATAAAAAGCTGTTCACATTTGAAGGAGGCATCCTCATCATTATCACAGATAAGAAACTCCATTGCCTTAAGTGCACTGTCTATGCGACCGGCGGCATTGATTTTAGGACAAAGACGGAAGGCTATATCCGTACAGGTATATTCCTTGTCCGTCAAAGAATCCTCATTTTTAAAGGCTGAAATACCGGGACGGGGATTATTATTGATTTTGTTAAGTCCTGCTTTTACAAATGCACGGTTTTCATAAACGAGAGGAACAACGTCGGCTATTGTGCCTATGGCGACTAAATCAATATATTTTTCCACTAAATCGTCAACACTGCCCTCGTACATTGCACAGGCAAGCTTAAAGGCAACACCGACTCCGCAGTAATCCTTAAATTTGAGGTTATTATCAACACGGTGAGGATTTACTATTGCCTCCGCCTTAGGCATAGCATCGCCTATTTGGTGATGGTCGGTAATTACCAGACGCATACCAAGTTCATAGATATGCTCAGCCTGTTCAACACAGGAAATTCCGTTATCCACGGTGACAATTAAATCGGCACCCATATTCTTTATTTTATCCACGGCTGAATTATTGAGTCCGTAGCCCTCGCTTTCACGGTCGGGGATATAATAAAAAACATCTGCGCCCTCGTCACGCAGGAAGGTATAAAGCAATGCAGTAGCCGTAACGCCGTCACAATCATAGTCGCCGTAAATGCAAATTCTCTCTCCGTTATCAATAGCGTCGCCTATAACAAAAGAAGCCTCTTCCATATCGGCAAAATCAAAAGGAGATACGATTTCAAAGCTGTCCGACAAAAAGGATGAAGCGGACAAATCGTCATCAATACCCCTTGATACCATCAAAAAGGCGATAAATGGGTCAATATTAAATTTTTCACTTAGTGCTGACGCTTTTTCTTTATCTGCCTCACGCACTACCCATCTTTTATGCGCCATTTTAATCTACCCTTAATTTAAGAATTTTTATCTACAACGTGGAATTTTTTTAAATTGCCGGCCTTTTCGGCACGCTTATCAAGAACTTCCTTTACATCCTCAAGGGTTATTCCCTGATCAACCATCATAACAAGGGTGTGATAAATAAGGTCGCAGATTTCTCCAACAGTTTCGTCTTTAACACCGTTTTTTGCGGCAATGACCATTTCCGTTGACTCCTCACCTACTTTTTTGAGGATTTTATCAATGCCCTGCTCAAAGAGATAGCAAGTATATGAGCCGTCCTCCTTTGCATCTCTCCTGGCGAGTATGGTTTCGTAATCATTTTTGATACTATCTTTAATACTGTCCATTTTTATTCTCCGTCTTTACTGAATTCTATATCGTTAAAAAAGCAGCTATGCGAGCCGGTATGACAGGCGGCGCCTGTTTGTATAACCTTTATAAGCAATGTATCATCGTCGCAGTCGCCCTTTATTGACACAATTTTTTGCAAATGTCCCGAGGTTGCACCCTTATTCCAAAGCTCCTGTCTTGAACGTGACCAAAACCAAGTGTAGCCTGTTTCAAGGGTTTTCTGCATAGACTCTCTATTCATATATGCGAGCATAAGCACCTCGCCTGTTGACTCCTCCTGAATTACGGCAGGAATTAAATCTGCTTTTTTAAAATACTTTTCTACATCAATCATTGTTGCACACCTCCACCGCTTCGGCAAGTGATAAAGTGCCTTGATAAATAGATTTACCGCATATTGCACCGTAAAGCTCATTATCACGCAGGGTTATGATGTCGTTAATATCAGTAACACCGCCGGATGCGGTAATGTTACAGGAAACGGCATCGTTAAGCTTTATTAGCTGTTCCACGTTGGGACCGCTGAGAGTGCCGTCCTTGGAAATATCGGTATAAATTATAGTTTTAACTCCCACATCCTCCATACGGCGAGCCAAATCAATATAATAAATATCGGAATCTTCAGTCCAACCCTCGGTGGCGGCATATCCGTTTTTGGCATCAATTCCAACGGCTATTAAGTCGCCGAATTCCTTTACCGCTTCTTCAACAAGCTTTGGATTTTTAAGAGCAACAGAGCCGAGAATTACACGGCTGATACCGTTGCAGGCATAATAATCAATATCCTGCATGGTACGTATTCCGCCGCCTAACTCAACCTTAAGCGAGGTTTCCTTCGCAACGGTAACAAAGGTTTCACTATTTACTCTTTTTTTCTGCAGTGAGCCATCCAAATCAACCATATGAATCCAATCAGCTCCTGCTTTAGCAAAATCAAATGCCGTTTGCAAAGCGTCATCTGCAACTCTCTGTGCAGTGGAAAAATCGCCCTTAAAAAGTCTAACGGGCTTGCCGTCGATAATATCTATTGCAGGAAAAATTATCATTACAATACTCCTTTAGTAGATAAAACAGAGCCGTCCGAATTTTTAACAACGGCAATTTTAAGTGCATGTGCCGCAGCCTTGAATATCGCTTCAATCTGGTGATGTGCATTATTGCCGTAGGGAACGTTTATGTGAAGCGTAATACCTGCATTTTCGGCAAAGGCACGCCAAAACTCCTCGGTTACGCAGGTTTCGTAATCACCGCAGAATTCCTGCTTAAAATCAGCGTTAAAAACGAGAAACGGTCTGTTTGAAATATCAAGACTCACACAGGCAAGACTTTCATCCATAGGGACAAAAAATGTACCGTAACGCTGAATACCGCCCATATCACCCAACGCATTTTTAAAGGCTGTACCAAGAGCGATACCCGTATCCTCAGCGGTGTGGTGCGTATCAACGTCAAGATCGCCGTTAACACTTACATTTAAGCCGAATCCACCGTGAACGCCGAATGCGGTAAGCATATGGTCAAAAAAGCCGATACCTGTTGAAATTTCAACATCTCCGCCGTCAAGATTAAGTTCAATTTTTATCTGTGTTTCCTTAGTATTTCTTTCTACCGTTGCTATTCTCATAGAATTTACCTCATTCAAATCTTACTTTAATTGAGTTTGCGTGGGCAGTAAGGCCCTCGGTGTCCGCAAGCTTGATTATATCGTCCTTCGCATTGCGAAGCTCGGCAGGTGTATAGTAGATAAATGATGATTTTTTAATAAAGCTGTCCACAGAAAGAGGACTGAAAAATCTCGCCGTGCCTGAAGTGGGTAAAACGTGGTTTGGTCCTGCATAGTAGTCGCCAAGCGGCTCAGGTGACCAGTTTCCGAGAAATACAGAGCCTGCATTATCAACCTTGCCGATATATTTAAGAGGCTCGCTTATACAAAGCTCAAGGTGCTCGGGTGCCAGCTCGTTGGCAAAATCAATAGCCTGCTGCAAATCCTCGCACACAATAATTTCGCCGTAATTTTCAAGTGACTGAAGAATAATCTCCTGCCTGTCAAGGTATTTAACCTGCTTGTCTATTTCTCTTAAGGTTGCCTTTGCAAGCTCCGAGGATGTGGTAAGCAGGATTGCACTTGCAAGAGTATCATGCTCTGCCTGACTCATTAAATCCGCTGCCAAAAACGACGGCTCTGCCGTTCTATCGGCAACAATAAGAATTTCGGAGGGACCTGCCACCATATCAATATCAACAACGCCGTAAAGAAGTTTTTTTGCCGTGGCAACAAAAATATTTCCGGGGCCTACAATTTTATCAACCTTCGGTATTTTTTCCGTACCGTAGGCAAGTGCCGCAACAGCCTGAGCACCGCCCACAAGAAATACTCTGTCAACACCGGCGACTGCGGCGGCTGCCATAATATTTTCGTTAGGATTGCCGTCCTTGCCGGGAGGAGTAACCATAATAATTTCCTCAACGCCGGCGATTTTTGCCGGAATGGCGTTCATCAAAACAGATGAGGGATAAGCAGCTGTTCCGCCGGGAACGTAAATACCCACTCTTTTAAGGCCACGCACACGCTGACCCATAATTACGCCGTTTTCCTTAGTAGTCAACCAGGACTGCTGTGCCTGACGCTGATGGAAGTCAAATATGTTGTTTTTTGCATTTATAATTGCGTTTTTAAAATCATCGTCAACCTTATCAAGATAGTCTTGAAGCTCGTCCTTTTCAATAATGAATTTTTTAGGCAAGCCGCCGTCAAAACGAACGGTAAATTCTCTTACTGCTTCGTCTCCGTCATCCTTAACGCTTTTAAGTATATTGGTTACTATATCAACAATTTTCGCATCGGTTTCACCGGCACGCTTTTTAAGGTTTTCAACAAGGGCATATTCCGCCTTGCCGTTTGCTTTGGTGATTTTCATTTTCATCCTCCTACACCTGACTTGCAAGCTCCAAATCAGTCAAAAATTCTTCAATTTCTGCTTTTCTGAGCTTCATAGAAGCCATATTTATAATTACTCTTGCGGAAATAGGCATAATTTCTTCTACTATTTCAAGTCCGTTTTCCTTTAGAGTTGAGCCTGTTTCAACAATATCCACAATACCGTCGGCAAGGCCCAAAAGAGGTGCGAGCTCCACACTACCCTCAATTTTAATGATGTCAACGTCCATTCCCTTTGATTCAAAAAAGTCCTTTGCAACCTTTGGATATTTTGATGCAACAACCTTTCTCTTATAGCCTGAGAAAAAATCGGTTCCCTTGGGACAGGCAAGAGCAAATCTGCATCTACCGATATTAAGGTCCATAACCTCATAGAAGGAGGTACCGTGCTCAACAATAGTATCCTTGCCAACGATACCGATGTCACAAACGCCGTGCTCAACGTAAGTAATTACATCAGGAGCCTTTGACAGCACTGCCTCGTACTTATCAACAGGTAAAATCAGTCTGCGTCCTTTATTTTCAAGCTGTGACGTATCAAGTCCCATTGTCTTAAACATGCTGACAGAGCATTTTTCAAGTCTTCCCTTAGTCAATGCAATACGTATCGGTCTTTCAACATTTATAACCTCACGCATAGCCTCGCACAGTGCACCCACCTCTACGGCAAAGCCGATAGCAGGTGCCGGCATACCGAACTCCTCAAGCAGATTATCGTAGCGTCCGCCTGACAAAACAGAAATGCCTGAGCCTTCGGCATAGCCGTGGAAAATTACGCCTGTATAGTAATTGCTTCTGTTAACAAGTCCTAAATCAAGCATAATATACTTTTCAAGTCCTGCGTTGCAGAGCTTATCATACACATCCTTAAGATAGTCAAGAGCCTCGTTAGCCTTATGGTCATTATAAATATTTTTGGCCTCTTGTATAACCTCGCATCCACCGAATAGACGGGGCAGGCGTTTAATAACATCAGCCTCTCTGCAAGGCTCAATACGGTTTAGCAAATCGTTAAGCGCACCGTAATTTTTGCCCTCTATCAAGTTGCAAATATCCGCCTTGCAGGTGTCGGAGATATTCATTTTATCAAGAATTGCATTAAAGAAAGCCGCATTGCCTATTTCAATTTTAAAGGAATTAAGATCGCATCTTTCAAGGCTTTCAACAGCCATTTTTATAACTTCAACATCAGCCTCAATACTGCCGTCGCCGATAAATTCAACACCGCTCTGGGCAATTTCGTTAACCTTGCCGGCAAGGTCCTTACCTCTTACAAAAACACTTTGGTTATAGTAAAGTCTTACGGGAAAGGCCTCTGAATTAAGTCTTGTTGCAACCATTCGGGCGATAGGCATAGTATTATCAGGACGAAGCACTGTGGTTCTGCCCTTTGAGTCGGTGAGCTTATACATCTCCTCCGCCTCTATACCGGCATTATTGCTTTTAAACACGTCAAAAAATTCTATGGCAGGGGTAATAACCTTTCTGTAAGAATTTTCTTTAAACAAATCGGACAAAATTCTTTCAACCTTACGGCGGTCGTCACATTCCTCAAAGAGATAATCACGACTGCCCTCAGGAGTAATTTTTGAATATCTTTTCATATAGTAACCTCACAGTTAATTCACTTTAGCGTGCTAATATGCTAACACAATAAAGTACCATTGTCAACTGTTATTTTTAAAACAGAGAAATCTGTTTAGTTTCGGGCAAATCACCCAATGCGCCTGCGTTTCTAAGAGCATCTACCACCGACTTGCCCACACCCGGCTCATTTGCCAAATCATCGGAGGCGATAAAGCCGTCGGGATTTCTTTTTACCGCATCGGCAATAGCCTGGGCGGCAGTTTCACCTATACCGTCAATGGCGGAGAATGGCAGACGTATTTTACCGTCCTCAATCTGATACACACGCCAATCGGATTTATACAAATCAACAGGTAAAAACTCAAATCCACGGGCAAGCATCTCTATTACAATCTGGAGCACCACGTATTGTGATTCCTCCTTTGCAGTGGCGTCGTTGCCCTTTAGCTTGATTTCCTGCATTTTCTTTTTAACCGCCTCTTTACCCTGAACGGCGGCAACAGCGTCAATGGCTCCGCCACGAACGGTGAAGAAAGCAGAATAAAAATGAATGGGGTAATAAATCTTGTACCAGGCAATACGCAGTGCGGCAATAACATAAGCCGCCGCATGAGCCTTAGGAAACATATATTTAATCTTATAGCAGGAGTCAATATACCACTGCTCAACACCTATGGCTTTCATTGCGTCCTCGTAAGGAGGAAGCTCTTTTGGTGCTTTACCCTTTCGGGTATATTCCATAATTTTAAAGCAGTCCTTTTTAGTTAATGGTGACTCCTTGCCTGTGTTTCGTTCATAAGCTTCAACCTTATGAAGCAGATACGTCATAATATCGTCACGGCATCCGATAACCTCGGAAATTGTACATGTTCCGTTATTGATAAGCTCCTGTGCATTACCAAGCCACACGTCTGTGCCGTGGGACAGGCCCGAAATTTGCAGCAGGTCTGAGAAGGTTTTCGGCTGTGCTTCAACAAGCATGCCAATAACAAAAGGTGTACCCATTTCGGGAATTGCAAGGGTACCGGTTTCGCAGTCAATATCCTCGGGAGAAATTCCCAGCGGCTTTGTTGATGTAATCAACTCATAAAGCTTAGGATCGGATAAATCAACATCCATAACGGGAACGCCGGTTGAATCCTCAAGATATTTATAAAGGGTGGGATTATCGTGCCCCAGCTCGTCCAATTTAAGCAGGGTATCGTGAAGTGAATTTTTAAAGTCAAAATGTGTTGTATATGTACCCTTTTTCTCATCATTTGAGGGATACTGAATAGGCGTAAAGTCCTCCACAGTATATTTATCGGGAACAACAACCATACCTCCCGGATGCTGACCTGTTGTTCTCTTAATACCTGTACATCCCACAGTAAGCCTGTCAATTTCCGCCCTTGAGGTAGATGCATACAAATCTCGTTCCTCAAGATACTTGCACACATAGCCGTAAGCAGTTTTATCGGCAACGGTTGCCATTGTTCCCGCTTTGAACACATATTCTTTACCGAAAAGCTCCTCGGTAAATCTGTGAGAGCGTGACTGATACTCGCCGGAGAAATTAAGGTCAATATCCGGCTCCTTATCGCCGTCAAATCCCAAAAATGTTTCAAATGGGATTTCGTGTCCGTCACGCTTCATAGGTTCGCCGCATTCGGGACAATTTTTAGGCGGTAGGTCAAAGCCTGAGCCGTATTCACCCTTTAGGAAAAATTCGCTATGCTTACATTTTTTACAATAATAGTGAGGTGCAAGAGGATTAACCTCGGAAATACCGCCGAAATGAGCGGCAAGTGATGAACCAACGGAGCCTCGTGAGCCTACAAGATAGCCGTTTCTCTCCGACTCCTCAACAAGACGCTTTGCGATAACGTAAAGCACACCGTATCCGTGACCTATTATTGACTGAAGCTCACGTTCAAGACGTGACGCAACATATTCGGGAACAGGGTCGCCGTAAAGGTCCTTTGCCATACTCCAGCATTTTTCTGTAAGCTCCTCGTTTGCGCCGTCAATATGAGGCTGAAAGGTTCCGGGTGGAATCGGGGGGATGTTATCCTGAATCATATCGGCAATTTTATTTGGATTGTCAATAACAAATTCCTTTGCTCTATCCCCTGCCCAAGCAAAATCCTCAAGCATTTCTTCAGTGGTTTTGAAATACAATGGTGCCTGATTATCGGCGTCGTCAAATCCCTTTGACGCCATAATAATCGCTCTGAACTGAGCGTCTTTTTCATCAAGAAAATGAACGTCGCCTGTGGCTACTACAAGCTTGCCCTGCTTGTCGGCAATATCAATTATACGTTTGTTTATATTGATTAAATCCTCTTCGCTGTTAACTCCTTCGTGAAGCTCCCTTTCACTGCGAAGCATAAAGGCGTTATTACCGTTTGGCTGAATTTCAAGGTAGTCGTAAAAAGAGGCAATTTCCTCAATTTTTTCCTGACTTTCATTTCTCAATATCGCCTGATAAACCTCGCCCTGCTCGCAGGCGGAGCCTATAAGAATACCTGCACGCTTTTGTGCAAGCAGCGATTTTGGAATAAGGGGACGTGATTTAAAGGTTTTAACATTTGAATGGCTTATAAGCTCGTAAAGATTTTTACGTCCGTACTTGCGCTCCTCCTTGGGTATATCCTCGTCCATTGAGGTGTCCTCTTTAACAAGAAGAATAATATGATTACGTCTAAACTCCTTTAATTTCATATTCATAAAATCGGGATATAGCTCGTCATCAACCACATAACCCTCCATACCCAAAATAAGCTTAATGCCGGATTTTTTTGCCTGTGCATAAGCCTCAGGCAGAGCCTGTACAACACCGTGGTCTGTAACGGCAACGGCTCTGTGTCCCCATTTTGCCGCACGCTCTACAAGCTGCTTAGCTGAGCTGATTCCATCCATTTCCGACATTGAGGTATGAAGATGAAGCTCTACTCTCTTTTCAGGTGCGTTATCCTCTTTTTCGCTTTTCTTAACGCTTTCTATTGAGTTTGGGCGAAGCACAAATTCATTGGAAAACTTATCATATTGATAAGAGCCGTTAATGATAACTGTACCGGCGGAGCCGATTGATTTAATAACAGGCTCAATGACAGCATTTTTGTCAAACATTTTTACGGTGATTGATGAGGTATAATCGGAGATATCAAAGGAGAATATTTTTGAATCTCCCCTTTTTGTATCCCTGCTTTCGCTTTTAAGCACATCGCCCCATACGGTAATAAATCCATCGTCAGGACTTACCTCGTTAATAGGCTTGGGAAGCTCTCTAATCTGTCTGCCGAAAATAACCTTTCTTGTATCGGCGTAAAGAGGTGTATTACCCAAAATTTCGTGGGTAGCATTTTTCTCTTTTTCTTCCTTTTCCTTAATTTTTTCCTGTTGCTTTTCGCTGACTGCCTGCTTTACTGCTTTTTCAATATCAAATGCCTGTACTTCCATAAAGGACACAGTACAGTCAATATCAAAGCTTTCATATAAGTACTGAGAAATTACGGTATCAATTTTTTGCGCTTCAAGCACATCTTTACCGCCCATTTTCAAAAACAATGTCAGCGTATCATCCTCAACCGCACCCTCAACACCGCTGAAAAAGCCGTTAATTACAGCATGGGCACTGCAAATCGGCTGAAGAATTTTCTCTATCTCATCAACATTGAAGGCAGACTTGGGATACCTGCACTTTATAATTGCTTTCTTAAGCTCCATATTTTCCGCCAAGGATTTTTGAGCAGAGTCAATAACGGAATAATCCACAACACTGTCAAGAGCAATGCCGATTTCTACCGTTCTTGAAGCACGTCTTATTTTAAGATTAAAGATTTCTCCCGTGCCGATTACGGCAAGGTCGCTGTCCTTTATGTAATTTGCAAAATAATTGTAAAATTGCATCATTATAACTTATCTATCTCTTTCATCAATTCGTCAAGTAATTTATCTTCATCAACCTTGCGGAGAATTTCGCCTTTTTTGAAAATCAATCCGCATCCGTCGCCGCCGGCAATGCCGATATCAGCCTCCTTTGCTTCACCGGGACCGTTAACTATACATCCCATAACGGCAACCTTAATAGGCTTGTTGCAGCCTCTTAACCTTTCTTCAACCTTATTGGCGAGACCGACCAAATCAATTCTTGTACGTCCGCAGGTTGGACAGGAAATAAGATACGGACAGTCCGTTTTAAGTCCTATTGCTTTCAAAATATCAAAGGCGGCATAAACCTCCTGTACAGGATCGTCGGTAAGGCTGACACGAATTGTATCTCCTATGCCGTGAGTCAACAGAGAGCCGATACCCACAGAGGATTTAATTATGCCCATACGCCTTGTACCTGCCTCGGTAACACCAAGGTGAAGCGGATAATTGCACTCCTCGGCGGCAAGCTCGTAAGCCTTAATCATTGTGTTAACATTAGATGATTTTATTGAAATAACAATATCGTCAAAATCAAATTTTTCAAGAAGTGAGGCATGATACAGGGCAGATTTCACCATAGCCTCCGGCGTGGGAGAGCCATATTCGGCGAGAATTTCTTTTTCAAGGGAGCCTGAATTTACACCTATTCTTATAGGAATATTTTTCTGACGGCATATATCGGCAACGGCTTTAACTCTATCCTGTGATCCGATATTGCCCGGATTAATTCTTATTTTATCAATGCCACGTTCGGCGGCGCCGAGGGCCAGTCTGTAATCAAAATGAATATCTGCCACAAGAGGAACGCTGACTGCGTTTTTGATAGGCTCCACAAGAGCGAGGGCGTCGTTATCGGGTACGGCAAACCTTATTACCTGACAGCCTGCTTTCTCAAGCTCAACAGCCTGCTTTACTGAGCCTTCAATATCAGTTGACGGCACGTTAATCATACTTTGCACAAGCACAGGCGAGCCGCCGCCGATAAAGGTATTTCCTATTTTAATTTTCTTAGAATTTCTTTTCATATCAATCACCATACTTGGTTTTATTTAATAAAATTTTATTGCATCTATTTTATAAGCTTCGTTATATCCGAAAAAGTGATAACGCACATAAGTCCTAAAAGAAGAACAAGACCTACACTGTTAATTGCCCATTCCCATCTGGACGGCATTTTCTTTCTTGTAATACCTTCAAATGCAAGCAAAAACAATCTCCATCCGTCCAATGCCGGAATAGGAAAAAGATTAAACAGTCCCACATTAATTGTAAGCAGAGCCATAATTCTAAGCATTGACGGCAGGCTTACCTTAACTGCATCGGAAACCAACGAAACTGTGCCGACAGGACCTGCCAAATCACTAAATCCGAAACGACCTACAATGATATCATGGACGGACAGGAACACCATTCTCGTATAGGACACCCATTCCTTAAAGGTGTTCAAAATCACATTGCCCGGCGTTTTTTTCACACCGAGGATATAAAAATCCATTGCTAAATACTGATGCCCCTCATACCTTTCTGTTTTGAAAGGAACATCAATTTCTATATCCTTTCCCTGCCGCTGTACTATCATTGACACACTGTCATCAGTGCTACGTGAAAGTCCCGTTGACACGTCGGTAGCCGTATATACACGCATACCGTCTATTGATTTAATCTTATCTCCTACCTGAAGTGCGGAGGAGCTAACGGCATCTGCATCAAATTTTGCAACGGTGTTAGTGCCGATAAGACTTTGGGTGCAAAGCATAATTGAAATTATAATCAAGCCCAAAATCAAATTCATTAATGCACCGGCAACCACAACAAATATACGCTGAATAACCTTTTTATTAGAAAAAGCGTTTTCATCGTCACTACTCTCATCCTCGCCCTCCATTGCACAGTAGCCGCCGAAGGGAATCAGTCTTAGAGTATATGCAGTATCGCCTTTTTTACGCTGAATAATTTTCGGTCCCATACCGATAGAAAATTCATTTACTTTAATCTTCATAAGTCGGGCGGCAATGAAATGCCCTGCCTCGTGAATTATGATAATAAGCTCAAAAAACAAAATTGCAATCAATATGGGATATACAGTATTCCAAATATTAGTTAACACTTAATCGCCTCAAGTACAAAATCTCTTGCTTTTCTGTCAGTATCAAGAACATCCTGAAGTGTAAAATCTTTCTTATCTTCGGCGTTCTTCATAGCCTCGTTATTAAGATATGCAATATCGGTGAATTTAATTTTACCCTCAAGGAATAATTTTACGCTTTCTTCATTTGCACCGTTGGCAGCGGCAGGATGAAGTCCGCCCATTTCAATAGCTTCCTTGCACACATTTATGCATTTAAAGGTGTCATAATCCGGTTCAAAGAAGGTTAGCTTGCCGTAATCCGCCAAGGACAGCGGTTTCACGGGGCTTTCAAGCCTTTCGGGATAAGTCAGCGCATACTGAATAGGTATTCTCATATCGGGAACGCCAAGCTGTGCAATAACAGAATTATCTCTGTAAACTATTGCAGAATGAACAACGGACTCACGGTGAATTACTATTTCAATATCGTCATTTGGCATATCAAAAAGCCATTTTGCCTCAATAAATTCAAGTCCCTTATTCATCATTGTAGCAGAATCTATGGTGATTTTTGCACCCATATCCCAATTGGGATGCTTTAATGCATCGGCGGCGGTAACATTTTCAAGCTCTCTTAATTTTTTACCGAAAAACGGTCCGCCGGAGGCAGTAAGAATTATTTTCTTAATTGCCTGCTTACGGGGACATCCCTGCATTGACTGAAAAATTGCAGAATGCTCACTGTCAACAGGAAGAATGTCAACGCCGCATTCCCTTGCAAGATTTGTAACAAGATGACCGCCTGCCACAAGAGTTTCCTTATTGGCAAGGGCAATTGTTTTTTTAGCCTTAATGGCTTCAAGGGTTGGCTGAAGTCCTACCATACCCACAACTGAATTTAACACCGTATCGGCGTTATCATACACGGCACATTCAATAAGTCCCTGCATACCGGACACAACCTTAACGCTTGTATCGGCAACTCGTTTTTTCAAATCAGCCGCACTTTTTTCATCCATAAGGCAGACAAGCTCGGGCTTAAACTCTCTTATCTGTTGTTCCATCAATTTAACATTTGAATTAGCACTAAGGCATTTTACGCTGTAATTATGCATTCTGCAAACATCCAGCGACTGAGTTCCTATTGAGCCTGTTGAGCCGAGTAAAGATATATTTTTAGTCATAATTTCACCTGATTATACAATAAATAATGCAATGCAGTATGTAATCGGAAGTGTAAACAAGGATGAATCAAATCTATCCATTACACCGCCATGGCCGGGAAAAATTTTTCCGAAATCCTTTACGCCGAAATTGCGCTTTAAGACAGAGGCGGTAAGGTCGCCCATCATACTTAAAAATGATACAAAAGGTGCAGCAATCATAAGCACGGAGGTCTGTGTTGTTGTAAGAGGTGATACTGCAATATGATTATAAAGGACAATGGCAACGGCATTTAATATAAGGCTGAAAACAATACCGCTGACTGCACCTTCAACTGTTTTTTTAGGCGAAATATTAGGTGACATTTTCGTTTTACCGAATGCCATTCCGCCAAGCTGTGCACCGCTGTCTGTACCCAGAGCACAAATAAGTGCGTAGAAAATAAGATATATACCAATTTGTGACTTAAATCCGCCAATATCACGCATAACGCCGAAAAGGGAAAATCCGTAAGGAACAATAACACTTGCAACAATTGCTATTGCAACATCCTCAAATTTTGTATGAGAATACCCCTTAAGCATTGCCAGGAAAAATGCAATTACCAATACAATCACATAGACGATTTTAGGAACCGCACCGATAAAGCAGTACCACATATACGAGCTGATTAACGGCTCCATAATGCTTTCATTTGAAAAAAGCGGTACGCAAAAGGCGAATACAGTACCTGCGATAAGCAAAAATTTATTGCTGATTTTCGCACATTTCATAATTTCATTTGCGGCAATGGCTGAGAAAGATGCAATAACCGCAATAAACAAAGGTGTATAAATCTGCCAAACAACCAAAGCAAGAAGTGCCAAAAGCACAACTGCGGTAATAACTCTTTGTTTCATAGATATTCTCCTTATTTTCGGAAATAATTATGCACCGAAGCGCCTGTTTCTGTTTTCAAATGCTCTTAAAGCTTCGTGTAAGTCATCGTTTGTGAAATCAGGCCAAAGTACATCACTGTACCAAAACTCACTGTATGCAGACTGCCACAAAAGGAAGTTTGAAAGCCTTTGCTCACCGGAGGGTCTTATAATTAAATCACATTCGGGAACAGTAAAAATATTGTCCGAAATATCCTGCTCGGTGATTTCCTTTTTACCGGAGGAAATAAGCTTATTTACTGCGGATGTAATCTCCTGTCTGCCTCCGTAATTTATTGCGAGATAAACAGTAGTGCCTGTATGGTCCTTAGTTTCCTCCTCTGCCTCATCCATTAGCTTAAGCAAATCGTTGGAAATACCCTTACGCTCACCGATAAATTTAAGCTTAATTTTACCGGCAGCTTTTACATCAGCCTTTGCCTCAAGCAGATAATTTTTAAACAAAGCCATAAGGGCATCAACCTCTGACTGAGGACGTTTCCAATTTTCTGTGGAAAAGGCATAAAAGGTGGCATACTTAATACCAAGCCTGTCACATTCCTTTGAAATAGATTTGAAAACCTCTGCTCCGGCTTTATGACCGGCAGTACGGGGCAAGCCACGTTTCTTTGCCCATCTTCCGTTGCCGTCCATAATAATTCCAATATGCTCCGGCAGTACGGTAAAATCTTGAGCATCGGTAAATGTGTCTTGATTTTTTTTAGAAAAAATAGCCATATCTCTGCTCCTAAAAAAACAGTTTGAGGGACGGCAAAAAGCCGTCCCTTAACAACTTAGATAGAAAGAATTTCGCTTTCCTTTTTCTTCTGAACATCCTC